>NZ_JBIIGK010000033.1:0-25330 GCF_044236515.1 Phenylobacterium sp.
CGGGCAGGGCGGCGGCCAAGCCGGCGGGACGAGCGGCGGCGCCGGCCGCAGCCAGGTTTGGGCGGCCGGCTCCTCGACCGTCTTCCCGTTCGCGACCCGGGTCGCCGAGACGGTGGCCCGAACCACCGGGGGCGCGGCCGCCAAGGTCGAGAGCCTGGGCACCGGCGGCGGAATCAAGCTGTTCTGCAGCGGCACAGGCGCGGGCTTCCCCGACATCGCCACCGCCTCGCGGGCGATGAAGAAGTCGGAGTGGGACGCCTGTCAGTCTGCCGGCGTCACCGAGATCGTCGAGCTCAAGATCGGCTATGACGGCATCGTTCTGGCCAACGCCAAGGCCTCGCCGACCTTCACGATCACGCGCGAGCAGATCTACCGGGCTTTGGCCGCCGAACTGCCGCAGGGCGCAGGCTTCGCGGCCAACGCCGCTGGCGCCTGGGCCGCGGCCTCGCCCGGGCTGCCCGATCAGCGCATCCTCGTCTACGGCCCGCCGCCGACCTCCGGCACGCGCGACGCCTTCGTCGAACTGGCGATGGAGAAGGGCGCGGAGAAGCTGCCGGCCATGGCGGCGCTGAAGAAGTCCGACGAGAACGGCTTCAAGGAGCGGTCCCACACCCTGCGCCGCGACGGCGCCTGGGTCGACGCCGGCGAGAACGACAACGCCATCGTTCAGACCCTGGAGAAGACCCCGAACGCCCTGGGCGTCTTCGGTTACTCGTTCCTCGAGAACAACATGGACCGGGTCAAGGCCGCGACGGTCGAAGGCGTGGCGCCGTCGTTCGAGACGATCTCCAGCGGCGCCTATCCACTGTCGCGCTCGCTCTACATCTACGTCAAGAAGGCCAACATCGGCGTGACACCGGGCTTGCGCGAATACGTCAACGCCTTCGTTTCTGACGCGGCCGCTGGACGCGGCGGCTACCTGCAGCAGCGCGGCCTGATCGCCCTGCCCCCGGCCGAACACGACGCGCAGAAGGCGGCGGCTCAGGCGCTGACGCCGATGCCGGCCCCGAAGGGCTGAAGGGTCAGCCGCGAGCAAACTCGGTTTCGATTCGCACCTTCACCTCGTCGCCGACGCCGATGTCCGACCCGGGCGCCGGCACGCCGATGGCCATGCCGAACTCGGAGCGCTTCACCACCCCTTGGGCGGAGAAGCCGATGCGGTCGGCGCCGGGGTCGACGGCGCCCTTGGGGTAGCCGCCGTTGTAGCGGACCTCCAGGACGATCGGACGGGTGACGCCGCGTAGCGTCAGGTCGCCGGTCACCCGTGCCGTGCGGGCGCCGGTCGGCTCGACCCGGCTCGAGCGGAAGCGGATTGTCGGGTGAGCGGCGGCGTTGAACCAGACCGGCCCCATCAGCTCATCATGGAACCCTGCGGGCGGGGCCGGCAGGTCGAGCGAGGCGACGGCCAGCTCGGCGCTGACGGTCATAGCCGCGGGGTTGGCAGGGTCGAACTTCAGCTCGCCCGACACCTTGTCGAAGCCGGCGGTGAAGTTGGTCAGTCCGATATGGCGCACCTCGAAGGTCACCGAAGTATGCGATGGATCGAGGGCGTAGACGCCGGCGGGCGTGGTGACGGGCGCGGCCGCCGGCGGTTGGGCCGTCTTCGGCGCAGCGGCCTCGGTGGTCTCCGGCGGCTTCGAGCAGGCCGCAAGGGCGGCGGCGACGGCGGCGGCGGCGAAAATTGGTCTCATGGTCGTCCCTATCAGGCGGCGCCGGCGCTGGGCGCGGCGTCCTCGATCAGCTTGTCGAGGTGCTTGCGGATGTGCGCCGCCTCGGCGGCGGTGTTGGCCAGGGCGATCGCCTGATCGAAGGCGACGCGGGCCTCACGCTCGCGGCCGAGCTGCAGCATCAGCGCGCCCTTGAAGCCAAAGAAGTGGAAATAGCCGGACAGTCGCTCGGCCAGCGGCTCGATCATCTCCAGCGCTGCTTCGGGGCCGCGCACCTTCATGACCGCCACAGCGCGGTTGAGGGTGACGACCGGCGAGGGCTGCATGCGCTCCAGGGCGCCGTAGAGCTGGTCGATCTGCGCCCAGTCGGTGTCTTCGGGTCTGCCGGCGCGGGCATGTAAGGCGGCGATGGCGGCCTGGGCCTGGTAGGGGCCGGGCCGGCCATGGCGCATGGCCTTGTCCATCAGGGCGAGGCCCTCGGCGATCAACTTGCCGTCCCACAGCGCGCGGTCCTGATCGTCGAGCAGGATGACCTCGCCGGCGGCGTCGAAGCGGGCGGCGGCGCGGGCGTGTTGGAGCAGCATCAGGGCAGCAAGACCCATGATCTCCGGTTCGGTCTGGAAGAGGCGCAGCAGCAGGCGGGCGAGGCGGATCGCTTCCTCGCAGAGCTGGGCCCGCTCCGGCGTGGCGCCGGCCGAATAGCCTTCGTTGAAGACGAGGTAGATCATCGCCGCGACGGCCCCGACGCGTTCGGCGCGCTCGATCGCGCCGGGGGTCTCGAACGGCACGTCGGCGGCGCCCACCACGCGCTTGGCCCGGGTGATCCGCTGCTCCATCGCCGCTTCTGAGACCAGGAAGGCGCGGGCGATCTGGCGGACGGTCAGGCCCGAGACGATCCGCAGGGCTAGCGCGATCTGCTGGCCGGCTGGCAGGTCGGGGTGGCAGCAGATGAACAGCAGCCGCAGGACGTCGTCGCGATAATCGGCGCCGTCCAGGCGGTCGGCCATCGGCGCCTCGACGTCATCGAGGTCGGATAGGCGGGCCTCGTCAGGCAGTTCCTGGTTGCGGGCGGCCTTGCGGACCCCGTCGAGGGCGGCGTTGCGGCCGACCATAATCAGCCAGGCGGCCGGGTCGCGCGGCGGGCCGTTAGCCGGCCAGGACTTCAGCGCCCGAAGGCAGGCCTCCTGGAACGCCTCCTCCGCGATGTCGAGGTCGCGGAAGTAGCGCAGCAGGGCGCCCATGGCCTGGGGCCGTGCGGCGGTGACGGCCGCTTCGATCCAGGCCGGGTCGAGGCTCATGCCGGCTCAGCGGCAATAGCGGCGGCGGGATTGAAGATGCCGACCGGGCGCAGCTCGTAGCAGCCGCCCGAGCCGTTGGCCTTGGCGAGGTCGCGGGCGATGTCGAGGGCCTCGTCCAGCGAGGCGACATCGACGATGTAGAAGCCGAGGAGCTGTTCCTTGGTCTCGGCGAACGGTCCGTCGATGACCAGTTCCTCACGGCCCTTGCGCAGGGTGGTGGCGGCGGTCGTCGGCAGGAGCCGGGCGACGGGGCCGAGCTTGCCCTGGCGGGCTAGGCCCTGCTGGACGACCATCAGCCGCTCCATGCAGGCGTCATCCTCGGCCTTGGTCCAGGCGCTGACGGCGGCTTCGTCGTTGTAGCAGAGGATGGCGTAGAGCATCGGGCGCGGCCTTTCTTCCCACCAGGACGGCCGACTATGCCCCGGCCCGACACCGGCGCGAGTTTTTTTGCGTCAGGCGGCGACGGCGGCGCCGTTGCGGAAGGCGCGCGGAGGCTGGCCGCAGCGCTTGGTGAACACGCGGGTGAAATAGGCCGGATCGTCGAAGCCGAGGTAGTAGGCGGCCTCGGCCACCGTCATGTTCGAATAGAGCATCAGCCGCTTGGCCTCGAGCAGCAGGCGGTCCTGGATGATGCGGCCTGGCGTGGCGCCGGCGATGCGCAGGCAGGCGCCGCGCAGCCGCTTGGCGTTCACGCCCAGGAGGTCGGCGTAGGCTTCGACCCGGGTCTGCTCGCGATAGCGGGCCTCGACTAGTTCGCGGAAGCGCGCGACCAGGGCGGCCGGCGCGCCGGCGCGGGGCGGCTCGACCTCCTCGGCGTGGTGTGTGAGGCGCAGGATCTCCACCGCGAGGGTGACGAGCAGGGCCTCGACCGCCGCCGCGTGGCCCGGGGCGGTCCAGCCGAGTTCGCGCGCCAGCCGCTCCAGAAGGCGCCCGAAGAGGTCGGCGTCTGGCGTCGGCAGCGGACGGGCCGCCGCGAAGGCCCGCTGCAGGGCCGGGTCGCGGCGCAGCAGGTCCTGCAGGTAGGCGTCGGAGATGGTCAGCACCGAGCCGTGGGTTTCTTCCAGAAAGCTGAACCCGTGGACGACGCCCGACGGCACGATCATCAGGCAGGGCGCCTGGAAGGCCTCCGTCTGGCCGTCGGCCCGCATCGTTCCACCCCCGGCGGCGATGACAAAGACGTGGCTGAGGTTGGAGTGAGCGTGGGGGCGAATGTTCCAGTTGGCCGGCCGCGTGCGGTCGTCCAGAGCCTCCAAGTGTAGATACCGGTCGCCGACCGCGCGCGGAGCTTCGCCATAGAGGAAGAAGCGGGGGATGAGGTCGCCGGCCATGGGCGATGCTTCTCACCGGCGGCCGGCGAGGGCAACCCCGCAGTGGGCGAAAAGTCCAAGTTTAGGGGCCGCCCATCCATCCAAAGCGCGGGCGCGGGGCCTATTGTAGCGGCGATAAGGGAGATGGCCGTGGCAGACAATCCGATCCCGACCCGCACCCAGGTCGCCATCGTCGGCGCCGGCCCCGCGGGCATGTTCCTGGCCCACCTGCTCCGCAAGGCCGGCATCGACGCCGTGGTGCTGGAGCGGAAGGATCGCGAGTACGTCGAGGGCCGGGTTCGGGCCGGCGTTGTCGAGCAGGTCGCCGTCGACCTGATGACCGAGCTCGGCCTCGACGCCCGGCTGCGCGCTGAAGGCCTCGTCCACACCGGCACCAACCTCGCCTACGACGGCGAGATCTTCCGCGTCGACATGGCCGAGCTGACCGGCGGCAAGACGGTCACCGTCTACGGCCAGCAGGAGGTGATGAAGGACCTCTTCGACGCCGCCGAGGACCGCGGCGTGCAGATCGTCTGGGACGCCGAGGACGTCGCCCTGCACGAGATCGCCGGATCCAAGCCCTACGTCACCTTCCGCAAGGACGGGGCCGAGCGCCGGCTCGACTGCGACTTCATCGCCGGCTGCGACGGCTATCACGGGGTCAGCCGGCCGAGCATTCCGGACGACGTCCTGCGCACCTTCGAGCGGGTCTATCCGTTCGGCTGGCTGGGCGTGCTGGCGGACGTGCCGCCTTGCGACCACGAGCTGATCTACTCGAACCACGAGAACGGCTTCGCCCTGGCCAGCATGCGTTCGCTGACCCGCAGCCGGTACTACATCCAATGTTCGCTCGACGATGAACTCGAGGCATGGCCGGACGACCGCTTCTGGGACGAACTGTGCCTGCGCCTGGGGCCGGCCGGCGCCAGGGTGACCCGCGGCCCGTCATTCGAAAAGAGCATCGCCCCGCTGCGCAGCTTCGTGACCGAGCCGATGCGCTACGGCGCCCTCTTCCTGTGCGGCGACGCCGCCCACATCGTCCCACCGACCGGCGCCAAGGGCATGAACCTGGCCGTCACCGACGTGACCATGCTGGCCGAGGGGCTGATCGACGTCTACCGCGCCGGCTCGGCCGCCGGCATCGACGGCTATTCGCAACGAGCGCTGGCCCGGGTCTGGAAGGCCGAGCGGTTCTCCTGGTGGTTCACCGGCCTGACCCACCGCTTCCCCACCATGGACGGCTTCGACCGCCGCATGCAGCTCGCCGAGCTGGCCTATATCCGCAGCTCGCGGGCGGCGCAGACGACGCTGGCTGAAAACTATGTCGGGCTCCCGCTCGCGAAGGCTTAGAAGGGACGTAGAAAGCCATGAAGATCGTTCTCGCCGGTCAAGGCGCCTTCGGGATCAAGCACCTCGAAGCGATCGCCAACATCCCCGACATCGAGGTCGTGAGCCTGGCCGGGGGCAGCGCCGACTCCACGCGCGACGTTGCCGAGCGGTTCAGGATTCCGCACTGGACCCAGGACCTCGGCGAGGCCCTCGCCCAGCCGGGCGTCGAGGCGGCGATCCTGGCCACTCCGACCCAGATGCACGCCGCTCAGGCGCTCCAGTGCCTGGAGGCCGGCAAGCATGTGCAGGTCGAGATCCCGATGGCCGACAACCTGGCCGACGCCGAGAAGATCACCGAAGCTGCGAAAACGAGCGGCCTGGTGGCGATGGCCGGCCACACTCGCCGGTTCAACCCCTCGCACCAGTACGTGCACAAGAAGATCCAGGCCGGCGAACTGGCGATCCAGCAGATGGACGTCCAGACCTACTTCTTCCGCCGCAAGAACCTGAACGCGCTCGGCCAGGCGCGCAGCTGGACCGACCATCTGCTGTGGCACCACGCGGCGCACACGGTGGACCTGTTCGCCTACCAGACCGGGGAGGAGATCGTCGTCGCCCGCGCCGTCCAGGGACCGATCCACCCGGAGCTGGGGATCGCCATGGACATGTCGATCCAGATGAAGACCAAGTCCGGCGCGATCTGCACGCTCAGCCTGTCGTTCAACAACGACGGGCCGCTGGGGACCTTCTTCCGCTACATCTGCGACAACGGCACCTACATCGCCCGCTACGACGACCTGGTGGACGGCAAGGAACAGCCGATCGACGTCTCCACGGTCGACGTGTCGATGAACGGCATCGAGCTGCAGGACCGCGAGTTCTTCGCCGCCATCCGCGAGGGCCGTGAGCCGAACGCCTCGTTCGCCCAGGTGCTGCCCGCCTACCGCGCCCTCGACGTCATCGAAAAGAGCCTGCTCTAGGAGCGTCCGCATGCGCACCCGTCGCCTCGGTCCCTTCGCGGTCTCGGCCGTCGGCCTGGGCTGCATGAGCCTGAGCCACGCCTACGGCGCGCCGCCGCCGGCGGACGAGGGGGCGCGCCTGCTGAACCGCGCCCTCGACCTGGGCTACACCTTCCTCGACACCGCCGCGCTCTACGGGTTCGGCGCCAACGAGACCCTGGTCGGCGATGCGCTGGCGGGGCGGCGGGGCGAATACGTCCTGGCGTCCAAGTGCGGCATGTTCAAGGGCGCCGACGGCAAGCGTGAGATCGACGGGCGGCCGGAGACACTGAAGCGCACCTGCGAGGACAGCCTGCGCCGCCTGAAGACCGAGGTCATCGACCTCTATTACCTACACCGCTGGGACCGGGACGTGCCCATCGAGGACAGCGTCGGCGCGCTGGCTGACCTGGTCGCCGAGGGCAAGGTGCGGACCCTGGGCCTGTCGGAAGTCTCGGCCGACACCCTCCGCCGCGCGCACGCCGTCCATCCGATTGCCGCCGTGCAGAGCGAGTATTCGCTGTGGACCCGCAATCCCGAGGTGGCGGTGCTGGACGCCTGCCGTGAACTGGGCACGGCCTTCGTGGCGTTCAGCCCGCTGGCGCGCGGCTTCCTGGCCGGGGGGGTGATGGACGCCGCCGCCCTGCCGCATGGGGACATCCGCACCTTCATGCCGCGTTTCCAGGGCGCGGCGTTCGCCCACAACCGGGCCCTACTGAACGGCTTCATCGCCGCGGCGCGCGAGGCCGGCTGCACGCCGGCCCAGGCGGCGCTGGCCTGGGTGCTGTCGCGGGGCGAGGACGTGATCCCGATCCCCGGCACCACGCGCCTCGACCACCTGGAAGAGAACGCCGGGGCCGACGCTGTGACGCTGGACGCCGCCACGCTGGCGAAGCTGGACGAGCTGATCAATCCGCGGACCGTCGAAGGTCCGCGCTACAACGCCGCGACCCAGGCGGAAATCGACACCGAGGAGCTGCCCGCATGAGCCTGTGCGTCCGCAACATCAAACGCGCCGAGAGCGCCGTCGTCGACGCGCTCGGCAAGTACGGCGTCGCAACCGTGCACGAGGCGCAGGGCCGCAAGGGCCTGCTGGCGTCCTATATGCGGCCGATCTACCGCCCCGCGTCGATCTCCGGCTCGGCCGTGACCTGCCAGGTTTCCCCCGGTGACAACTGGATGATCCACGTCGCGGTCGAGCAGTGCAATCCCGGCGACGTGCTGGTGGTGGCGCCGTCCAGCCCCTGCGAGGACGGCTTCTTCGGCGACCTGCTGGCGACCTCGCTGATGGCGCACGGCGTGCGCGGCCTGATCATGGACGCCGGCGTCCGCGACGTGGCGGTGCTGACGGAAATGGGCTTCCCCGTGTGGTCGAAGGCGATCTTCGCCCAGGGCACAATCAAGGAGACGGTCGGCAACGTGAACCTGCCGCTGGTCTGCGCCGGCGCCCTGGTCAATCCGGGCGATGTGATCGTGGCCGACGACGACGGGGTCTGCGTAGTCCGCCGCGAGGAGGCGGCCGACGTCGCTGAGCAGGCGCGAAAGCGCGAAGAGAACGAGGGCGATAAGCGCGCCCGCCTGCAGGCCGGCGAGCTCGGTCTCGACATCTACAAGATGCGCGAGCGTCTGGCGGAGAAGGGCTTGCGCTGGGTGGACGAAGCGCCGTGAACCAGCGGGCGATCCCCTGCACGGTGATGCGCGGCGGGACCTCCAAGGGTCTCTATTTCCGCCTCGAGGACCTGCCCGCCGACGTCGCGGCGCGCGATGCGGTGCTGCTCGCCGCCATGGGATCGCCGGACCCGCGCCAGATCGACGGCATGGGCGGCGCCCATCCACTCACCAGCAAGATCGCGGTGGTCGGCCCGTCGACACATCCCGACGCCGACGTCGACTACCTGTTCCTGCAGGCGGTGGTGGACGAGGCGCGGATCGACGCGGGCCAGAACTGCGGCAACCTGCTGGCCGGGGTCGGCCCGTTCGCGATCGAGGAAGGCCTGGTCGCGGCCAGGGACGGCGTGACCGAGGTCCGCATCAACATGCTCAACACCAGGAGCCTGGCGGTGGCGGCCATCGAGACCCCCGGCGGTCAGGTTCGCTATGACGGCGAGGCGCGGATCGACGGCGTGCCGGGGACGGCGGCGCCGATCCCGATCGATTTCCTGGACGTCGCCGGATCAAGTTGCGGCGCGTTGCTCCCGACGGGATCGGCGCGGGATGTCGTCGACGGGATCGAGCTGACCGCCATCGACAACGGCATGCCGGTCGTTGTGATGCGCGCCGCCGACTTCGGCAAGACCGGCTATGAGACGCCGGAAGAACTCGAGGCCGACGCCGAGCTGAAGGGCCGCGTCGAGGCCATCCGCCTGCAGATCGGCCCGCGCATGAGCCTCGGCGACGTCGCAAAGAAGACGGTGCCGAAGATGTGCCTGATCGCACCCGCCCAGCACGGCGGCGCGGTGTGCACCCGCAACTTCATTCCGCACCGGGTGCACGAGGCGATCGGCGTGTTCGGCGCGGTCAGCGTCGCCACCGCCTGCGTCCTGCCGGGCTCGGTGGCCGAGGGGATCGCCATGGTCGCCGACACCGCGTCCATCGAGGTCGAGCATCCGACCGGCTTCTTCACCGTCGCCATGGATGTGGCGATGGAAGGGGATGGGTTGAAGGTCCGACGCGCGGCGCTGCTGCGCACCGCTCGCCGGCTGATGCGCGGCGAGGTCTATGTGCCGGCCGCCGTGTGGGCGGGCTGATGAGCACCCTGCCGCGCATCGCCCTGATCGGCTTCGGCGAGGTCGGGCAGACACTGGCCGAGGATTTGGCGGGGAAGGCCGAGATCGCGGTTTGGGACCTGCTGTTGGCCGATGCGGGGTCGGGGCCGAGCCGAGCGCTGTCGCGGCTTGAGGTGCGGGCCGGCTCGAGCGCGGCGGACGCGGTGCGCGGGGCCGGACTGGTGATCAGCGCGGTGACGGCGGCGCGGGACCTGGAGGCCGCGCAGTCGGCGGGCGAGGGGATGGCGAAGGACGCCTTTTTCCTCGACCTCAACTCCTGCTCGCCGAGCCAGAAGATCGCCTCGGCCGAGGCGATCCACGCCGCCGGCGGCCGCTATGTCGAGGCCGCGGTGATGAGTCCGATCCATCCAAAGCGGATCGCAGCGCCGATGCTGCTGGGCGGGCCGCACATCGATGAGTTCCTGACGTTCGCCGAAGGCCTCGGCTTCGCGGGAGCAGAGGCCTATTCCGAAGTCGTCGGTAGGGCCGCGGCGACCAAGCTCTGCCGCTCGGTAATGATCAAGGGGATCGAGGCGCTGTTGACGGAGAGCCTGCTGGCGGCGCGCCACTACGGCGTCGAGCGGGTGGTGCTGGACAGCCTGTCGAACCTCCTGCCGCTGCCGGACTGGAACGGCACGGCTCATTACATGATCTCCCGCGCCTTGGAGCACGGAGCCCGCCGGGCCGAGGAAATGCGCGAGGCCGCCCGCACCGTCGCCGAGGCAGGCCTGCCGCCGACCATGAGCCAGGCGATCGGCGAGCGGCAGGACTGGGCCGCGCATTACAGGGGCGCGATCTCCGACGACCTCGCCGCCATGCTCGACGCCATCAATTCAGACCTTTGGGGACGCCCGTGATCATCGATTGCCACGGCCACTACACCACCGCGCCCGCGCCGCACGACGACTGGCGCGAGGCCCAGAAGGCCGCCTTCAAGGCCGGCGGCGACGTCGATCCGGCCTATCCGGACATCTCGGACGACGAAATTCGCGAGACGATCGAGAAGAACCAGCTGCGCCTGATCAAGGAACGGGGCGCCGACTTCACCATCTTCTCGCCGCGCGCCTCGACCATGGCCCACCACGTCGGCGACGAGGCGGTCAGCAAGGCGTGGACGCGCCGCTGCAACGACCTGATCAAGCGGGTGGTCGACCTGTTCCCCGAGACCTTCGCCGGGGTCTGCCAGCTGCCGCAGTCGCCGGGCGTGTCGATCGAGAACTCAATCGCCGAGCTCGAGCGCTGTGTGAACGAACTCGGCTTCATCGGCTGCAACCTGAACCCGGACCCGTCGGGCGGCCATTGGACCAGCGACCCGCTGACGGCGCGCTCCTGGTATCCGTTCTTCGAAAAGATGGTCGAGCTGGACGTGCCGGCCATGGTCCACGTCTCGGGCTCCTGCAACCACAACTTCCACGCCACCGGCGCGCACTACATCAACGCCGACACCACGGCCTTCATGCAGTTTCTTGAGGGCGACCTGTTCAAGGACTTCCCGACGCTGCGGTTCATCATCCCGCACGGCGGCGGCGCGGTCCCCTACCACTGGGGCCGCTACCGGGGGCTGGCCGACATGCTCAAGAAGCCGGCGCTGCGCGACCACGTGATGCGAAACGTGTTCTTCGATACCTGCGTCTATCACCAGCCGGGGATCGACCTGCTGTTCAAGGTGATCGACGTCGACAACATCCTGTTCGGCTCGGAGATGGTCGGGGCTGTGCGCGGCATCGATCCGGAGACGGGCAACTACTTCGACGACACCAAGCGCTACGTCGACGCCCTGCCGATCTCGGCCGAGGACAAGGCCAAGGTGTTCGAGGGTAATGCGCGGCGCGTCTATCCGCGGCTCGATGCCATCTTGAAGGGGCAGGGCCGATGAGCGAGCAGGGCCCCGCCTTCGTCATGGATTTCGGCTGGCGGGTCTGGCACCCGTCGCCGGCCAAGCCGCGCTTCACGCCGCCGCCGGGCGCGGTGGACGCCCACTGCCACGTGTTCGGCCCGGGCGACGTCTTCCCCTATGCGCCGAGCCGCAAGTACACGCCGTGCGACGGGACCAAGGAGGACCTGTTCCGCCTGCGCGACTATCTCGGCTTTACGCGCAATGTCATCGTCCAGGCGACCTGCCACGGCGCCGACAACCGCGCCCTGCTCGACGCCATCGCCCATTCGGACGGCCGGGCCCGCGGCGTGGCGACGGTCAAGCGCGACGTCACCGACGAGGAGCTGCGCCGTCTGCACAAGGGCGGGGTGCGCGGCGTGCGCTTCAACTTCGTCAAGCGGCTGGTCGATCGCCTGCCGGGCGCCGAGTTGCAGGAGATCGCCGCGCGGATCGCGCCGCTCGGCTGGCACATCGTGATCTATTTCGAGGCGGCGGAGCTCGAGGAGCTCTCCGACTTCTTCCTCGCCCTGCCGGCCCCGCTGGTCGTCGACCACATGGGCACGCCGGACGTGGCGCAGGGGGCCGACAGCCCGCTGTTCGACCGCTTCATGGCCTTCATGGCCGCCCGCGAGGACATCTGGTGCAAGGTGACCTGCCCCGAACGGCTGTCGAAGGAAGGCCCGCCGCATTATTCGGACGTCATCCCCTTCGGACGGCGCGTGGTCGAGGCGTTCCCGGACCGGGTGCTGTGGGGCACCGACTGGCCGCACCCGAATATGAAGACCCACACCCCGGACGAGGGGCAGCTGGTCGACTTCATCCCCCACATCGCCCCGACGGCCGAGCTGCAGCGCAAGCTCCTCGTCGATAACCCCATGCGCCTCTACTGGGCGGATTGATATGACCGAAAAGCCCTATCACGACATTCCCGGCACGGTGCTGTTCGACGCCGAGCAGAGCCGTGCGGGCTTCCACCTCAATCAGTTCTGCATGTCGCTGATGAAGGCCGAGAACCGCGCGGCGTTCAAAGCCGACGAGCGCGCCTATCTCGACAAATGGCCGATGACCGAGAGCCAGAAACAGGCGGTGCTGGACCGCGACTGGAACGGCATGATCGCTCAGGGTGGGAACATCTATTTCACCTCGAAGATCGCGGCGACCGACGGCCTGTCGTTCCAGCAGATCGCTGCGATCATGAGCGGCGTCACCCAGCCGGAATACGCCGAGATGATGCTGAAGGGCGGCCGCTCCATCGAGGGCAACCGCTCCAAGAAGGAGCAAGGCTGATGGCTCACATCACCGCAGGCGTCGCCACCAGCCATGTCCCCGCCATCGGCGCCGCGCTGGATAACGGCAAGGCCGGCGAGCCGTACTGGCAGCCGGTGTTCGCCGGCTATGAGGCCTCCAAGAGGTGGATCGCCGAGGAGAAGCCGGACGTCGTCATCCTGGTCTACAACGACCATGCCTCGGCGTTCTCGCTGGAGCTGATACCGACCTTCGCCATCGGCTGTGCGGACGAATTCCAGCCGGCCGACGAGGGGTGGGGGCCGCGGCCCGTCCCGGTGGTGAAGGGGCATCCGGCCCTCGCCTGGCATCTGGCCGAGAAGCTGATCCAGGACGACTTCGACATGACCATCGTCAACAGGATGGACGTCGACCACGGCCTGACCGTGCCGCTGTCGCTGCTGTTCGGCCAGCCCGCCGAGTGGCCGTGTCAGGTGATCCCGCTGGCGGTGAACGTGGTGCAGTATCCGCCGCCGAGCGGCAACCGCTGTTACAACCTTGGCAAGGCGATCCGCAGGGCGGTGGAAAGCTTCCCCGAGGACCTGAAGGTGGTGGTGTTCGGCACCGGCGGCATGAGCCACCAGCTTCAGGGGCCGCGGGCCGGCCTGATCAACCGCGAGTTCGACAACGCCTTCCTCGACCGGCTGATCGACGACCCGGCCGGCCAGGCGGCCGTGCCCCATCTCGACTACGTGCGCGAGGCGGGGTCCGAGGGCATCGAACTCGTCATGTGGCTGATCATGCGCGGTGCGTTGGACGAGAAGGTGACGGTCGCCCACCGCTTTTATCACGTGCCTGCGTCGAACACGGCGGTCGGCCATCTGGTGCTGGAGAACGCCCTCGGCTGAGCCATTCCGGGCTCTGGCCTAGTTTCTCCGAAACTGTATAGAATGCTTACAAAGGCGCTCAAGCTTTGGTCGCCTGACAGGTCGGGGAGGCGCGTTTTGACACAGACGCAAAAGGGCCATGCGAGCGCAGGGCTGATCGTACTCATCTGCTTCTTCATCGCCGCGCTTGAAGGCTACGACATCCAGGCGTTCGGGGTTTCGGTCTCGAAGCTGGCTCCGGAGTTCGGCCTCAACCCCTCGCAGATCGGCCACGCGGCCAGCGCGGCGATGATCGGCCTGGTGCTCGGCGCCATCGGTGGGGGCTGGCTCGCCGACCGTGTTGGCCGCAAGCCGGTGCTGCTCGGCTCGGTCGCGGCGTTCGGGGTGTTCTCGGTGATCACCGCCCTGACCCACGACTTCAACCACATGCTGCTAGCCCGGCTGATCACCGGCCTAGGCTTCGGCGGCGCCATGCCCAACCTGATTGCCGTGGCCACCGAGATCAGCCCGCCGAACCGGCGCGCGGCGACGGTGACCACCATGTTCTGCGGCATGCCGGCCGGCGGCGCCTGCGTCGCCCTGCTGGCTCGGTTCGCGCCGGAGCTCGACTGGCGGACGATCTTCATGATCGGCGGCGTGCTGCCGATCCTGCTGCTGCCGGTGATCTTCTTCTTCCTGCCCGAGACCCGCCCCGAACAGGACAAGAGCCTGGAGCGCGGCATGATGCGCACTCTGTTCGGCGAGGGTCGGGGGCTTAGCACCGTGCTGCTGTGGCTGGCCTTTGTGCTGACACTGATCGTGCTCTACCTGCTGCTGAACTGGCTCCCGACCCTGGTCATCGACAAGGGCCTGACCGCCGCCGACGGCGCCGCCGCCTCGCTAGCGTTCAACCTGACCAGCATCGCCGGCGCCCTGATGCTCGGCTTCTTCGTCGACCGCGCGGGCTTCCGCTGGCCGCTGGTCATCACCTACGCCCTGCTGGCGGTGGTGATGCTCGGCCTCGGCCAGGCGGTCGGGCTGAGCCCGGTGCTGATCCTGTCGGGTCTCGCCGGCTTCCTGGTCCTGGGGGCCCAGTATTCGCTCTACGCCGTCGCGCCGGCCCTCTATCCGCCGCATGTCCGCGCGGCCGGCGCCGGGGCGGCGGTCGGCATCGGCCGCCTCGGCTCGATCGCCGGGCCGTTGATCGCCGGCGACCTGCGTCAGGCGGGTTACAGCGCCGACCAAGTGCTGATGTTCATGGCGCCGGTCGTTGTCGTCGCCGGCGTGGCGATCCTGCTGCTCGGCGCCCTGAACCGCCAACGCGCCGACTGACGCGCAAGGAAAAAGGCCCGGCGGCTTCGTGACCGCCGGGCCCTCGACTTTCCTAGATCGGTCAGCCGCGCGGCGCGATGCGCAGGATGCGGCCTTCCGGGTTGTCGGTAGCGACGTAGATCGCCCCGTCCGGGCCGACGGTGACGTCGCGAATGCGCTCGCCAACCTCCTCCAGCAGGCGCTCCTCGCCCACCACGCGCTCGCCGTTGAGGGTCAGGCGCACGAGCCGCTGGACGCCCATGCCGCCGACGAACACGCTGCCCTTCCAGGCCGGGAACAGACTCGCCTGATAGAAGATCATGCCGGACGGGGCGATCACCGGATCCCAGTAGTAGAGCGGCTGTTCCGTGCCCGGGGCCTGGGTCGCGCCCGTGCCGATGATTTTGCCGCTGTACTCGACACCGTAGGCGGCGGTCGGCCAGCCGTAGTCCCGGCCTTTGCGGGCGATGTTGATCTCATCGCCGCCGTTGGCGCCATGCTCGATCTCCCACAGCTCGCCGGTCGCCGGGTTGATCGCCGCGGCCTGGACGTTGCGGTGGCCGATCGACCAGATCTCAGGCAGGGCGCCCTGCTTGCCGACGTACGGATTGTCGGCCGGGATCGAGCCGTCGGGATTGAGCCGCACGACCTTGCCCAGGGCCATGGCCGGGTTGCGGGCCTGGGCGCGGCCGGTCTCGACGGAACGCTCGCCGGTGGTGACGAACAGCTTGCCGTCCGGCGCGAAGGCCAGGCGCGAGCCATAGTGCATGTCCGATTCCCAGCTCGGCTGCTGGCGCCAGATCACCTGCACGTTCTCGAGGCGTGGCGCCTGGCCGGCGGCGGTGACGAGCTTGCCGCGACCGACGGCGGTGTTGGTCTTGCCGCCTGGCGCGGTCTGGGCGAACGACCAGTAGATCAGGCCGCTGGTGGCGTAGTCGGGTGCGACCGCCACGTCGAGGAGGCCGCCCTGGCCGCGGGTGTCGACTTTCGGCAGGCCGGTGATCGGGGCGGAGAGCTGGCCGTTCTGGAACAGTCGCAGGCGGCCGGGCTTCTCGCTGATCAAGAGGGCGCCGCCGGGCAGGAACTCGATGCCCCAGGGGCTCTCGATGCCAGTGACGTAGTCGCTGACCTGGTAGACGACGTTGAGCTTCTGCTCGGGCGCGCGGGTCTGGCCGGCGAAGGCGGGCTGCTGGTTCTTGGCGTTGGGCGGTCCGGTCTGGACCGGTGGGCCGCTGGGGACGGCCGGGGTGCTGGCGGGAGCCTCCGCCGCGGCGGTCTTCCTCTCGCTGCTGTTGCAGGCGGCGAGGGCGAGCGCGAGCGCGGTGGTCAGGAACAGCTTCTGCATCAGGGTCTCCCGGCGACGGCTTGGAGGGCCTCCGACGGCGAGGCGCCCTCCAGGTGGATCAACGCCCAGACGGCGAAGAAGAGCAACGGCCAGCGGTCCCGTCCGGCGGCGAAAGCCTCGGCCGCATCCGGCCGCAGGGCGCGCAACGTCGCGACCCCCGCCAGCCGCGGCGCGATGTCGGCGGCGCGCGGAGCGATCCAGGCCTCGACGGGCACGGTGAAGCCCTGTTTGCGGGCCCAGGGCGCGGCGGCGGGACAGGCGCGCTCCAGCCAGCGGCGCAGCAGCCACTTGCCGTAGCGGCCGCGGACCTTGAACCGGTCGGGCAGGGTGAAGGCGAAATCGGCGACGGCGGGATCGAGGAACGGCGTGCGGCCCTCCAGCCCATGAGCCATCAGGCAGCGGTCGAGCTTGAGCAGCAGGTCGTTCGGCAGCCAGGTCGCGACGTCGGCCCATTGCGCCCGCTGCAGCCGGGTCAGGCCGGCGGGCGGCCCGGCTTCAGCGCGCCAGCTTGCAAGGGCGGCGGCGCTCGCCCCGCGCGGCTCGGCCGGCCGGCCGCCCAACCAGGCGGGTCGCAGCGCGCGGCGATATCGGCCGTAGCCCCCGAACAGCTCGTCGCCGCCTTCGCCGGTCAAGACCACGGTGAGATCGGCCCGCGCCGCCTCGGCGAGCTTCCAGGTCGGCAGGACGGCGTAGTCGGCGGTGGGATCGTCGAGGGCCCAGGCGGCCTCGGGCAACACCCGCCAGAAGTCGGCCTCGCCGAACCGGGTCTCGCGCCAGTCGAGGTCGAGGGCCCGGGCCACGCGCTCGGCCTGGGCGCGCTCGTCGGCGGCGCCTTCGGCGTCGAAGCCGCAGGTGAAGGCGGTCACCGGCCGGGGGTTGAGGCGCGACATCACGGTGGCCACAGCCGCGGAATCGACGCCGCCGGACAGGAACAAGCCGTAGGGGACGTCGGAGCGCTGATGGACGCCGACGCTGTCCTCCAGCACCGCGTCGAGCTGAGCCAACAGGACCGCCTCGTCGCCGCGCGACGCGGCGCGGCGGGCGGGCAGGGCGGGCGTCCGCGTCTCGCTGACAACCCGGCCGTCGCACACCTCCAGCACCTCGCCGGGCGCGAGGCGGCGCAGGCCCTGGAAGGTGGCGCGGGTCCCGAGCGTGTAGTTCAAGCCGAGCAGCTCGTCGGCCGCCTGCCGGTCGACCTGCGGCGTCAGCAGGCCGGCGGCGAAGAAGGCGCGCGGTTCGGAGGCGAAGGCAAGGCCGGCGTCATGTTCAAGCAGATAGAGCGGTTTGATTCCGAACGGATCGCGCGTCAGCCAGGTGCGACCATCGCCCCCGACCAGGCAGAAAGCGTACATGCCGCGCAGGCGTCCGAAGGCGGCCGGGCCCTCGCGTGCGTAAAGGTGCAGCAGCGGCTCGAAGTCCGATCCGGTGGCGAGCGCGCCCGCCAGCCCGTGATCGCGCGTCAGTTCCCGGTAGTTGTAGATCTCGCCGTTGCCGACGACCGTCGCGCCGGCGGCGCTGAGCGGCTGCCAGCCGCATTCGAGGTCGATGATCGAGAGACGCGCATGCGCCAGAGCCGCCCCGGGGGCCGCGCCGAGCCGCACGCCGTCCGGGCCACGGTGCTGGAGCGCGGCGATCATCGCCGGCGCCGCCGCGCCGCGACCGAGCTCGCCGGCGATGCCGCACATCAGGAAAGTCCGTGGTCGGCGAACAACGTCCGCCAGGCCCCGACCACGGCGGCGGGCGAGAACTGGCCCTCAACCCGCGCCTGCCCGCGGTGGGCCAGGCCGGCGCGCAGCAATGGCTCGGCCAGGGCCCGGCGAATGGCGGCGGCGAGGGCCGGGGCGTCATCGATCGGGACCAGCAGGCCGTCATCGCCGTCGCGGATCAGGCTGGCTGGCCCCTTGCTGGCGGCGGCCACGACCGGCAGGCCGTGGGCCCAGGCCTGGATCACCACATTTCCAAGCGGCTCGTAGCGGGAGGGGAAGACGCAGAGATCGGCAGCGCGATAGAGCGCCGAGGCGTCGGTGCGCCAGCCGAGGAAGCGCACGCGGTTGTGGACCCCGAGGCCGTGGGCCAGGCTCTTCAGCTTGTCTTCCAAGGGTCCGGCGCCGGCGACCCACAGCCAGGCGTCAGGGACCTCGGTCAGCGCCTGCAGGGTGACGTCGTGCGCCTTGGCGTCGTGCAAGCGGCCCATCGACAGGAGCAGGGGGACGCCCTCCGGGGTGTCAAGACTGGCGCGGGCGACGGGGGCGGCGTCCGGCGGCGCGGCCGCGAAGTTCGGGATGTAGCTGACCTTGCCGGCCGGCCAGCCCTGGCCGACGACCCAGTCTGCGATGTCCTCGGTGTTGGCCACCAGATGGTCGAAGCCGCGGTAGTACTTGAGCTTGTAGTAGCCGCCGAGCCGGCCGATCCGCGCCCAAGGCCCGGCCGGGGTATGGCGCGCCGCACGGTTCATCCAGGCGAGGGCGACGCGGGTCCCCTGCCGTCGGGCAAAAGCGGCGGCGCGGGCCTTGGTCAAGGGATCGAGCAGGCCGCCGAACGGCAGGGGCTCCACCGCCACGCCGGCGCCCTGCAGGGCGGCCTGACGGGTCGGGTTCGGCCGGATGGCGCAGGCCTGGGAAACGCCGTGCTGGGCCAGGGCGCGGACGAGGTCGACGAAGTAGGTTTCGGCCCCGCCTTCGCCCGCCGTTCCGAGGAGATGGAGCACGCTCATCGCCGGCGAACGTAGCGGCTGAAAGGCGAACGCCCAAGCCGCTTGAAGCGTCGGTGCGCAGCCCCTATAAACCGCGCCTCGCGCGCCCCGGCGCGCGGACCCGTGGCTGGGTAGCTCAGATGGTTAGAGCGGTGGATTCATAACCCACAGGTCGGCGGTTCGATCCCGCCCCCAGCTACCACTCTTGCAGACCGAGCGCACGCAGGGTGCTCTGTCAGCAGACTCTGAAGCGTGCCCTCGATGGTGATCTCGATCTCACCACCGCGCTCCTGGGAAAGCGGTGTGATAATCACTCTGTCCACCAACCCACGCACTGCATCCT
This sequence comes from Phenylobacterium sp., assembly GCF_044236515.1. Taxonomy (GTDB): domain Bacteria; phylum Pseudomonadota; class Alphaproteobacteria; order Caulobacterales; family Caulobacteraceae; genus Phenylobacterium. Next base: position 19,022 of record NZ_JBIIGK010000033.1, read on the forward strand.
TCAGACGGCGCTCGGCCTCGGTGTCGCCTCGGGCTGCGTCAGGGAGGTTTGCTTCCAGTTGGGCCACCATCGCGGCATAGCGCTTCGCTGCAGTTGGGTGGAAGACGATGGGCTCCGGTTTGGCTTCCGCGTTGGCGAGTTGGCCCTCTAGGTCGAGCTTTTCACTCTCCAATGCGCTGAGCTTCTGCTTAAGAGCATCGCTCGCCATGCCTTCAAGGATAGCCTCGACCGCCCGCGAGATGCGCCGCTCGACCTCGCCGAGCCTCCGGACCAATGGGGCTTTGAGGGTGGCAAGGTTGGCCAGCCGCTCTCTCGCGGCCCGGGCGTACTCCTGAAGAAAGGCCTCCGTCGCTTCGGGCGAGAGCATCTGCTCTCGCAGACCTTCGAGAATTCGCTTCTCCACCTTGGCCCGGTTCGGCGTGCGTCGGTTGGTGCAGCCGTGACCTTCCTTCTTGCTGAGGCAGATGACCGCCCTGCGCTTCGCTCCGCAATGGAACTGTGCGATCTCACCGGGGCGAAGCTCTGCATCGCGAAGCTCGACCGCCTTTCGCGCAGCGTTCACTTCCTCAGCGGCTTGGTTGAGCGTGGCGTCGATTTCGTCGCCCTCGATATGCCCGATGGGACAAGACCGACTTCACACACGAGGAGCGTGTGTCTGAAGACGGCTCGGACTTCTTCCTCGACTACCTGATCACGACCGCCCAGACGTCGCTCCTTATCGAAGCAAAGCGCGCTCAGATCGACTTCTCGAAACTTCCGCAGTCCCGGCGGGCCGCCTTGAAGGGCTCTTGGGTTAAGGGCGACCTGAAGAAGGCCATTCTTCAGGCGCGCGATTACGGGCGGAAGCGGGGCGTTGGCTTCTGCGCCGTGACGAATGGCGACGCTTGGGTCGTTTTTCCGGTGAACCGGCGAGACTTGGTGAGCTTCGAAGACACCTTCGCCGTCATCTTCTCGGACGCGGAACAAGCACTCTCATCCGATTTCGATGAGTTCTATGGTCTCCTCTCTCGTGAGGCGGTGATCGATGGCTCGCTCGAACAGGGACTGTTAGAGGCGGCGGCGAATTGTGATGCGGGTCTGTTGTTGCCGTAGCGCCCCCAGCAACCACTCTTGCAGACCGAGCGCACGCAGGGTGCTCTGTCAGCAGACTCTGACGCGTGCCCTCGATCTCACCACCGCGGTCCTGGCAAAGCGATGTGATACGGCGCGGCCGCGGTGGCCAAGCCCTTCTCCCTCAGGCGGACGGCTTCCTCGACGGCGATCTCGTGAAAGGGTTCATCGCCTCTGAGGCTTTCGCCAGATAGATGTTTGCGAAGGTCGAAGTTGCAGGCTCAGGTCGCGGGTAGCGCGTAGCCTCTCATCCGTTCGCGGATCAGCTTCTTGTCGATCTTGCCCGTCGCGCCTAGCGGGATGTCGTCCACGAACAGCACCTCGTCAGGCACCCACCATTTGGCGATCCGGCCTCGGAGATGAGCGAGGAATTCATCCTTGGACGCCGTTTCGCCCTCCTTGAGTTTCACCAGGAGGAGCGGGCGCTCGTCCCATTTCGGGTGAGCGACGCCGATGACGGCGCATAGCGCGGCCTTGGGGTGTCCGACCGCGATGTTCTCGATTTCGATCGAACTGATCCACTCGCCACCGGACTTGATGACGTCCTTTGCCCGATCCGTAATGTGCATGAATCCGTGTTCGTCGATGGTCGCCACGTCCCCGGTGTCGAAGAAACCTTCTTCGTCCAGGATCGTCGTGTTCTCAGCCTTGAAGTATCCCCGCGCGATATACGGGCCCATGACCTTGAGCTTGCCGAACGTCTTTCCGTCATGGGGCAGCCGTCGGCCGTCATCATCGGCGAGTTTCATATCGACGCTGAGCGGGGGACGCCCCTGTTTCAGCCTGTAGCGAAGCTGGTCCTCGTCCGACATGGCGGCGATCGTGCCGTTCGGCGTCGCGATCGTCCCTAGCGGCGAGGTCTCAGTCATCCCCCAGGCGTGGACGACCTCGACGCCGTAATCGTCCCGGAAGGCGCGCATGATCCCTTCCGGCACCGCCGAGCCCCCAATGACGACCCGCTTAAGCGTGCTCAATGTCCCACCGGAGCCGCGTAGATGGGCGAGCAGCATCTGCCAGACCGTCGGTACGGCTGCCGAGAAGGTGACGCCTTCAGTTTCCAAGAGTTCGTGGATGGATTCGCCGTCGAGCTTCGGACCCGGCATGACGAGCTTCGCGCCGACCGCGGGCGCTGAGAAGGCGATGCCCCAGGCATTGGCGTGGAACATCGGGACAACCGGGAGGACAACGTCGCGCGCTCCGATGCCGAAGACGTCGGCGCTCAGCGAGGCCCACGTGTGGAGGAAGTTGGAGCGATGGGAGTAGAGCACCCCCTTCGGGTCTCCCGTGGTGCCGGATGTGTAGCAGAGGCCTGCGGCGGCGTTCTCGTCAAAGCCGCCCCACTCAATGTCGGTGGAGTGGGCGGCCACAAGGGTCTCGTAGCAGAGCGCGCCGGGAATCTCGACGCCGCGCATTCCCGCCTCATCCGTCATAACGACGATATGTTCGACGGTCGGCAGCCGATCTCGAAGCTGGGCAAGAAGGTCGACGAACGTCAGGTCGACGAGGATAATCCGATCTTCCGCGTGGTTGATGATCCCGCAGAGTTGTCCGGCAAAAAGGCGCGGATTTAGGGTGTGGCAGACCGCCCCTATGCCCATGATCCCATACCAGGCTTCGATATGCCGTTGGGTGTTCCAGGCGAGCGTCCCGATCCGATCCCCCGGGCAAATTCCGAGGGCGACCAGCGCATTCGAGACCTGCTTTGCGCGGGAATGCACCTGCGCATAGTTCGTCCGGACGACGGGGCCTTCCACGGACCGCGTCACGATCTCCTGGTCGCCGTGCCAGCGTTTGGCGTGATCGAGGATGCGGTCGAGTGTGAGCGGCCAATCCTGCATCAGGCCCACAATACCCTGCGACATGCCAATTCCTCCGCTTGCCGGGACAAGGTTCTAATCAGGCCGCGGGACCTATTCCGCAACCCGGCGACCATTCCGGCTTCTAGGGCGACGCATAGCCGCGAGCCCGCCGGAGAAGCAACCGAATGTTTGTTTGGTTTCTCTATCCTAGTGACCTTCTGACATTGCAGCGCAGCCTCGCAGCGTGCAGAAACACCACAGCGGATTGCCGCCCCAATTCTCCTTGAAGGCTCTTCGTGAAGGCACAGACCAAAGAGCGGCGACGCCCGAAGTCCGCGTTAGCAGACCGCAGACCGAAACTCGTCCTTTTTACCCACCTTATGGGCGACCGTCGGAGGGACATTCTCCTTGCCGCCGCCGAGCTGTTCGCGCGTAAGGGCTTTACCGCCACCTCTATGCGGGACATCGCAGAGGTCGTCGGCCTGACAGGGGGATCGCTCTACCACCACACCAAGTCCAAGGAAGAGCTCTTCCTCGAGGTGCATGGCGAAGCCCTTCGGGTTGCTGGCCGACACCTTCGTGAAGCCGCAGCGACGGAGACGGACCCGTGGCTCAAGCTGCGCGCCATCTGTCGCGCGCACCTGGACATCCAGCTCGACCCCGAGTCACTGACGGTTCCCCTGATGGGCGACCTCGCGTTCGTATCGCCTGACCTTCACAGAATGCTGGTGGCTCAGCGCGATGCATTTGAAGAGTATTTCCGGGATCTAGTCACGTCTCTCCCGATGAAACCGTCGGTGGATCGAAATATATTTCGACTGAGCGTCCTAACTCTGCTGAATAACGCCGTTACATGGTACCGCAAAGGGCGTCTCGCTCCTGTCGAAGTGGCCGATCAAATCTTCGAGATATTCTACCAGTCGGCAGAATCCAGCAGCTAAGCCGCACAGGGGGCGTCAGCCCACGGTGTTCACTCTCCCATAACACTTTCCGCGTTTCCGGCCGTGCCGACCTCTCACGCGAAGGCTGGCGGGACTGCGTTGAATTTGAGAGTTGACCAAACAGTCGTTTGGTTTCTTATTCCCACGTCCACCGCCTAGCGGTGCTGAACGAACGATAAACGGGGGAACAAGATGATCCGGCACACGCGCATGTTGGCTCTTTTGAACGCGACGGCTGTAGGAGCGGTCGCTCTGGCTGCCGCCGGCGCAGCTTCGGCGCAAGTCTCAGGCTCTTCAGATGCAGGCGTTCTCGAAGAAGTCATCGTCACGGCGACGCGGACCGACCAGGCGCTCAGCCGCGTCCCGATCAGCGTGGCGGCCTATACGCAAGAAGCGCTCGACGATCGCGGCATCCGGCGGGTGGACGATATCACCCGGGTGACCCCGGGGGTGAACTTCTCGCGCTCTACGTTCGGTCTACAGACCCAGATCTCGATCCGGGGGATTTCGTCGACCGCCGGCACCTCGACCACCGGCATCTATCTCGACGACACGCCGATCCAGGTCCGGACCATCGGCAACAGCTCGGGCAATGCCTATCCCGCGGTGTTCGACCTCGAGCGGGTGGAAATCCTCCGCGGTCCGCAGGGCACGCTGTTCGGCGCCGGTTCGCAAGGGGGCACGGTTCGCTTCATTTCGCCGTTGCCGAGCCTGACGGACTACTCCGTCTATGGCCGTGCAGAAATTGCGGCCACCAAGAGCGGCGCAGCTTCCTACGAATTCGGCGCGGCGATGGGCGGTCCAATCGTCACGGATAAGATTGGCTTCCGCGTCAGCGCCTATGCGCGGCGGGACGGTGGCTTCGTGGATCGGATTGCCTACCCGACGGAGATCAATAACTCCGCCAACAGCAACTGGGTCGACACCAAGGTTGTGCGAGCGGCTCTGACCTTTGCACCGGACGAGCGGCTGCGGATCACCCCCTCCGTCTACTATCAGAACCTCTTCTCCCACGACTCTTCCGCAGCTTGGCTGCGCGTGGGTGATCGCCAGCTGTCCAATCCGGGAAGCGGTGATTATCGCAGCGGCACGCGAGTCGCGGGCCAGAACGAGGATTGGTTCGTGTTGCCCGCGATCAAGACTCAGCTCGATCTGGGCGCGGTTTCGATTGTCTCCGACACCTCGTACTTCTTCCGTACCGAAGATGGCGTGTACGACTACACCGCCTATATGAACAACACCTTCGGCGGCGGACGTGATCCGACGGGCGTCCTGTCGATCCCCGGCTACTTCGATCTCGGCTTGCTCGGGAATAAGCAGAACAATTGGACCCAGGAAGTCCGGATTAGTTCTACCGATCGTGAGGCTCGCCTCACGTGGGTCGTGGGCGGCTTCTATTCCGAAGCGCGCCAGAGCTCGTTCCAGATCCTCCAGGACCCCTATTTCCACGAGGTCCTTCGTCGACCTGTGGAACAAGCGTATGGCCGGCCTTACCTACCCGGGGGCGTCGTCTACACCGACACCTTCGTCACCCTCGACAAGCAAATCGCCCTCTTCGGCGAGGCGAACCTGCGGGTCATCGACGGGCTGACGCTCACCGCCGGTCTGCGCTATTCCAAGAACGAGCTCGAATATCGAACCACCCGGAACGGTCCGACCCAAGGCGGCCCTGGCGCTGACCAAGGAACGCAAGAGGCCAAGCCGCTCACGCCGAAGTTCACGATTTCCTATGAACTCGACGACCGGAACCTCGTCTACGCGACGGCTGCAAAGGGCTTCCGCCTCGGCGGGGTGAACCGCGGGTTCCCGACCGTCGGGGCCGCGTGCATCAGCGGCCTGGCCTCCATCGGCTACTCCGGCGGGGCTCCGCGGACGTTCGAGAGCGATAGCGTCTGGAGCTACGAAATCGGCTCGAAGAACCGTTTCGCGGACGACCGTCTTCGCGTCGCGACCAGCGTCTACCAGATCGACTGGAAGAACATCATCCGCTCGGTCGGCGTCCCGGGTTGCGGGTTCTCCTTCTTCGCCAATCTTGGCGAAGCCCGGAGCCGCGGCTTCGATGTCGCGGCTGACTTCGTCCCGGTCTCCGGCCTGACCCTGACCGCGCAGGTCGGTTACAACGACGTCGAGTTCACCAAGTCCATTCGTGTGACCGGGGCTACCTCCGACATTGTCACCAAGGGCCATACCCTGGGCGGTAACCCCTGGTCGGTGTCGTTGTCGGCTCAATACGAATTCGTTGGACCGGGCGATCTCGACTCCTACGTCCGCGCGGACTTCGACTATCGCCAGGCGAACGATGGCCTAACGGCCCAGACGGATCCCCGGAACTCGGCCTACAACCTTCGCAACGTTCTCTATCGCGATCCCGATACGAAGTTCCTCAATCTGCGCGCCGGCGTGAAGCGGGACGGCCTCGACATGTCGGTGTTCGTGAAGAATGCGACCGACTCGACGCC
>NZ_JBIIGK010000145.1:0-7451 GCF_044236515.1 Phenylobacterium sp.
AAACGCGCCAAATTCGTCCGGCCGACACTCTGCCGTTGACACGATTCCGGTCCGCACCTATCAGGGCCGCCTTCGCCGGCCGCAAGGCCTACGCGGGTGTAGCTCAGTTGGTTAGAGCGCCGGCCTGTCACGCCGGAGGTCGCGGGTTCGAGCCCCGTCACTCGCGCCATTTACTTCCTGAAATCGCTAGGATGTCCAAGGCGCCATCGCGCCCGCCCCGGCCTGTCCGCATGACAAAAAAGTCCCGACGCGCAGGCGCCGGGACCAAGAGTCTTTGGTGGCGCTACAGAGGGGAACGCGCGATGGGTTCAACGGCCAACCGTGAACTCGGGCTCAGTGGGCCCCTCGCCGGCCCTGCGGTCAATTCGACCAAAGGAGGGTCGACGCCCATTCAGCCGTTACGGAAAAAGCCGGCTACGGCGTCGCTCGGCGCGATGCCCAGCGGCCAGGTGACCAGCGCGAAGCCGAAACTCGCCAGTTTCATGAGGAGCGAGCCCTCGCGCACGTATCGACGGGCCTCGTCGCCACCTCACCGGGGATGTCGATCGCGAGATCAGCGCTCAGCACCGGTGATCACACCAAGCCGGCAATTAAACCTAGTAGGGGCGTACGCCGCGACGCTCGCAGGCCTAACTGTCGGGTGTCGGCCCCGGTGGCGGCGGACCAGCCTTACAGGTGACGAGGCCTTCTGTGGCGATGGTCTCGCCGGGCGGGAGAGGCGCGATGGTCCCCTGGTCGAAGCCCTTGGTCCACCACTGCATGCCGTCGCCGATATAGCGCGCGCCGCTCGCGGACATCGCGACGCGCATCTCGTGGCGGCGGTTCTTATAGCGGACGACCGCGATGTTCCCCGCGTAGCCGGCCTCAACGGTCTCACCGTTCTCGCAGTGGAGAACCGCGGCTGGCCGGTCGAGGGGCGGCGTGCTGGCGCAGGCGCAGAGCGCCAGGCCGAGGGTCAACGTGAGCAAGCGCATCGAGACGCCAACGCCGCGTCAACGGCCAAGGTTGCGCCAATGCGTATCATTGCGATCTTAACTTGTGGCGGGTTAGGGTCCGCGCCGATGACCTTGAGATCCCTCGCCGCGACCGCCGTGACGATCGCCGTGCTGGCCGCGGCCGGCCAAGTCTGCGCGCAGGGCCAGGCGAGCGCGCCGAGCCGCGCCTCGGTCACGGTCCTCGACCCCGTGCAGGTGCGGCAGGAATCAGAACTCGCCCTCGGAACCATCGCCGCGGCCCGCGGCGCTCGGACCACTACGGGCAACGCCGGTTACGCAGTCAGCGGCCTGGGCGGCGAATCCTACAGCATCTCGGCGCCGCATTCGGTTACCCTCACCCGCAACGGCGGGACCGAGGAAGTCCAGCTCAAACTGAAGCCGAGCCAGACCGGCGGCGCCCTGCCCGGTCGACCGGGCGTGCCTTCGACCACCCGGTTCGGCCTCGGCGCCACGGTGCAGGCGCCCAGCAACGCGACGGCCGGGGTCTATACCGGCGAATACGGGGTCACCGTCGGCTACCAATAGCCGCCTGAGCCGTCCGGATACGAGCCGCGACGTCGGCGGGGAGCATCATTCCCGACGCCGCGAGGTTCTCGCGCAGGTGCGCCAAACGGGTGGTGCCGAGCACCGCGCTGGCGACGCCCGGATTTTCCAGCACATAGGCGAGCGCCGCCTGCGATCCGGTAATGTCGGGCCGCCCATGAAGGAAGCGGAACCGGGCCCCGTCACGGACCTCGCGCCGGTGCCGGGCCAAGCCGCGCGCGGCGTACCAGAGGTCTTGCATGCCGCGGATGTTCGCCACCTTCAGTCCCGTGTGCCCCATGGCCAAGGGCATGCCGGCCAGCACGCCCACCCCCGCCGCGGCGGCGCGCGCGATCAGCGGCTCCCGCTCGGGGCGCAGGACGTTGTAGTCGACCATCACCACATCGAAGGCCGGCAAGGTGACGGCGTGTTCGACGACCGCAGGATCGAAGCTGTTGAGACCGAGCGCCCGCACCAGCCCCCTGCCCTTCAGATCCAGCAGGGCGGCGATCAGATCGTCGGTGAGTTCGGCGATGGCTGGTCCGTGCAACTGGAGGACCGGCAAGACGTCGAGGCCGAGGTTGCGCAACGAGCGTTCGGCGCTGGCTGTTATCGCCGCCGGCGAGTGGTCGCGGCCGATGCGCCCATTCCCAGCGTGGAAGCTGCCGGCTTTGGTCGAGACGACCAGGCCTGAAGCGTCGCGGCCCTTCAGAGCGCGGCCCAGACGCAGCTCGGCCTCGCCACGGGCGTAGCTCGCGCCGGTGTCGAACATGGTGACGCCGCGCTCGATCGCTTCATGGACGAGCCGGACGGCGGCCGCCTCGTCGAACGCGGGCTTGCCCCAATAGCTGGCGCACCCGAACCCGATCTCCGAGACGGTCAGGCCGGTGCGCCCAAGGGTGCGGTAGCGCATGCGACGGTCTCCCTGCCGCTGGCCGCGTGCGCCGGCGCGAAGGTTGGTGGGCGGCGAGGGATTCGAACCCCCGACCCTCTCGGTGTAAACGAGATGCTCTAACCAGCTGAGCTAGCCGCCCGTCGCAGGCTTCCTATCCGGCTAGACCACAGCCGCCAAGAGAACCCACGCGCCGATGACGGCGAAGATGCCGGCGGCGATCATGCGGACGATCTTCAGCGGCACGAGTTTCGTGGCGGCCTCGCCGAGGAAGACGGCCGGGGCATTGGCCAGCATCATGCCAAGCGTGGTGCCGGCCGTGACCACGACGACATCACCAAACCGCGCCGCGAGCAGCGACGTGGCGATCTGAGTCTTGTCGCCGATCTCGACCAGGAAGAAGGCGATCAGGGTCGTCAGGAAAACCCCGCCGTGGGTCTTGGCCCCCGCCGCTTCATCCTCCTTGTCCGGGATCAGCGCCCAGGCGGCCATGGCGATGAAGGCGGCGCCGACCACGGCCTGGAAGATCGAGCCTTCCAGCCACTGGGCGACAAGCACGCCGAGCCAAGCGGCTGCGGCATGGTTCAGCAGGGTGGCCGTGAGGATGCCCAGCAGGATGGGGATCGGCTTCCGGAACCGGGCCGCAAGGACGATGGCCAGAAGCTGGGTCTTATCGCCGATCTCGGCGATGGCGACGACGCCGGTGGACGTGAGGAAGGCTTCCAACGCTTGAACTCCCGGGCCGTGTGCGAGCATCGACGACGCCGCGCCCGGCAGGCCCAAGTCGCCCGGCGCGCATCGTCGGTCTCGCCAATCCGGGCCTTGAAGACCCGCCGCCTGCGCCATGCCCCGTAAGTCGAGGCAAGTCTGTTGACGCAAGGCTCCGCTGAAGCGGACGGCTACTCCCCGAAGAGGCGGCTGAGATAGTCGAGCACATGGCCCGCCGCAACGGAAAACGGCGCAGGATCGCTCCCGCGCCGTTCCCTTGTCGCGTGCTCACCCAGACTAGTGGGCGAGGACGTTCTCCGTGTCCGCGTCGTCCACCGCCACGACCGGCGGGGCGTCCTCTTCGGACCATTCGATCGGAACCGGCTGGCGGATCAGGGCGTGGCTCAACACCTCGTCCATGGTCGAGACCGGAATGATCTCCATGCCGGCCTTCACGTTGGCCGGGATATCCGCCAGATCCTTCTCGTTCTCGGTCGGGATCAGGACGATCTTCACCCCGGAACGCAGGGCCGCCAGCAGCTTCTCCTTCAGGCCGCCGATGGCGGTCACCCGGCCGCGCAGCGTGACTTCGCCGGTCATGGCGATGTCCTTGCGGATCGGGATGCCGGTCAGCACCGAGACGATGGCGGTGGCCATCGCCGCGCCGGCCGAGGGGCCGTCCTTGGGCGTCGCGCCATCGGGCACGTGGATGTGGACGTCCGTGCGCTCGAACTTCGGCGGTTCGATGCCGAAGCGGGTCGCGCGACTGCGAACGTAGGAGTTCGCCGCCTGGATGGACTCCTTCATCACGTCCTTCAGGTTGCCCGTGATGGACATGCGGCCCTTGCCCGGCATCTTGACCGCCTCGATGGTGAGGATGTCGCCGCCGAACTCGGTGTAGGCGAGCCCGGTGATGATGCCGACCTGGTCCTCCGCGTCGGTCTCGCCGTAGCGGTACTTGCGGACGCCCGCGTACTTGGCCAGGCGCTCGTCGTCGATGATGATCGAGGCGACGCCTTCGCGGCCGAGGTCGCGGACCGTCTTACGCGCCAGGTTGCCCAGCTCCCGCTCGAGCGATCGGACGCCGGCCTCCCGCGTGTAGTAGCGGATCAGGTCACGGATCGCCGCGTCCGGCACCACGAACTCTTCCGGCCTCAGGCCATGGTCCTTGGTCAGCTTCGGCAGCACGTGCCGCTTGGCGATCTCCATCTTCTCGTCCTCGGTGTAGCCGGGGATGCGGATGATCTCCATGCGGTCCAGCAAAGGCTGGGGCATGTTGAGGCTGTTGGCCGTGGTGACGAACATCACCGGCGACAGGTCGTAGTCCACCTCCAGGTAGTGGTCGGCGAAGGTGGTGTTCTGCGACGGGTCCAGCACCTCGAGCAGGGCCGACGACGGATCGCCCCGCCAGTCGGCGCCCATCTTGTCGATCTCGTCGAGCAGGAAGAAGGCGTTGGTGGACTTGGCCTTCTTCATCGATTGGATGATCTTGCCCGGCATGGAGCCGATGTAGGTCCGGCGGTGGCCGCGGATCTCGGCCTCGTCGCGCACGCCGCCCAGGGAAACCCGAACGAACTCGCGAGCCGTGGCCTTGGCGATGGACTTGCCGAGCGAGGTCTTGCCGACGCCAGGCGGACCGACGAGGCACAGGATCGGCCCCTTCAGCGCGCCGACGCGGCTCTGGACCGCCAGGTACTCCAGGATCCGTTCCTTGACCTTGTCCAGGCCGTAGTGGTCCTCGTTGAGGATGTCTTCGGCGCGCTGCAGGTCGATCGGCTTCTGCTTGGCCTTGCCCCACGGGATCGAGAGCAGCCAGTCCAGATAGTTCCGGACGACCGTGCTTTCGGCCGACATCGGGCTCATGTTGCGCAGCTTCTTCAGCTCCGCCTCGGCCTTGGTGCGGGCTTCCTTGGACAGCTTGGTCTTCTTGATGCGCTTCTCGAGCTCCAGCAACTCGTCGCGCTGGTCGTCCTGCTCGCCCAGCTCGCGCTGGATCGCCTTCATCTGCTCGTTCAGATAGTACTCGCGCTGCGTCTTCTCCATCTGACGCTTCACGCGGTTGCGGATCTTCTTCTCGGTCTGCATGACCGAGATCTCGCCCTCCATCAGGGCGTAGACCCGCTCCAGGCGCTTCACGACATTGAAGACCTCGAGCAGCTGCTGCTTTTCGCTGATCTTCACCGACAGATGGCTGGCGATGCGGTCGGCCAGTTCGCCCGGGTTCTCGATCTGCGGGATCGCGGCCAGCGCTTCCGGCGGGACCTTCTTGTTGAGCTTCACATAGTTTTCGAACTGCTCGACCACGGCGCGCGAGAGGGCCTCGGCCTCCGGAGCGCCGGCGCCGTCTTCCTGCACGAAGGCGATCTCGGCTTCGTAGTAATCGGGCTGAGCGGTAAAACGGGTGATGCCGGCGCGAGCCCGGCCCTCGACCAGCACCTTCACGGTGCCGTCGGGAAGCTTCAGCAGTTGCAGCACGGTGGCGACGACGCCGACGTCATAGATGGCATCGGGGGCCGGATCGTCGTCGTCCTTGTCCTTCTGGGTCGCCAGAAGGATTTCCTTGCCCTCGTTGCGCATCGCCTCTTCGAGCGCGCGCACCGATTTCTCGCGGCCCACGAACAGCGGGACCGGCTGGTGCGGGAAGACCACGATGTCCCGCAGCGGCAGAATGGGCAGAACCTTGATCTCGGACATGATGCATTCAACTCCTGGCCCGCCGGTTAGGCGCCGGCTGGACCGTTCGGATCGCGGTCACTCGAGGCGAGGCGCCCCAGTCGGACGATCCCCCGCCGGGCTACGGCGGGCCTTGAAAGTTTATTTGGCCCGTTTCCGAGCCGGCGCAAGCGGAGCAACATCGTTGCGCGACACTGCGCCCCACACTGTCCACAGACTTAGCTTGGCTGGGGAAAACTGGGCCGTTCGCGCAAGGACATGCCTTGCCGCAAGCACAGATGGGAATCGCCCGGCCTTTCAGCAAGTTGCCCCGGAAGGCCGCCACGCCCAGGGCGCGAACCCAACCGCCAACGAAAAAGGCCCCGCAGTCGCCCGCGGGGCCTGAATTCTCCGGAGAGATCGGGTTAGGCCGCGCCGCCCTTGTCGCGGCGTTCGGCGTAGATGATCAGAGGCTGGGCGCGGCCCTCAATAACCTCCTGGTTGACCACCACCTCCTCGACGCCGTCGTAGGTCGGCAGCTCGTACATGGTGTCGAGCAGCACGCCTTCGAGGATCGAGCGCAGGCCGCGCGCGCCGGTCTTGCGCTGGATGGCCTTGCGGGCCACCGCGTTCAGGGCATCGTCGGTGAAGGTCAGGCCGACATTCTCCATGTCGAACAGCCGCACGTACTGCTTGACGAAGGCGTTCTTCGGCTCGGTGAGGATCTTGACCAGCGCCTTTTCGTCGAGATCGTCGAGCGTCGCGAGCACCGGCAGGCGGCCGATGAACTCGGGGATCAGGCCGAAACGCAGCAGATCGTCCGGCTCGACCTGACGGAAGATCTCGCCGGTGCGGCGGTCGTCGGGATCCGAGACCTTCGCACCAAAGCCGATCGAGGTGCCCTGGCCGCGCGCGGAGATGATCTTCTCCAGACCCGCGAAGGCGCCGCCGCAGATGAACAGGATGTTGGTGGTGTCGACCTGCAGGAATTCCTGCTGCGGATGCTTGCGCCCGCCCTGCGGCGGCACGGAGGCGACGGTGCCTTCCATGATCTTCAGCAGCGCCTGCTGGACGCCTTCGCCCGACACGTCGCGGGTGATCGAGGGGTTGTCCGACTTCCGGCTGATCTTATCGACTTCGTCGATGTAGACGATGCCGCGCTGCGCCCGCTCGACGTTGTAGTCGGCGGCCTGCAGCAGCTTCAGGATGATGTTTTCGACATCCTCGCCGACGTAGCCGGCCTCGGTCAGGGTCGTCGCGTCGGCGACGGTGAACGGCACGTCGATGATCCGCGCCAACGTCTGGGCCAGCAGCGTCTTGCCGGTGCCGGTCGGGCCGATCAGCAGGATGTTAGCCTTACCCAGTTCGACGTCGTTGTTCTTCGTCGCGTGATTCAGGCGCTTGTAGTGGTTGTGGACCGCGACCGAGAGGACCTTCTTGGCGTGGTCCTGGCCGATCACGTAGTCGTCGAGGACTTCGCGGATTTCCTTCGGAGTCGGGACGCCGTCCTTCGACTTCACGAAGGAGATCTTGTGCTCCTCGCGGATGATATCCATGCACAGCTCGACGCATTCATCGCAGATGAACACGGTCGGCCCGGCGATCAGCTTGCGGACTTCGTGCTGGCTCTTGCCGCAGAAAGAGCAATAGAGGGTGCTCTTCGAATCTCCGCTCGCGGCCTT
>NZ_JBIIGK010000146.1:0-7436 GCF_044236515.1 Phenylobacterium sp.
CTCTATTCGTACTACACCGATGGCGAACTGCGGGCCGAAGGGACCTCGATCAGCGAGGGTATCGGCCAGGGCCGCATCACCGCCAATCTCGAAGGCCTCAAGATCGACCGCGCCTACCGCATCTCCGACGAGGAGATGCTGCTGGCGATCTATGATCTCGCCCAGTACGAGGGCCTGGTGATGGGCGGCTCGACCGGGGTCAACGTCGCCGGCGCCATACGCATGGCCAAGGACCTGGGCCCCGGCCACACCATCGTGACCGTTCTGTGTGACCACGGCCAACGCTATCAATCGAAGATCTACAACCCGGCCTTCCTGAGCGAGAAAGGCCTGCCGATCCCCCACTGGCTGGAATAGGGGCAAATGGCCGACCCGTTGGTCTCCACCGCCTGGCTGGCAGAGCACCTGGGCGACGCCGATGTCCAGGTCATCGACGCCACCTGGTTCATGCCGGGCGAGGGCCGTGGCGAGGACAGCTACGCCGCGGGTCACATCCCCGGCGCGGTGTTCTTCGACATCGACGCGGTCTCCGATCCGGACACCGCCCTGCCCCACATGCTGGCGTCGCCTGAGGCCTTCGCGGAGGCGGCTGGCCGGCTCGGCCTGGGCCGCGAGGCGACGATCGTCGTCTATGACGCCCAGGGGATCTTTTCCGCCCCGCGCGCCTGGTGGAATCTCAGGGTGATGGGCTTCCCGAACGTGCGCATTCTGAATGGCGGCTTGAAGAAGTGGCGCGCCGAAGGCCGGCCGGTGGAGACCGTCACGCCCGCCGTCGCGCCGAGCCGCCTGCCGTCGGCCTACCATCCCGAGCTCGTCCGCGACCTCGCGGCGGTGAAATCGGCGCTGGCCGACGCCAGCGCCCAGCTGGTCGACGCCCGGGCCGCCGCTCGCTTCCGCGGCGAGGCGCCGGAGCCCCGCGCCGGTTTGAGGTCTGGCCACATGCCGGGCGCTCGCAACCTACCCTGGTCGGGGCTGGTGACGGCTGAAGGAACGCTCGAAGACGAGGGCGAATTGCGCGCTGCCTTCGAGGCGGCCGGCGTCGACCTTTCGCGGCCGATCATCACCACCTGCGGATCCGGCGTCAGCGCCGCGACCCTGGCGCTGGGCCTCGCCCGACTCGGTCGAGAGGATGTAGCGGTCTACGACGGCTCGTGGACGGAATGGGGCGGCCGGCCGGACACCGAAGTTGTGAAGGGCGACTGACCGGCCAAGTCGCGCACGTGCACGATTGCCGCTGCTACCCGCCCGGCGTGCGTCAGTCCGAGCATGGTTCGGTGATCGGCTGCGTCGATGTTGTCGAACAGCGCATGTGCGGGCGCAGCCGCGCGCCGGGCGTCGTGCCATGCGCTCCGCTCCGGTGATCTCGGTCCGGCGGTCAGCAATGCGACCGGCCATCGATCGCTTGGCGGCCCTGAAGCGGCGGCCTGCCTCGCTGCCGAGCGCCAGCTCTCCACCTCCGCCAGCGCGTTGCGGCTTTGGCGACCAGAGACGAAGCCATGCCGCTTTTCCGTCTTTCCTGCAGGCGGCAGACCAATGGGGTCCCCCACCAGGTAGAGCGGCTTGGTCAGCCCTAAAGTCCCCGCCACCGCCCCGATGCGCGCCATCGTCAGGAAACGGCCGAGAAACCGCTGCGCCTCGGGCATCTCCACCATCTCAGGCGTCGCGGCGTCCAGCAGCACCAGACCGGCGACCTGTTGTGGATTACGGGCTGCGAACAGCCTGAGGTAGAGGCCCGCCATGGAATGGCCGACGAAGACGAATGGTCCGGGCTCTCCCGACGCCCCGATCAGCTGCTCCAGATCGCCGACGATCGCCGCGCCGTCGCGGGGCCTTGGTCCTGGATCGGAATAGCCGAGCCCTGCGCGGTCGTAGGCGCAAGACCGCACGCCTTTGCCGGTGAGCGCCATCTGGATCGCCGCGAAGTCCGCCGCACCGCTGAACGCCCCCGCCTCGAGCCAGACGGTCGGCGCGGCGGAGCGCGGGCCCTCGCACACCAGCCGCAGACGCCGGCCGCCGATGTCGACCAGATCGCCGCGTGGGGCGTGACGCCGGCCAGCGACCTCGGCCGCCACCGCCGCCGCGCCCCAGGCGCCGGCGAGGATCAGGGTCAGGACGACGAGGACACGCATTTGCGCTTACCGCATCGGCGGGGCGTACATCAGACCCGGCCGCGAAGCGTTCCACAGCGCGTTCAGCCCGCGCTCCAACCGCAGCGCCGAGCGTGGCCCGAGATTGCGGTCGAAGACCTCGCCGTAGGATCCGACCTGACGGATCACCTGGAAGCCCCAGTCGGGCGCAAGGCCAAGCAGCGGGCCAAGATCGCCCTCGAGCCCCAGCAGGCGCTCGACGTCGGGCGAGGCCGGGGCGGACCGAGCCTCGTCCACCGTGCGAGATGTCAGGCCGAATTCTTCGCCGAGCACCATGGCGTGGACCGTCCAGCGCACGATGTCTGACCAGGCCGGATCTGCGCTGCGCACGACGGGGCCTAGAGGCTCCTTGGAGATCACCTCGGGCAGGATCATGTGGCCGTTCGGGTTGTTCAGCGCCGAACGCGTCGCCGCCAGGGCCGAAATGTCGGCGCTGAACACGTCGCAGGCCTCGGCTTCGTAAAGCTGGCGCGCCTCGATTTCCGATCGGGTGCTGACTGGCTGGTAGCGCACGCCTCGCCCGCCGAACCAGTCGATGAGGTTGCCGTCGCTGGCAGTGCCCGCCTGCACGCAGACGCGCGCGCCGGACAGCTCCTCGGCGCTCGTGACGCCGAGGGAGCGAGGCGCCAGGAAGCCTTGGCCGTCGTAGTAGGTGACGCTCGCGAAATCGAGGCCGAGCCCGGCGTCGCGCGCAAAGGTCCAGGAGGTGTTGCGGGCCAGGACATCGATCCGCCCGGCGCGCAGGGCGCCGAAGCGATCGGCGGCGTCGACCGGCGTGAACCGCACCTTGTTCGCATCGCCTAGAGTCGCCGCGGCCAGCGCCCGACAGATGTCGACGTCGAAGCCGCGCCAAACGCGTCGGGCATCCGGATACGCGAACCCGGGCAGTCCCGGGTGAACCCCGCAGGCCAGCCAGCCGCGCCGACGCACCGCGGCCAGGGTCGGACTCTTGGCCGGGACGTAGGCTGGGGCGGCCGCGACCGCTACGGGCCTAGGCGACGGCGCTGGCGCACGCTCGGGCGCCTCGCCCTCGCACGCCGCGAGCGCGAATGCGAGAATTGCGGCCGCCAGGCGCCGTTTCATCGCCGCTCCTTGATCGCGAAAGCTGTCCGGCCCACAACGCCGGAGAGCCACTTTCGCCACCCCCGCCAGAGGCCGCAACCCCCGCATGGACGACAAAACCCGCCTGATCCGCGCCGGCAGCGTCACCTCGAAGCTGGCCAAGACGGTCGGCCCTCCGATCCAGAAGGGCTCGACGGTGCTGATGCCGGACGCGGCTGCGCTCTACGGCGCGGGCGAGGTCACCTACGGCCGCCAGGGCCTGGCCTCCCATCAGGCGCTGCAGGACGCCCTGGCGCGGATGGAAGGGGCGGAAGGCGTGGCCCTGT
The DNA here is from genome assembly GCF_044236515.1 of Phenylobacterium sp. GTDB lineage: Bacteria > Pseudomonadota > Alphaproteobacteria > Caulobacterales > Caulobacteraceae > Phenylobacterium. The sequence goes on from NZ_JBIIGK010000146.1 coordinate 3,536, forward strand.
ACCCGTCCGGGGTTGCGGCGATCGCGGGGGCCCTGCTGGCGGTGCTTCAGGCTGGCGACGACATCTTGGTCAGCGACGGGACCTATGCGCCGACCCGCCGGTGCTGCGAGAAGGTGCTGGGGCGTCTAGGCATCACCACCCGCTACTATCCAGCCGACGCCGAGCCGCAGGCGGTCCTGGCGGCGGCTTCGGGCGCGACGCGTCTGATCCTCATGGAATCGCCGGCTTCGCTGACGTTCGAGATGCAGGACCAGGCCGCGATCGGCGCCCTCGCCAAGGCCCGCGGCATCCTGACGGCGACCGACAACACCTGGGGCGCAGGCTACCTCTATCGGCCGCTGGAACACGGCGTCGACATCTCCATCCAGTCGCTGACGAAATACGTCGGCGGGCACTCCGACGTGTTCATGGGCTCGGCGGCTGCGCGCGACCCCGCCGTTGTGGCGGCGCTGGGCGACGGAGTGCTTAACCTCGGCTGGGCGGTCTCGCCGGAGGACGCCTACCAGATGCTCCGCGGCCTTCGAACTCTGCCGACCCGCTTGGCCCGGCATGGCGAGAACGGGCTGGAGGTGGCGCGCTGGCTACAGGCGCGGCCGGAGGTGGCGCGGGTCTATCACCCGGCCTTGCCCGGCGCGCCGGGACACGACCTGTTCGCCCGCGACTACGCCGGCACATGCGGCCTCTTCACCATCGCCCTGACCCCGGACGCCGCAGGCTCGGCCGCCGATTTCCTCAATGCGCTCGAGTTTTTCGGATTGGGCTTTTCCTGGGGCGGCTTCGAGAGCCTGGCCATCGACTGCGACCCGCAGCTCAAGTTCCGGCAGTTCGCGCGGGACTACGGCGGCCCGCTGGTGCGGCTGCACATCGGCCTCGAAAGCCCCGCCGACCTGATCGCCGACCTCGAGCGGGCGCTCGCCGCCTACAAAACCGGACGGCGCTAGGAACCGCCCCCTCGCCCGCGAATTGCCCCGCCGAGCCTTCGAGACCCAAGGAGCACGCGGCGATGAGCAACCCCGACACCGAACGGCACGAACAGCAGGGCGAACGCACGGCGCAGGCCGAGCGAGACATTCAGGCCAAGCTGGACGCCAAGGAGCCGCGGTCCTTCCAGTCAGACGAAGACAAGCCGATGCAGGCCGGGGCGCGCGAATACCCGGCGCCGCCGATGCCGAGCCAGCATCTGTCCAAGCCGGGCCTCGAGGCCGACCTCGAACTGCAGCCGATGTGGGAGGCGCCCTATTGGAAGGGCTCCGGCAAGCTTGAGGGCAAGGTGGCGCTGATCACCGGCGCCGACAGCGGCATCGGCCGGGCCGTCGCCGTCCTGTTTGCGCGCGAAGGCGCAGACATCGCGATCGCCTATCTCAACGAACACGAGGACGCCGAGGTCACCCGCAAGGCGATTGAGGACGAGGGGCGTCGCGCCATCCTGATTCCCGGCGACGTCGCCGAGCCGAGCTATGCCGGCAGCGCCGTGGAGAAGACCGTCGCCGAGCTCGGCAAGCTTGACATCCTGGTCAACAACGCTGCGTTCCAGGAGCACGTCCACGACATCGCCGACCTCACGCTAGAGCATTTCGACCGCACCCTGCGGACCAACCTCTACGGCTATTTCCTGATGGCCAAGGCGGCGATCCCGCACATGAGGCCGGGCTCGGCGATCGTGAACTGCGGCTCGATCACCGGCATCGACGGCGCCAAGCAGCTGCTCGACTATTCGATGACCAAGGGCGGCGTGCACGCCTTCACCCGCGCCCTGTCCAGCAGCCTCGTGCCGAAGGGAATTCGCGTGAACGCCGTCGCGCCTGGGCCTGTCTGGACGCCGCTCAACCCGGCCGACAAGGTCGAGGGCGAGATCGAGGACTTCGGCAAGCAGACGGCGATGAAGCGGCCGGCCCAGCCCGAGGAGATCGCTCCGGCCTTCGTCTTCCTCGCCTCGACGCAGATGTCGAGCTACATCACCGGCGAGATCCTGCCGGTCATCGGCGGCTACGACTGAAGGACGGCGCTCCCGTCCGGGAGACGCTCAGGTGCGCGACGACGACTGGCTGGCCCATTTCATCGAAGCCGAAGGCCTGCCGCCTGAGTTCCGCACGACCGTGGAATGGGTCTGCCGGCCGCTCGCCGATCGGGCGGCGCGGCTGCGGCAGGTCCGTCGCCGGACGGCCACGCTCGGCCTCTGCGGCGCCCAGGGCTCGGGCAAGTCGACGATCGCCGCCGCCACGGTGCGGATGCTCGAGGCCCGTGGCCTGACCGCCGTCGCCCTCTCCTTGGACGATTTCTACCTGCCAAAAGGGGCGCGTGAGACCCTGGCGCGGGACATCCATCCCCTGCTCGCGGTCCGCGGGCCGCCGGGGACCCATGACGTCGCCATGGCCGGGGCGACCCTCGACCAACTCCGCGCCAAGGGGCGTGTCGCCCTTCCCGCCTTCGACAAGGCGGCCGACACCCGCACCCCGCGCGGGGGCTGGACGACCGTGGCGACGCCGGTCGACGTGGTGATCTTCGAAGGCTGGTGCGTCGGGGCGCGGGCGCAGGGTCAGGCGGCGCTGTCGACCCCGGTCAACGACCTCGAGCTTAACGAGGACCCCGACGGTCAGTGGCGCACCTATGTGAACACCCAGCTCGACGGCCGTTATCAGGCCCTGTTCGAAAAGCTGAACACCCTTGTGCTGCTGCGCGCGCCAAGTTTCGAGGTCGTGGCCGGCTGGCGCGAGGAGCAGGAGGCCAAACTGCGCGCCCGAACGGGCTCCGGCATGCCGCCCGAAGCCATCGCCCGCTTCGTCGCCCACTACGAACGCCTCACCCGCTGGATCCTGTCGGAGATGCCGGACCGCGCCGACTGGACCGTCGACCTCGACGAGAACCGTCAGCCGGTGGGCGAGCGGTAGCCAAGCCCCGGCGGAGCAGGTAGACAGCGCGCTCTGGACGTGGCCGGCATCGGGGCGTAGCGCAGCCTGGTAGCGCATCTGCTTTGGGAGCAGAGGGTCGTGTGTTCGAATCACACCGCCCCGACCACGCCGTCGACGAGAGATTTTTGTAGGACGCTCATGCTCGCCCGCATTTTCCGCCCCTCCAAGAACGCCATGCAATCCGGCAAGCAGAAGACCCTGGAATGGGTGCTGGAATTCGAGCCGAGGGACGCCAGACGGCCCGACCCGCTGATGGGCTGGACCCAGACCTCCGACACGGCGTCCAGCCAAGTCCGCCTGAGCTTTGAGACGCGCGAGGACGCCGTTCGCTACGCCGAAACCCACGGCATCGCCTTCCAGCTCATCGATCCCAAGCCGGCCAAGAAGATCATCAAAGCCTATGCCGACAATTTCGCCTTTGGCCGCCGCATTCCCTGGACCCACTGAGGGCCTCGGAGCGCCCGTAGCTCAACCGGATAGAGCATCCGCCTTCTAAGCGGACGGTTGCAGGTTCGAGTCCTGCCGGGCGCGCCAGCAGGGACAGCCCAAAGGAAAGCCCCCGCGGTCGCCCGCCGGGGCTTCTTTTTTTTGCGAGGGCTCGTTGGCTTAGTTGGCCGAGGCGGCCGCGGCGGCCGGTCGCTGGCGCGGTGCAGGCTTGTCGCGATAGTTGACGTGGACGATCTTCCACTGGCCGTCCTTCTTGAACAGGACATCGGTTTCCTGGTTCAGGCTCGGCTCCGTCTCCGGCTGGCCATTGCGACGGCCCCATACTTTCAGCACATAGCTGGCCACCGCCGCATCGGCGCTCGGGCCGACTTGAACGACAAGGTCGGAGATCTCGACCTTGCTGTTGCCGCCGCCGGCCGCGACGCCCTTGCGCCAGTCCGTCTCGTACTCCTGAAGGGTCACCCGACCCGACGACCAGAACTGGGTCAGGTCCTTGTCGAACGAGGCGAAATAGCGATCGACGTCGTTGGCGGCGTAGTAGCCGT
>NZ_JBIIGK010000034.1:0-25081 GCF_044236515.1 Phenylobacterium sp.
AGAAGCTGCGCCAGCTCTTCTCGGTGTTAACGCGGTCGGCGGCGGCGTTGGCGCCGATCGAGATCACGGCCACCACGGCGAACATCAGCAGCGGCTGGCCGCGGAGCATGAAGGCGGCGATCACGGCGGCCGACAGCAGAACGCCGACCCCGAGGCGGCCGAGATCCTCACCGCTGTAGTCGCCGAGGACGCGGGCCTCGCCCATGCCGTTGACGAAGGTTGAGAGGATCGGGGTCGCGGCGGCGGCGGCGATGCCGATCAGCAGCATGGCCCAGGCCCAAGGCGTGACCTTGTCGATCCCGCCCGGCCGCGCCAGCACGGCCAGCGCCAGGATGAGCGGGTATTCCCAGACGTTGTTGAAGATGACCGGGGCGACGAAGGCGTTGAAGGCGCCGCCGAGGACCCCGCCGACCGAAAGCCAGAGGTAGAATTCCGTCAGGTGGGCCGGATCGGGCCGCCGCTCGACCAGGCGCTGGTGGCACATCAAGGCGGTCAGGAAGAAGGCCGCCAGGTGGACAGCGAGCTGGATCAGAAAGTTGGTCGACTTGTATGGCAGGAGGGCGGCGCAGATCGCGATCATCGCGGCCTGGAAGAACAGCGTCAGGTCCGCGGGAATGAGCGGCCGGGCCTGGAAGGCGATGACGAAGGTCAGCAGATAGAACGCCAGCGGGATGACCCACAGGAAGGGCGCGGAGGCGACGTCTGTGGTCAGGTGGGTGGTGACGCCGAGCATCAGGCTGGACGGGATGGCGGCGAAGGCCAGCCAGGTCAGGCGCTGGCGCCAGGCGAGCGGCTTTACCGCCGTCGCCGCCGCCGTCGACGGCGCGGTCTGCGGCGCGCGGGCGATCAGCACGGCGAGGCCGGCGAGCACCAGCACGAAAACGCCGTAGCCGAGGCTCCAGCCGGTGCGCTGGGCAGCCAGGGTCAGGTTGGGTTCGACCAGCAGCGGATAGGCTAGCAGGGCGAGCAGACTGCCGAGGTTGCTGGCGGCATAGAGGACGTAGGGCTCCTTGCCGCTGTCGGCGCCGATGGTGCGGGCGTGCCAGGCCTGGATCAGCGGGGCGGTGGCCGACAGCACCGCGAACGGGGCCCCCACCGAGACGGCGAGCACGCCGATGAGCCAGACATTCGGATGTTCAGGCGATGGCGGGCCGACCAGTTCGTTGACCCGCAGCGGCAGGGCCAAGGCGGCGATGACGAGAGCGGCGCCATGGATCGCCGCCTGGCGGCCGACGGTCCCGGCCTTCTGCAGCACGTGCGCGTACCCATAGCCGGCCAGCAGAGCCAGCTGGAAGAAGGCCATGCTGGTGTTCCACACCGAGGGGCTGCCGCCCAGCAGGGGCAGAACCAGCTTGGCGACCATCGGCTGGACCAGGAATACCAGCGAGGCGCTGAAGAACACCGTCAGGGCGAACAGGGCCGCCGGCGGCCGGACGCCGGTCCGCGAGGCCGCGAGCGTGGTCATGTGGTTCGGCCTTGAATCTGCGACGCCCCGGATGCTGTTCTGGGATGTTGGTTCGGCTTGGCCGTTCCGCCTAGTCCCAATCGAAGAGCAGTACGCCGATGTTTCCGCCTGATGTCACCGCGCTCGCCGCCGGCCTGATCGAAGCGGCGCGCGCCCGCCAGGCGCGGATCGTCACCGCCGAGAGCTGCACGGGCGGGCTGGTGGCGGCGGCGATCTGTTCGGTGTCGGGCGCGTCGGACGTCTTCGACCGGGGCCTCGTGACCTATTCGAACGAGGCGAAAAGCGACCTACTCGGCGTGCCCGTCGAACTGATCGCGGCGCACGGCGCAGTCTCGGAGCCGGTGGCGAGGGCGATGGCGGCCGGCGCGGCGACGAACGGCCGGCTCGCGGTGGCGATCACCGGGATCGCCGGACCGGGCGGCGGATCGGCGGAGAAGCCGGTTGGAACGGTGCACATCGCCACGGCAGGTCGCGGCGAGGTGGCGCACCGGCCTTGGCGGTTCACGGAGCCGACGCGCGAGGGCGTGCAGCTGGCGGCCGTGGCGGCGGCGCTTCAGATGCTACGGGATCGCCTGAACTGAACTGTCGCCCTCCGGAGGAGGAGGAGTTGCGGAGCCATACAGCGCCTTCGCCCGGGCCTCGAAACAGGTCATCAGGCGGTCGACAGCGTGACTGAAGTTCGCGGCCAGCAGAGCTTCGAGCAGGCGCGACTTGAACTGGAAGTCGATGTCGAAGTCGATCCGCGTGCAGCCATGGCCGGCGTCAAGGAAACGCCAGCGGTTGGCGAGCTTGCGAAACGGGCCTGAAAGCAGGCTGACGTCGATCCGCCGCTCCTTTGCGTCGCGTCGCACGCGGGTGGCGAAGCGTTCCTTCAGGAAGGAGAAGCCGACGCTGGCTTCGGCGTCGACGGCGTCGATCCCCTCCCCCAGGCCCCGCGGATTCCACGTCCGCAGCCCAGTGATCCACGGCACGAACTCGGGATAGCGCTCGACGTCGCCGACCAGGGCGAAGAGCTGGTCCGGCGTATAGGGCAGCTGTTTTGAGACGTGATGGCGCACGGGTGGTCAGGCGGCGCCTTCCAGCGCACGGCCTTCGCGTGCGCAGCCTTCGAGCGCACGACGAGCCGCCTGGAGCCGGGCGAAATCCTCGCCGGCGTGGTGCGAGGAGCGGGTCAAGGGGCTCGCCGAGACCATCAGGAAGCCTTTGGCGCGGGCGATCTCCTCAAGCGCCCGGAACTCGTCGGGGTGGACGAAGCGGTCGACGGCGGCGTGCTTGCGGGTCGGCTGCAGGTACTGGCCGATGGTGATGAAGTCGACGCCCGCCGAGCGCATGTCGTCCATCACCTGCATGACCTCTTCCTTCGCCTCGCCGAGCCCGACCATCAGGCCGGACTTGGTGAACTGGGCCGGGTCGCGTTCCTTGACGCGCTCCAGAAGGCGCAGGGAGTGGTAGTAGCGGGCGCCCGGCCGGATCGAGAGGTAGAGCCGCGGGACGGTCTCGAGGTTGTGGTTGAAGACGTCGGGTTTGGCGTCGATCACCAGCTCGGCAGCCGCCGCCGGCTTGCGCAGGAAGTCCGGCGTCAGGATCTCGATGGTGGTCGCGGGCGAGGCGGCGCGGATGGCGCGAACCACGGCGGCGAAGTGCGCCGCGCCGCCGTCGGCGAGGTCGTCGCGGTCCACCGAGGTGATGACGACGTGCTTTAGCCCCATCTTGGCGACGGCGTCCGCGACCCGGGCGGGTTCGGTCGGGTCGAGGGCGTCGGGGCGACCGGTGGCGACGTTGCAGAAGGCGCAGGCGCGGGTGCAGACCTCGCCCATGATCATCATGGTGGCGTGGCTCTTGGTCCAGCACTCGCCGATGTTCGGACAGGCCGCCTCTTCGCAGACCGTGACCAGCCGGTTGTCCTTCACGATCTGGCGCGTGGCGTTGTAGCCGGCCGAGCCCGGCGCGCGGACGCGCAACCACTCAGGCTTGCGCAGCACGGGCGTGTCGGGGCGGTTCTGCTTCTCGGGGTGACGGGGGCGGACGCCGCCCACGGTGTCGATGACCACGGCCATGGGCCCTAGATCGTTCGTTGCGGCCCGCGGATCAAGCGCGGAGGTGAAATGCGGCGCAGAGACGCGTGACGACGGGGCGTGGCGACGCTAGCGTCCGCTGGGGGACGAGCGAAACTGGAGCCTCCATGCGCGCTGCCGTGACGACCGTTCTCGCCTCCGTCCTCGCCACTGCCGCGAGCGCCCAAACACCCGCCTCAGCTCCGCCGCGCTACGGCCTGGCGCCCTGGTGGATGGACAAGCCGATCATCGCCTCTACCGGCTATGTGTGGACGGAAATCCAGGCCAACCGGGCGGCGACCTCGGCGACCTACGACGCCGTGGAGCGGGATTCAGCGGACGCCCAGCGGGCGGCCGTGCAGAAGGTCCGGGCGCTGGGCGAGGCGCTATCGGCCTACGGCGCCGACAAGGTGCGGGTCGAGACCACCTTCCGCATCCAGCCGCTCTATGACCAGTACCGCGACCGCCAGGGCGAGGTGAACGAGAACCAGCGAGCCGACAAGATCGAGCGCTATCAGGTGGTCGCGCACGTGAATGTCGAGATCCGCGACGTGCGCCTGGCCGAGCGGGTCTATGCGACGCTGATGGCGGCAAAGCCGACCTCTACCCAGGGGATGCGGTTCCGCCTCGAGGCCGAGAACGAGACCCGCACGCAAATGTCCAAGCTGGCCGTCGCCGACGCCCGCCGGCGGGCCCTGCTGGCGACCGAGGCCGCTGGGGCCCAGCTCGGCGGCGTGCGCCTGATCGATCCGACCGGCCGGGCCTGCATGGTCGACGTCCTGGTCGCCGGCGCCCCCCAGAGCTACGACGACATCACCGTGACAGCGCAGCGCGTCGCCGCGCCGCCGCCGCCGCCGCCCATCCCGCCCCTGCCCGTCCCGTCGGTGGAAGGGCGGGGGAGCGCAGGGCTCGACCCGAGCGCCGTCCAACTGCCGCTGCAGCCGCCGATGCTGCGCCTGGAGGAGCGGGCCTGCGTGGTCTACGGCCTCGGCTAGGGAACGGGCTGCGCTTTTCAGGCGCTTTCCCCAAGGTTAGGGTCCCCGCCCCGCAGCGTTTGGGAGGCGCGCCTGTTGCCGGCCAACTTCGAGATCGAAGACACTCGCACCCCGCTCTTCGACGCCCTCGTCGAAGCCAGCCGGACGTATGGCCCGAAGAAGCCGATCCTGGAGGACCACGAGCGGCGCGCCCTCTCCTACCGCGACCTGATCCGGGCCGCCTTCGCCCTGGGCCGCAAGATCGCCGGCATGACGCAGCCGGGTGAGCGGGTCGGGGTGATGCTGCCGGCCAGCGTCGGCGGGGTGGTGACGTTCTTCGCGCTGCACGCCTTCGGCCGCACGCCGACGATGCTGAACTTCACCTCCGGCATCCGCAACCTGAGGGGCGCCTGCGAGGCCGCGGGGGTCAAACGCGTCCTGACCTCTCACCGCTTCGTCGAGCAGGGCAAGCTGCACGACCTCGTGGATGCGCTGGAGCAGATCGCCACCGTCACCTACCTCGAGGACGTCCGGCAGAAGATCGGCCCGGCCGACCGGCTGTACGCGCTCGCCGCCGGGGCGATGCCCCGCCGGTTCCGCACGCCGACCCGGCCCGAAGACCCCGGCGTCATCCTTTTCACCTCCGGCAGCTATGGCGCACCGCGCGGCGTGGTGCTGAGTCAGTCGAACCTGGTGGCCAACTGCCGGCAGATCGCCGCCCACATCGCACTCGATCCGGACTGGGTGTTCTTCAACCCGCTGCCGATCTTCCATGTCTTCGGCCTCACCGGCGGGGTGCTGCTGCCGCTGCTGACGGGGATGAAGGCCTTCGAATATCCCTCGCCGCTGCACACGCGGCAGATCCCGCCGCTGGTCAAGGACACCGGCGCCTCGGTGCTGCTGGCCACCGACACCTTCGTCAACCAGTACGCCCGGGCGGCGGAGCCCGGCGACCTATCGGGCCTGCAGTTCGTCGTCTGCGGAGCCGAGAAGGTGCGGGACGAGACCCACAATCTGATCGCCGAGAAGTTCGGCCCGATCCCGCTGCTGGAAGGCTATGGCGCGACCGAGGCGGCGCCGGTGATCGCCGTCAACAAGCCGGACGACAACCGCCGCGGCACGGTGGGCGGTCTGCTGCCCGGCGTCGAAACGCGGCTGGAGCCCGTCGAGGGCATCCCTGGCGGCGGCAAGCTGTTCGTCCGCGGGCCGAACGTGATGGTCGGCTACCTGCACCCCAGCGGCGTGATCGAGGAGCCGCCCGGCGGCTGGCACGACACCGGCGACGTGGTGTCGATCGGCGACGACGGCTGGGTGAAGATCCTCGGGCGGGTGAAACGCTTCGCGAAGGTCGGCGGCGAGATGGTCTCGCTGACCGCCGCCGAGGACCTGGCGGCGGCGGTCTGGCCGGAGGGGCGGCACGCCGTGGTCGCCCTGCCCGACCCGAAGAAGGGGGAGCGGCTGATCCTGGTGACCGACCGCCGCGACGCCGACGCCCAACCGATGCTGACCCACGCCCAGAAGGTCGGCGCGCCGGAGATCGCCGTGCCGCGCAAGATCATCCGGGTGCCGGAGATCCCGGTGCTGGGCACCGGCAAGACCGACTATGTGGCCCTGCAGCGAATCGTCGACGCGGAGATCCGCCGGGCCGCATAACGCAAATGTAAGCGCCGATCGTCTGGAAGATGGCCAGATGTTCTCACGACGACGTTGAAGCTCTCGCCGGCTCGAATCCGACAAAAGAGATGGCGCAAGTCGAAGATCAGGGTGATGCGTTGTAGTTCAGGCGCTCAGGACACCTACCCCGATGACCGAGCTTGCTGCGACCGACGACATTCACGCAGAGCTGGCGGCCCTTCGGGTAAGCGAGGCGCGTTACCGGTCGGTCTTCGAGACCATGGGCCAGGGCTATTGCGAGCTTGAGCTGGTCCGCGACGCTGCGGGCCGGGCGGTCGATCAGTTCTACCTGAAGTTCAACCCGGCATTCGAGCAGCTGTTCGGGATGCCAATCTCCGCAGCTGAGGGACGACGGGCAAGCGAGCTGTTCCCAAACCTTGAGCCCTGGTGGACCGAAGCGTTCGCCCGGATCGTGGATACGGGCCGCCCCGAGCGGCTGGAGCATGTGTTCGCGGCGCTTGAGCGCACTTTCGAACTTCATGTGCATCCCCTGGGCGGCGACCGCCTTGTCGAGCTCTTCGACGATGTCACGGAACGGGCGGCGGCCGAGACAGCGCTGCGTCAGCGCGAGGCAGACCTCGCCCGCGTTCAACGTATCGGCCAGGTCGGGGGCCTCGATATCGATGTGACCGACGGACTGAGCAGCCGCCGGTCGCCGGAATACCTGCGGATACACGGCCTGCCGGATGCGCAGCCGGTGGAAAGTCACCAGGACTGGCTCGCGCGGGTGCATCCGGAGGATCGCAATCGCGCTGAGCATGCGCTGTTAGCGAGCCTCGGCGGCGGCGCGTCGATCTACGAGAACGAATACCGCATCATCCGCCCGTCCGATGGCGAAGTACGTTGGATCCACGCCCGCGCCGACATCGAGCGCGACGCCTCGGGCAAGCCCGTGCGCCTGGTCGGGGCGCATCCCGACGTCACCGAACAGAAGCGTCTGCAGGCCTCCATACGCGAGAGCGAGGTGCGCCTTGCGGCGACGTTCGAGAGCGCGCCGATTGGGATCGCGGTGATCGACAACACCGGCAAGGCTGTGCTGGCCAACGAGGGGTATCGCCGATACCTGCCCGAAGGCCTGCTTTCGTCGCACGACGGCGGGCAGGCGCCCCGCTGGCGCGCTTGGGACGCCGGGGGCAATCCTCTCGCCCCCCAGGATTTCCCGGGAGCCAGAGGGTTGAGGGGCGAGACCGTTGTCCCCGGCCAGGACATGCTCTTCATCGACCACGACGGACGTGAGGTTTGGACCAGGGTTTCCGTTGTGCCGACCCGCGACAGCGAGGGCGGATTGAATGGGTTGATCAGCGTCATCCACGACATCGACGCGGAGAAGCGGGGCGGCGAAGCGCTGCGGGCTAGTGAGGAGAAGTTCCGGGCGCTGGTGACCGCCGGCACCTATTCGGTCTACCGCATGAGCGCGGACTGGCGGCTGATGTACCAGCTCGACAGCCAGACGCTGGCCGAGACCTCCGAGCCCATCAAAGACTGGGTTGAGAAGTACATTCCTTCGGAGGACCTGCCGGCGGTTTCAGCTGCAATCGACCGAGCCATCCGCACCAAGTCCCTTTTCGAGTTGGAGCACCGGGTGCGGCTGGCTGATGGGAGCACAGGGTGGGTGCTTTCCCGGGCCGTCCCTTTGCTCGGCCCCGATGGCGAGATCACCGAGTGGTTCGGAGCAGGCAGCGACATCACGCAGCGCCACCACGACGCGGAGGCTCTGCGCGAGAGCGAGGAGCGTCTGCGCCAATTCGGCGAGGCGTCGCAGGACGTGCTGTGGATCAGGGACGCCGAGAAGCTGCAATGGCAATATCTGACGCCGGCCTTCGAGGCGATCTATGGGCTCGGCCGCGAGGAGGCGCTGTCCGGCGACAACTATCGCAGCTGGCTGGAGTTGATCGTGCCGGAAGACCGCGCGCACGCCGACGCGGCAATCGACCGGGTCCGCGCCGGCGAGCACCTGACGTTCGAGTATCGCGTCCGGCGGCCAAGGGACGGGAAGATCCGCTGGCTGCGCAACACCGACTTTCCGATCGCCGACGCCGAGGGGCGAGTAACGCGGATCGGCGGCATCGGCAAAGATATCACCGACGCCAAGCTGGCCCACGACCTGACCGAGCGCAGCGAAGAGCGACTGCGCAGTGCGGTCCAAGTCGGGCGGCTCGGCCTGTGGGACTGGAACGTCCTCACCGGGGAGGTTCACTGGTCGGACGAGCATTTCCGGATGGAGGGCTATCGCGTCGGCGAGGTCCGCCCCAGCTACGAGGCGTGGAGCGCCCGCATTCATCCGGACGACCGTCCCCGCGCCGAGGAAGCGCTGCGCCGGGCGATGGCCGCTCACGAGGAGTACGTACAGGAGTTTCGCGTCGTCCATCCGGACGGATCGGTCCACTGGCTCTACGGTCGCGGCCGGTTCTTCTACGACCACGACGGCGCGCCGGTGCGGATGATTGGCGCCATGGTCGACACGACCGACCGACGGGAGTGGGAGGAGCGGCAGACCGTGCTGGTGGCCGAGTTGCAGCACCGGACGCGCAACCTGATGGGGGTTGTCCGCTCGATGGCCGACAAGACCGCCCGCGCAAGCGACGACCTCGCCGATTTTCGGGCACGGTTCCGCGACCGCTTGGACGCGCTGTCGCGGGTCCAAGGCCTGCTGTCGAGACTGAATGACCTCGACCGAGTGACCTTCGACGAACTGATCCACACCGAACTTTCGGCCATGGACGGGGGGTCGGAGCGGGTGACTCTGAGCGGGCCGGCTGGCGTGCGGCTACGCTCATCGACCGTGCAGATGCTGGCAATGGCGCTACACGAACTTTCGACCAATGCGGTGAAGTACGGCGCCCTGGGCGCCGCCGGCGGGCGATTGGCGGTGACCTGGACGTACGAGCGGGAAGGCGAAGGCGGCAAGCCTTGGCTGCACATCGACTGGCGGGAACGTGGTGTCGCCATGCCAACCGCCGACGCGCCGCCGGCGGGGTCGGGCGAAGGGCGGGAGTTGATCGAACGGGCCCTGCCCTATCAGTTAAGAGCGCGAACGGCGTATCAATTCATGCCGGATGGCGTCCACTGCACGATTTCCATCCCCGTCTCCGAGAGCAGCGGGGCGGAGGCGACCCATGCCTGAGCGCAGCAGCGACGAATGGAGTTTGCGGGCCTGTCGCGTGCTCGTCGTCGAGGACGAGTACATGCTCGCAGAGGAGTTGCGCGCCGAGCTGGAGAATGCGGAAGCGGTCGTGCTCGGGCCGGTGGGTTACCTTGAGGACGCGTTAGACCTGATCCGCGCCGAGCCACGCATTGACGGGGCGGTGCTGGACGTCAACCTCGGCGGCGACAGCGCCTATCCGGCCGCCGACCTGCTGGTCGCCCGCGGCGTGCCGATGGTGTTCACGACAGGATATGACCCGACGGCCATCCCGCCACGGTTCGCCAAGATCGCGCGATGCGAGAAGCCGGTCGACATCGCCAAGGTGGCGCGAGCGATCAGCTCGGCGATCCACAACTAGCCGGAAGCGCCCTCGCCTTTCCGGCCGGGGCGCCGTCCTATGCGCCGAGCCCCGCCGGAGATTGAACCCATGGAACAACGTCTCTCACTGATCACCCTCGGGGTCGACGACCTGGCGCGGGCGCGGCGGTTCTACGAGGCGGGGCTGGGCTGGACGCCGCGGCAGGCGTTGGAGGGCGTGTGCTTCTACCAGCTGCCCGGGTTCGGGCTGGCCCTCTTCGGGCGCGAGGATTTGGGCGAGGACGCCCGGCGGCCAGTGGATGGGCGGTTCAGCGGGATCACCCTGGCGATCAACGAGCGATCGAAGGCGGACGTCGATGCGACCTTCGCCCAGGCCCTAGCGGCGGGCGCCGTGGCGACGAAGGCGCCCGAGGACGTGTTCTGGGGCGGCTATTCGGGCTACTTCACCGACCCGGACGGCCACAGCTGGGAAGTCGCCTGGAATCCGCAGTGCATCATCGGCGAGGACGGATCGACGACGTTCTGAGCGAGCTCAGCGACGGTCCAGCGGCGGGAACGCCTGACGCTCGCCGCGGAGTTTGAAGACGACGCCGCTTTTCATGACGAACGTCGGCCGCTCCAACTGGGTGACGTCCGCCAGCGGGCTCGAGGCGACGGCGACGATGTCGGCGTCCTTGCCCGGCTCGATGGATCCGAGGGTTTGCGAGCGGCCGAGCGCTTCGGCGGCGTCGACGGTGGCGGCGCGGATCGCCGCCGCCGGGGTCATGCCGGATTGGACCATGAGGCCGAACTCCTCGCCGTTCTTGCCGTGGTCGGAGACGCCGCTGTCGGTGCCGAAGGCGATCTTCACGCCAGCAGCGATGGCGCGCTTGTAGTTGTCGAAGGCGGTGCGGGCGGTGATCTCCGCCTTCTCCAGGGTGTTGCGCGAGCGGGCGCCCGCCCGCGCCTGAGCCAGGGCGGCGCGCGGGGCGACCATGGTCGGCACGTACCAGGCGCCGGTCTTCTTGAAGAGCGCGTCGGTCTCCTTGTCGCCGAAAGTGCCGTGCTCGATGGTGTCGACGCCGGCGTTCAGGGCGGCGGCGATGCCGTCGGCGCCGTGGGCGTGGGCCGCGACCTTGCGGCCGAACATGTGGGCGGTGTCGACGATCGCCTTCATCTCGTCGTCGAACATCTGGCGGCCGAGGCCGCCGGCGATGTTGGAATTGACGCCGCCCGTGGCCATGAACTTGATCACCTCGGCGCCCTGGCTGATCTGGGCGCGCACGGCGCGGCGGCAGTCCTCCGGACCGTCGCAGACGTTGGTTGCGTGGGCCTGGGCGGCCTCGGTCAGGTCGCGGTTGAGGTTGTTGGCCGGGTCGCCGTGACCGGCCGTGATCGAGATCGCCCGGCCGGCGGGCACGATGCCGGGGCCAGGCAGCAGCCCGTTGTTGATGCCCTCGCGCAGAGCGGTGATGCTGCGGGCCTCGCTTCCGAGGTCGCGCACGGTCGTGAAGCCGGCCTCCAACGTGCGGCGGGCGTTGTCGACGCCGATGACCATCTGGTCCTCGATGTCGCGGTTCACCGCCTCGAGCCGCGAGCGCATCTTGTCGTCGTCGTTGAACAGGTGGACGTGCAGGTCGATCAGCCCGGGCAGGACGAACTGGTCGCTCAGGTCGACGACCTTCGCGCCCGGCGCGCCGGCGGCGGCCGGATCGCGAAGGCCGGCGTGAACCGCCTCGATCCTGCCGCCGCGGATGACGATCGTGGAGGGCCCGGCGGGCGTCTGACCCGGGCGCGCCAGCAGGGCGCCGGCATGGATGACGGTGGCGGGGGCCGGCGCTTGAGCGGCTGCCGGAAAAGCCATGACCAGGGCGAGCGCGGCAACGGCCGTCGCGGTGCGGATCGTCATTGCGGAGTCCCCCCTCACTGTTGGGAGCACTCTAGCGGGGCCGCCGGCGCCGTCCAGCGGCGCTCAGCGCGGCTGTTCCTCCAGATGGCCGTCCTTCAGAGCGAACACCCGGTCCATGTGCCGGGCGAGCTCGAGGTTGTGGGTGGCGACGAGGGCGGCGACGCCCTCGCGGCGGGCCAGGGCGTAAAGGTTCTCGAACACCGCGCCGGAGGTGGTCGGGTCGAGGTTGCCGGTCGGCTCGTCGGCCAGCAGCAGGCGCGGCGAATTGGCGAGCGCTCGGGCGATGGCGACGCGCTGTTGTTCGCCGCCGGAGAGCTGGGCGGGCTGGTGGCCGATCCGGGCGGACAGGCCGAGTTCGCCCAGCAGGGCGCGGGCGCGGTCCTGCGCGGCCTTGTGACTCTTGCCGGCGATCATCTGCGGCAGGGCGACGTTGTCGAGGGCCGAGAACTCCGGCAGCAGGTGGTGGAACTGGTAGACGAAGCCGACAGTGGCCAGGCGCACGCGGCTGCGCTGCCGGTCGGACAGGTCGGTGCAGTCCTGGCCGAGCACGGTGATGCGCCCCGCATTGGGATGCTCCAGCAGGCCGGCCGCGTGCAGCAGTGAGGACTTGCCTGAGCCCGAGGGCCCGATCAGGCCGACGATCTCGCCGGCCCTCAGGTCGAGGTCGACGCCACGGAGCACGCTGAGGCCGCCCGCGGCGGTTTCGTAGGTGCGCTCCAGGCCACGGATCGACAGGACGAGGTCACTCATAGCGGAGCGCCTCCACCGGATCGAGGCGCGAGGCCCGCCAGGCCGGCGGCAGGGTGGCGAGGAAGCTCATGGCCAGGGCCCAGAAGGTGATGATCGCCACCTCCTTCGGGTCGATGTCGGCCGGGATGCTGGAGAGGAAGTAGACGTCGGACGAGAACACCGCCTGCCCGGTCGCCCATTCCACCGCCCGCTGAATCTCGGCGATGTAGGTGCAGAAGAGGACGCCGAGGCCGAGCCCGGCCAGGGTGCCGAGCACGCCGATCGAGGCGCCGGCCATGAAGAAGATGCGCAGCACCGACCCCTGCCCCGCCCCCATGGTGCGCAGGATGGCGATGTCCCGGCCCTTGTTCTTCACCAACATGACGAGGCCGGAGATGATGTTCATCGCCGCGATGGCGACCAGCAACATCAGGATCAGGCGCATGACGTTGCGCTCGACCTGCAGCGCGCCCCAGAACGAGCTGTCCCGCTGGGTCCAGTCGGAGACGAGGGCCAGCGGGCCGGCGGCCTTGTGAACCGCCGGCTTCAGGCGGGCGGCCTGGTCGGGCTCCTGGACCTTGATTTCGATGACGTCGGCGGAGCCTTCGCGACCGAAGAACAGCTGAGCCTGCTCGAAGGGCATGTAGATGAAGGCCTGATCGAACTGGCTCATGCCGACGCTGAAGGTGGCCCCGACGACGTAGGACTTTTCCTGCACGGCGCTGCCGAAGGCGGTGGCCGCGCCGCTGGGGGAGATCAGGGTCAGCGGATCGCCGGGGCGGACGCCGAGCATCTGGGCCAGACGCTCGCCGACGATGACGGTCTCGCCGCCATACTCCCCCGCCCCGAAGTCGCGCAGCGAGCCGCCCTTGAGGTTGCCGGAGACGATGGTCAAGGCGGCGAGGTCCCGTGGGGCGACGCCGCGAACGATGGCGCCGGAGACCTGGTTCGGCCCCATGGCGATGGCCTGGGCTTCAATGATCGGGGCCGCCTGGACGACGCCGGGCACCTGGCGGATGCGGGCGACGGCGGCGTCGCGGCTGGCCTCGTCCAGGATCGGGCCGGTGACGAACAGGTGGCCGTTGAAGCCGAGGTTCAGGCTGAGCAGCTCCGTCCGGAAGCCGTTCATGACGCTCATCACGATGATCAGGGTCGCGACGGCCAGCATGATGCCGATGAAGCTGATGACCGAGATCAGGGCGACGCCGCCCTGGCTGCGCTTGGCGCGCAGGTAGCGGCTCGCCAGCATGCGCTCCCAGAGGCCGAACGGCGGCGCGCGGCCGCCGGCAGTCGGCGTGGGGGTCGCGCTCGCCATCAGGCGCAGATCGCCTTCAGGGCCTGGTCGAGCGGCAGGGTGTGGCGCTCGCCGGTCGCCCGGCGCTTGATCTCCACCGTGCCCTCGCCGACCCCCTTCGGACCGACGATGAGCTGCCAGGGCACGCCGACGAGGTCGAGGCTGGCGAACTTGGCGCCCGGCCGGTCGTCACGGTCATCGAGGCAGGGCTCCTTTCCGCGGTCGGCCAGCGCCTGGTAGGCCTGCTCGGCGACCTCGTCGACGGTGGCCTCGCCAGGGCGCAGATTGACGACGGCCGCGCCGAAGGGGGCGACACTGTCGGGCCAGATGATCCCGCCCTCGTCGTGACTGGCCTCGATGATCGCACCCACGAGCCGCGAGACGCCGACGCCATAGGAGCCCATCTGGACCGGCACGTCCTTGCCATCGGGGCCTGTGACGGTGGCCTTCATCGGCTTCGAGTACTTGTCGCCGAAATAGAAGATGTGGCCGACTTCGATGCCGCGCGCCGTCATCCGCTTGTCCTCGGGGGCTTCGGCTTCGAAGCGCGCCTGATCGTGCATCTCGTCGGAGGCGGCGTAGAGGCGGGTGCGCTGCTCGACCAGCGGCTGGAGGTCGCCCTCCCAGTCGAGGTCGTGGCCGGGCGCGGCCATTTCGACGAGGTCGCGGTGGGCGAAGACCTCGCTCTCGCCGGTCTCGGCCAGGATGATGAACTCGTGGGAGAGGTCGCCGCCGATCGGGCCGGTGTCGGCGCGGACCGGGATCGCCTTTAGGCCGAGGCGCGAATAGACGTTGAGGTAGGCCAGGAACATCCGGTTGTAGGCCCGACGGGCGGCGACCTCGTCGATGTCGAACGAATAGGCGTCCTTCATCAGGAACTCGCGGCCGCGCATGACCCCGAAGCGGGGCCGGCGCTCGTCGCGGAACTTCCACTGAATGTTGTAAAGATTCTTCGGCAAGTCCTTGTAGGACTTCACATAAGATCGGAAGATATCGGTGACGACCTCCTCCGCCGTCGGCCCGTACAGCAGGTCGCGCTCGTGGCGGTCCTTGATGCGCAGCATCTCCTCGCCGTAGTCGTCGTAGCGACCGCTCTCGCGCCAGAGGTCGGCGAGCTGCAGCGTCGGCATCAGGATCTCGACCGCGCCCGCGCGGTTCATCTCCTCGCGCACGACCTGCTCGATCTTCTTCAGCACCTTCAGGCCCAGCGGCAGCCAGGCGTAGATGCCGGCCGCTTCCTGCCGGATCAGGCCCGCGCGGAGCATCAGTTGGTGGGAGACGATCTGGGCGTCGGACGGCGCCTCGCGCAGGGTGGGCATGAAGTAACGCGAAAGGCGCATGTGCGGCGATCTGTCCCTGAGAGAAGCGAACGGCGGTGATAGCGCTGCCCGGCGCGGGTTGGCAACGGGCGCTAGCGGTCCGTCGGGAAGGCGGGGAGCTCGACCAGGCCAAAGTGGATGACGACGAACACGGCGATCCACAGCAGCGCCGATATCCAGGTGGTCGTCATGAACTTCTTCTTCAGCTTGGGATCGACCGGCGCGCCGGGGTCGCCGCCGTCGCCCTTGTCGATGCCGGCCTGGGCATGGCTGGTGATCCCCCACGGCAGAACCATGAACAGCACCACCCACCAGATGGTGAAATAGATCGCGATGCCGGTGAAGATTCCCATCGGCTTTCCCCTCCCCTAGATCCGCAGCACTGTCGTCTCGACCACGGGGCGGCGGCCCCAGATGCGCTGGCTGGCCTTTTTCACGGTCCGCGAGATGGCGGTCTCGATGCTGTCGTCGAGTTCCTTTTCGGGCCCCTTGAGGCGGCCGATGGCGTCTTCGGCCGCGTCGGCCAGTTCGTCGAGCACCTCGTCCAGGTGTTCTTCGTCCTCGGTCGGTAGGCCGAGCGCGCGGACCTGCGGGCCGCTGACCACCTTGCCGCGGCCGTCGAGGACGACGGAGACGGCCAGAACCCCGTTGAAGGCCGCGTGCCGCCGCTCGCGCAGGGCCTCGCCGTTCTCGGGGGTCAGGACGCCGCCATCGACGAACAGCCGGCCGGAGGGGACCTCGTCGATCACCGCCGCGCGGCCAGGAGCCAGGCGGACCATGTCGCCGTTGCGCGGCGTCACCTGCTGCGGAACCTGAAGGTCACGGGCGAAGGCGGCGTGTTCCATCAGGTGACGACGCTCGCCATGGGTCGGGACGGCGATCTCAGGACGCGCCCAGCTGTACATCTCGGCCAGTTCGTCGCGACAAGGGTGGCCGGAGACGTGGATGCCCGGATGGTCGCGTTCGGTGTAGAGGCGCACCCCGTTCTCGGTCAGCTTGTTCTGCAGATTGCGGATCGGGATCTCGTTGCCGGGGATCACGCGGCTGGAGAAGACCACGCTGTCGCCAGCCCCCAGCTTCACGTGCGGATGGGTGCCGTCGGCGATGCGGGCCAGGGCGGCGCGCGGTTCCCCCTGGCTGCCGGTGCAGAGGTAAAGGACCGCGTTCTCCGGCAGGTGACGGGCCTCGGTGTCGTCGACGAACGGCGCGATGTCCTGCATCAGGCCCACCGACTTGGCGGCGGCGGCCATGCGGTGCATCGAGCGGCCGGCCAGACAGACGCGGCGACCGTTGGCCTCGGCGGCGCGGATTACGCTGTCCATGCGAGCGACGTTGGAGGCGAAGCAGGCGACGGCGACCTTGCCTTTCAGGCTGCCGATCAGCTCGGTCATGGCGACGCGGACGTCGGCCTCGGAGCCGGCGTGGCCGTCGACGAAGACGTTGGTCGAGTCGCAGACCATCGCCAGGACGCCCTCGTCGCCGAGGCGGCGGATGGCGGCGGCGTCGGTGACATCGCCCAGCAGCGGGTTGGGGTCGATCTTCCAGTCGCCGGTGTGGAGGACGGTGCCGAGCGGCGTGCGGATCGCGAGGCCGTTCGGCTCCGGGATCGAGTGGGTCAAGGTGATCAGGTCGAGCTTGAACGGGCCAAGCTCGATGGAGCCGCCGAGCGGCACCTCGGTAATCGACACCTCGTCGAGCAGGTCGGCCTCGCGCAGCTTCTCGCGAAGGATGAAGGCGGTGAACGGCGTTGCGTAGACCGGCGCCTTGAGCCTCGGCCACAGCCAGGCGACCGCGCCAATATGGTCCTCATGGGCGTGGGTCAGGACGATGCCGAGGATGTCGTCGGCGTACTGCTCGATGAACTCGGGGTCGGGCAGGATCACCTCGACGCCGGGCGTCGTCTGGTCGCCGAAGGTGACACCAAGGTCGACGACGACCCATTTGCGGTCGTCGGGCGGGCCGAACCCATAGAGATTGAAGTTCATGCCGATCTCGTTCGACCCGCCGAGCGGCAGGAAGACGAGTTCATCGGCTTGGGTACGCGGCATCAGGATACTTTCGTGTTGCGGCGCCAGATCTCCAGCAGGCCGCGAATGGTGAGGTCGGGGTCGAAATGGTCGATGGCGTCGGTGGCGCCGTGGAACAGGGAGGCGACGCCGCCGGTGCCGATCACGGTCATGGGCTTGCCCCACTCGGCCTTGATCCGGCCGACGAGGCCCTCGATCAGGGCGATATAGCCCCAGAACACGCCGGACTGCATGGCCGCCACGGTGTCCTTGCCGATCGCGGTGTTGCCGCGTGGTCGCTGGATGGCGACTCGCGGGAGTTTCGCCGCCGCCTGGTGCAACGCCTCCATCGAGAGGTTGATCCCGGGCGCGATGGCGCAGCCCTCCATCCCGCCGTCGGCGGCGATGACGTCGAAGGTGGTGGCCGTGCCGCTGTCAATGACGATCAGATCGCCCGGATAGACGATGTGCGCGCCGATGGCGTTGACCAGGCGGTCGGCGCCCGCCTCAGATGGCTTGTCGATCCGCACCGGAATGCCGAGCTCGGCATTCTCGCCGACGACCAGCGGTTCGACCTGTAGATAGCGGCGGGCGAGGTTGCGCAGATTGAAGATCGACTGCGGCACGACGCTGGAGATGATGCAGGCGTCGAAGGCGCCGAGCGCCAGACCGGTCATGGCGAGAAGCTGCAACAGCCAGACGGCGTATTCGTCGGCCGTGCGGTTCGATTGGGTGGCCGTGCGCCACTGGGCGATCCACCGCTCGCCGTCATGCACGGCAAAGAGGGTGTTGGTGTTGCCCTGTTCGATGGCCAGCAGCACGCTCAAGAGCCTCCAAAGAAGACGTCGCCGGCCGTGATGCGGACGAGAGTCCCATCGTCCTGCCTGAGCCGCAAGGCGCCCTCCTCGTCTAGCCCGTCGGCGACACCAAAGAGGGTGCGGTCCGGCAGGCGGGCCTCGCAGCGGCCGCCGAGACCGTGAGCGCGGGCCGTCCAGGCGCGGGATATGGGGGCGAAGCCGTCCTGTTCCCAGACCTGGCGCCAGATCTCGAAACGGGTCGCCAGGATGTCGAGGGCGTCGAGGGCGCCCGGCGGCGGGGCGGCCATGTGGTCGGCGAGCGCCGTGGCCGGGCGCTCGGTGTCGTCCGGAGCGACGGCGAGGTTCACGCCGACGCCGACGGCGAGCCACAGGCGGCCGTCGGACCGCGCGCCGGATTCGATCAGCACGCCGACCGCCTTGCGGCCGTGGACCAGCACGTCGTTGGGCCATTTGAGCTGGGCTGCGCCCTCACCCAGGCAGGTGTCGACGAGGTCGGCGGCGGCTAACGCGGCGACGAAGGAGAGCTGCGCCGCCACAGCCGGAGGGGCGTCGGTGGTGGTCAGCAGGGTGGCGGCGAGGTTGCCCGAGGGACTCGCCCAATTGCGGCCGCGGCGACCGCGGCCGGCGGTCTGCACGGCGGCGGTGATCCAGACCGGCCCGCCCCGCCCCGCCTCGGCCCGGCGACGGGCCTCGGCATTGGTGGAGTCCAGCTCGTCGTACGCGTCGACGGGCGGGTGGGTCGTCAACGTCAGGCGAGACCAAACGCGGCGGCCGCACGGGCGGCCAGCGGGTCGAGCCAGGTCAGGGCGACGAGGACGATCGGGAACGAGAACACCGCCATGGCCAGGGCGATGACCCGCGCCTCAGGCGCCGGCTTGTCCGTGGCGGCGGAGGCCGCGTCGAACCACATCACCTTCAGCAGGCGCAGGTAGTAGAAGGCGGCGACAACCGAGCCGACGAGGCCGGCGACGGCCGCCCAGACAAGGCCGGCGTCGAGGGCGGCGCGGAAGACGTAGACCTTCGCCCAGAAGCCGGAGAACGGCGGCAGGCCGAGCGCCGACAGCGAGAAGGCGGTCATGGCCAGGGCGATGCCCGGCTGTTCCTTGATGAGGCCGGCCATGTCCTCGATCGTTTCCATCGGCCGCCCCTGGCGCGACAGGGCCGCGAGGCAGGCGAAGAAGCCAGTGACGTCGATCATGTAGAGGATCATGAACATCAGCATGCCCTGCATGCCCTCGCCGGTGCCGGCGGCGAGGCCGAGGACGGCGTAGCCGATGTTGGCGATCGACGAGTAGGCCCACAGGCGCTTGAGGTTCTTCTGCGCCAGGCCCGCGAAGGCGCCGACGAAGATCGAGATCAGGGCGATGACGACCAGCACCTGCTGCCACTGCGGAACGGCGCCGGCGAAGCCTTCGGCCAGGACGCGGGCGAACAGCACCATGGCGGCGAGCTTCGGTGCGGCGGCGAAGAAGGCGACGACCGGGGTCGGCGCGCCTTCGTAGACGTCCGGCGTCCACATGTGGAACGGCGCGGCCGAGACCTTGAACGCCAGGCCGCAGATCAGGAACACGAGGCCGAACAGCAGGCCGGTGTTGGCGCCGTTCTGCGCGACCACGGCGATCTCCGAGAACACCGTCGAACCGGCGAAGCCGTAGATCAGGCTGGATCCGTAGAGCAGCAGGCCGGACGACAGAGCGCCGAGCACGAAGTACTTCAGGCCGGCCTCCGAGGCCTTGCCGTCGTCGCGGTGCATGGCGGCCAGGACGTAGAGCGCCAGGGAGTGCAGCTCGACGCCGACGTAGAGCGAGATCAGGTCGCCGGCCGAGGCCATCATGCCCATGCCGAGGGCGGCGAGCAGGATCAGGACCGGGAATTCGAAGTTGCGCACGCCGCGCCGCTCGAACCAGCGCTGGCCGAGCGGGATGGCGATGGCCGAGGCGATGTAGATCGCAACCTTGGCGAAGGTCGCGGCCTCGTCGGAGATCAGCCCGCCAGCGAAAGCGCGGCCGAACGGGCCGGTGGCCGAGGCGAAGGCGGCGCCCAGCAGGGCGACGATGGCCGCAGCGCTCAGCGCCGTGGTCATGCGCGGCGCGAACGCGCCCCAGACCAGCAGCGCCAGGGCGGCGACGGCGAGGATCAGCTCGGGGAAGGCAAGGCCGATGTCGGCGGAGAACGTCATCTTTAAGGCTCAGCCCCCGATGGCCGCCCGGTAGACCGTCACAAGCTGGTCGACCGAGGCCTCAGTGAAGTGGAAGACGGCGTTCGGCTGAACACCGAGAAAGAGGGTGGAGAGGATCAGCGGGACGAAGATCGCCCACTCGCGCCAGTCCAGGTCCTCGATCGCCGCGAGCTTGGGGTTCGTGAGCTCCCCGAACACGACCCGGCGGTAGAGGGTCAGGGCGTACATCGCGGAAAGGATCACCCCGGTCGCCGCGACGATGGCGGTCCAGGTCGAGGCCTCATAGGCCCCGGTCATGGTCAGAATCTCGCCGACGAAGCCTGAGGTCCCCGGCAGGCCGACGTTGCCCATGGTGAACAGCAGGAAGACCGCCGCGTACCACGGCATGCGGTTCACCAGGCCGCCGTAGAAGGCGATCTCCCGGGTGTGCATCCGGTCGTAGACGACGCCGACGCAGAGGAAGAGCGCGCCGGAGATCACCCCGTGGCTGATCATCTGGAACAGGGCGCCCTGCTCGCCGGCGGCGTTGCCGGAGAAGATGCCCATGGTCACGAAGCCCATGTGGGCGACCGACGAATAGGCGATCAGCTTCTTGATGTCGGTCTGCCGGAAGGCGACCAGCGAGGTGTAGACGATGGCGACGACACTGAGCGCGAAGACCAGCGGCGTGAACATCGCCGAGGCGTCCGGGAACATCGGCAGGCTGAACCGCATGAAGCCGTAGCCGCCCATCTTCAGCAGGATGCCGGCCAGGATCACCGAGCCCGCGGTGGGCGCCTCGACGTGGGCGTCGGGCAGCCACGTATGGACCGGCCACATCGGCATCTTCACCGCGAAGGAGGCGAAGAAGGCCAGCCACAGCCAGGTCTGCACGTCGGCGCCGAAGTCGTAGGTCATCAGCTCGGGGATCGAGCTGGTGCCGGCGATGTTGATCATCGCCAGGATGGCGGCGAGCATCAGCACCGAGCCAAACAGCGTGTAGAGGAAGAACTTGAACGCCGCATAGACCCGCCGCGCGCCGCCCCAGATGCCGATGATCAGGAACATCGGCACCAGGCCGAATTCGAAGAACACGTAGAACAGGACGATATCGAGCGCGCAGAAGACGCCGATCACCAGGGTCTCGAGGACCAGGAAGGCGATCATGTACTCCGGCACCCGCTTCTCGATGGAATTCCACGAGGCGGCGATGCAGAGCGGCATCAGGAAGGCGGTCAACAGGACGAACAGCACCGAGATGCCGTCGACGCCCATGCGGTAGGCGATCCCGGCGAACCACGGAACTTCTTCCGGGAACTGGAAGCCGGTCTCGTTCGGGTCGAACTGGGCGACCATCAGGATCGAAAGGACGAAGGTCGCCAGGGTCGCGACCAGCGCGATCCACTTCGAGGCGTTCACCACGGAGGCGTCCTCCGACCCGCGCAGCAGGCGCAGGACCAGGATGCCCGCCACGCCGACGATCGGCGCGTAGGTGATGAGGGAAAGCAGGCCGGTCATGATGGTCTCCGCCCTCCCCTTAGGCGTTCCACGCCCAGAGGGCGTAGGTGAGAAGGCCAGCGACGCCGAGCAGCATCACGAAGGCGTAGTGGTACAGGAAGCCGGTCTGCAGCCGGCCGGTGCGACGCCCGACGGCATAGGAGACGGCCGAGACGCCATCGGGGCCAAGGCCGTCGATGATCTTCTGGTCGCCGCCCTTCCAGAACAGGTCGCCGAGGAACTTCGCCGCGCGGACGAAGGTCGCGTCGTACAGCTCGTCGAAGAACCACTTGTTGTAGAAGAAGGTGTAGGCGGGCCCGCCACGAGCCGCGAGACGCGCCCCGAGGCCTTCCTTGACGATGTAGACGTAGGCCGCGACCAGCAGGCCGCCGATCGAGGCGACGAGCGGAGCCAGGAACACCCACAGCGGCGCGTGGTGGCCTTCGGCCGCAGCCTCTTCGGCGTGCGCCGGGGGAACCGCGCCCTCGGCTTGCTGGGCCGCGTCGGTCGCCGTGTGCGTCGGCTCCGCATGGCCGGCGGGCGCCGGGCCGTGCGCGGCCGGGGCATTGTAGATCGCGCCCTTCCAGAACTCGGCTTTGTGCTCGCCGATGAACTGGTGGTGGAAGGCGAAGCCGGCGGCGATGGCGCCGATGGCCAACAGGATCAGCGGCAGGCGCATGGTCCACGGGCTTTCGTGCGGCTTGTGTTCGTGGCCATGACCGTGGCCGTGGCCGTGATCATGCGCCGGGGCGTCAGCCAGCGGCTCGTCGTGCGTTTCGTGCTGCGCCGTCGAGGCATGATCGCTGTGCGCGCCGTGCGCGTGATCGTCGTGATGATCGCGGTTGTGCCAGTGGTGCTCGAGGTCTTCGCTCGTCCAGCGGGCGTGGCCGTTGAAGGTGAAGAACGCGAGGCGCCAGGAATAGAAGGCCGTCAGCCCCGCCACGAGCACGCCAATGATGAAGGCGAACCAGCCGATGGCCTGGCCGGCGGCGGCCGCCTCATAGGCCGCGTGGATGATCGCGTCCTTCGAGTAGAAGCCGGCGAAGCCGAGCTCCAGAGCCGGCAGACCGAAGGCGACGCCCGGGAAGCCGAGGCCGGTGATGGCGATGGTGCCGATGGTCATGACCGCATAGGTGACCGGCAGGAACTTCGCGAGCGCGCCGTAGCGACGCATATCCTGTTCGTGCGCCATGCCGTGGATCACCGAGCCCGCGCCGAGGAACAGCAGCGCCTTGAAGAAGGCGTGGGTGAACAGGTGGAACATGGCCGCCTGATAGGCGCCCAGGCCGGCGGCGAAGAACATGTAGCCGAGCTGCGAACAGGTCGAATAGGCGATGACCCGCTTGATGTCGTTCTGGGTCAGGCCGACGGTGGCTGCAAACAGGGCGGTGATCGCGCCGATGACCGTGACGATGTTCTTGGCGACCGGCGCATACTCGAACATCGGCGACAGCAGGCACAGCATGTAGACGCCGGCGGTGACCATGGTCGCCGCGTGGATCAGCGCCGAAACCGGCGTCGGGCCTTCCATGGCGTCCGGCAGCCAGGTGTGCAGGAAGAACTGCGCCGACTTGCCCATGGCGCCGATGAACAGCAGCACGCAGGCGATATCCGCCAGGCGGAAGCCCTGGCCGGCGAATTCCCAGGTGCGGCCGGCATTGGCGGCGATCATCGGGAACAGCTCGGCGAACTGGATGGTCCCGAAGGCCCAGAACACCGTCATGATGCCGAGGGCGAAGCCGAAGTCGCCGACACGGTTGACGACGAAGGCCTTGATCGAGGCGGCGTTGGCGGTCGGCTTCTTGAACCAGAAGCCGATCAGCAGGTAGCTGGCGAGGCCGACGCCTTCCCAGCCGAAGAACAGCTGCATGAAGTCCGCCGAGCTGATCAGCGACAGCATGGCGAAGGTGAACAGCGACAGGTAGGCGAAGAACCGCGGGCGGTGCGGATCCTCGGCCATGTAGCCCCAAGAATAGAGGTGCACCAGCGACGAGACGCTGGTCACCACGACCAGCATCACCGCCGAAAGCGCGTCGAGCCGGAACGACCAGTTCGAGACGAAATTTCCGACGTGGATGAACGGCGCGTAGGTGATGGTGAAGGGCTCGAGCCCGCCCCAGGTCCACTGGCTGAACACCGTCCACGACAGCAGGGCGGACAGGAACAGGAAACCAGTGGTGACGGCCTGCGAGGCCTTGGCCGGGATAAAGCGGCCGCCAAGACCGGCGACGATCGCACCGATCAGCGGCCCGAACAGGATGATGGTGACGAGGGCTTTGGGGTCCACGTTCGATCAGCCCTTCATCATCGAGGCGTCGTCCACGGCGATGTCGCCGCGGTTACGGAAGAAGGTCACGAGGATCGCCAGGCCGACAGCGGCTTCGGCCGCCGCGACGGTCAGGACGAACATGGCGAAGATCTGCCCGACGACGTTGTGCAGATAGACCGAGAACGCCACCAGGTTGATGTTCACGGCGAGCAGGATCAGCTCGATCGACATCAGGATGACGATGATGTTCTTGCGGTTCACGAAGATGCCGAAGACGCCGATCGTGAACAGGATGGCGGCGACCGCCAGATAGTGCGCGAGGCCGATGGTCATTGGTCGATCCCCCCATCGATCCCCTGCCCGGGCTTCGGGCTGACGATGCGCATGCCGGTCTTGGCGGTCCGCGCCACCTGGTCGGCGATCACCTGACGGCGCACGCCCGGCTTATGGCGCAGGGTCAGCACGATGGCCCCGATCATGGCCACCAGCAGCACCAGACCGGCGGCCTGGAAGAAATAGACGTAGTCCGTATAGAGCAGCCGCCCGATCGCCTCGGCGTTGGGCAGGTCCGAACCGTGTCCGGAAGCGTTCGGCGCCGCATTGGCAGCCGCCGCGCCGCGCGTGGCCACGGTCGTCGAGACCATGATCATCTCGAGCGCCAGCAGGCCGGCGACGAGCAGGCCGATCGGCATGTAGCGGGCGAAGCCCTGCCGCAGAGCGGCGAAGTCGACGTCCAGCATCATGACGACGAAGAGGAACAGCACCGCGACCGCGCCGACGTAGACGACGACGAGGAGCATGGCGATGAACTCCGCGCCCATGAGCACGAAGAGCCCGGCCGCCGAGAAGAAGGCCAGGATCAGCCACAGGACCGAGTGCACGGGGTTTCGCGCCGAAACGACGGCGAACCCCGCGAGGACGGTCACGGCCGCCAGCAAGTAAAATGCGATCGCCTGCAGGGCCATCGGCGGGTTCTAGCTCCCCTCAAATACCTGAGTTCTGCGCCTAAAGCGGACAGCCGCGGAATCGCGCGGCTGTCTTAGCGATAGGGCGCATCCAGTTCCAGATTCTTCGCGATCTCGCGCTCCCAGCGGTCGCCGTTATCCAGCAGGCGCTCCTTGTCGTAGTAGAGCTCCTCGCGGGTCTCGACGGCGAACTCCAGGTTCGGGCCTTCCACGATCGCGTCCACCGGGCATGCCTCCTGGCACAGCCCGCAGTAGATGCACTTGACCATGTCGATGTCGTAGCGGGTCGTCCGGCGCGAGCCGTCGGCGCGGGGCTCGGCCTCGATGGTGATGGCCTGGGCCGGACAGACCGCCTCGCAGAGCTTGCAGGCGATGCAGCGCTCTTCGCCGTTCGGATAGCGGCGCAGGGCATGCTCGCCGCGGAAGCGCGGGCTCTGCGGATTGCGCTCGTGCGGGTACTGCACGGTCTTCTTCGGCCGCATCATGTGCTTCATGGCCAGGCCGAAGG
>NZ_JBIIGK010000147.1:0-7317 GCF_044236515.1 Phenylobacterium sp.
CCAAGAAGCGCGGCTCGAAGTCGGTGGTCCGCCGCGACGTGGTCCGGGTCGTCACCCCCGGCACCCTGACGGAGGACGGCCTGCTCGACGCCCGCGGCGCGAACCGGCTGGCCGCGGTCGCCGTCCGCGCCGGGGCCGCCGCAGTCGCGGCGGTGGAGCTGTCCACCGGCGAGGTCGAGTGCCTGGCGACCGGGGTCGGCGGCCTCGCCTCGGCCCTGGCCGCCCTGGGCCCTTCCGAGATCCTGGTCCCCGACCGCCTGTTCGCCGACGAGGCGGTGAGCGCCGCCCTGAAGATGGCCGGCGGCTTCGTCCAGCCGATGCCCAGCGCCCTGGCCGAGCCTTCGGCCTCCGAGGCGCGGCTCAAGCGGCTCTATGGGGTCGATACCCTCGACGGGTTCGGCCAGCTTTCCGGCGCGGAGGTCTCGGCGCTAGGCCTGGTCGCCGCCCACCTCGAGACCACACAGGCCGGCAAGCTGCCGGCCCTGTCGGCGCCGCGCCGGGCGGGCGAGGCCGACGTCATGGCCATCGATCCCGCCACCCGCGCCAGCCTGGAGATCGAGAAGGCGCAGTCCGGGGCCCGCGACGGCTCGCTGCTCGCCGCCATCGACCGGACGGTGACGGCGCCGGGCGCACGCCTGTTGGCCGCCCGGCTGGCCCGCCCCTTGCTCGACCCGGCGGCCATCGACGCGCGCCTCGATGCGGTCGCCTGGTTCTGTGAACAGCGCGGCCAGCGCCAGGCCCTGCGCGAGAAGCTCAAGGCGATGGGCGACATGGCCCGCGCCCTGTCTCGCCTCGCCCTGGGCCGCGGCGGGCCGCGCGACCTGGGTTGCCTGCGCGACGGGCTGGAGATCGCCGAGCAGGTGGTGGCGCTGTTCGCCCATACCCGCGCCCCGCTGGTCGAGCCGCCGGCCGAGATCGCTGGCGCCCTGGCGGCGCTCAATCCGGACCTGCACGCCGATCTGCTGGCGTTCCGCGACCTGCTCAGCGCCGGTCTCGGGCCCGACCTGCCGGCCCTGGCCCGCGATGGCGGCTTCGTCGCCGAGGGCGTCCGCCCCGAGCTCGACCAGGCCCGCGCCCTGCGCGACGACAGCCGCCGGGTGATCCTGCAGCTTGAGGCGCGGCTGGCGCAGGACAGCGGCGTCGCGCTCAAGGTCCGGCACAACGCCGTGCTGGGCTATTTCGTCGAGACCACAGCCAAGGCCGCCGAGCCGCTGATGGCGGCGCCGCTCAACGCCACCTTCATCCACCGCCAGACCCTGGCCAATCAGGTCCGCTTCACCACCGTCGAACTGGCCGAACTCGACGCCAGGATCGCCCAGGCCGCCGAGCGCGCCCTCGCCATCGAAGTCGACACCTTCGAGGCCTGGCGGGGCGCGGCCATCGCGGTCGCCGCCGCCATCCAGACCGCCGCCGAGGCCGCCGCCCGCCTCGACGTCGCGGCCGGCGTCGCGGAGTGGGCCGACGACGCCGGCGCGAGCCGCCCCGTCGTGGACCGTTCCTCCGCCTTTGAGGCCGAACAGGCCCGCCATCCGGTCGTCGAGGCCGCCGTCCGCCGAACCGGCGAGGCCTTCACTCCCAACGACTGCCGCCTGGACGGGGCCGGGGCCGGCGGGCCGCGGCTCGCCCTCGTCACCGGCCCGAACATGGCCGGTAAGTCGACCTTTCTGCGCCAGAACGCCTTGCTGGCGGTGCTCGCCCAGGCCGGCTGCTTCGTGCCGGCCAAGCGCCTGCGGCTCGGCGTCGTCGACCGGCTGTTCAGCCGCGTCGGGGCCGGCGACGATCTGGCCCGCGGCCGCTCGACCTTCATGCTGGAGATGGTCGAGACCGCCGCCATCCTCACTCAGGCCACGCCGCGCAGCCTGGTGATCCTCGACGAGATCGGCCGCGGCACCGCCACCTACGACGGCCTCGCTATCGCCTGGGCCTGCGCCGAGGCGCTGCACGAGACCAACCGCTGCCGGGCGCTGTTCGCCACCCACTACCACGAGCTGGCGGTGCTGGAAGGCCGGCTCGCCTACGTCGCCAACCTGTCCCTCAAGGCCAAGGAGTGGAACGGCGAGTTGATCTTCCTGCACGAGGCTGGGCCGGGGCCCGCCGACCGCAGCTACGGCGTCCAGGTCGCCAAGCTGGCCGGCGTGCCGGGTCCCGTGGTCGCCCGCGCCCGCGACGTGCTGGAGCGGTTGGAACGGGAGGCTGCGGGTCCCGCCAACCTCGACGACCTGCCGCTGTTCGCCGCCGTCGCCGAACCGGACACGACCTACGGCCCCAGCAAGGTGGAGGAGGCGCTCTCGGCCCTCGACCTCGACGGCATGAGCCCCCGCGAGGCGATGGACGCGCTCTACAAGCTCAAGGGGCTGATGCCCTAGTCACCCGCCGGGCGATCCCCACGCGGTTGGCCGGCTTGCGGCGCTTCAGCTTGACCACGACGGGCGCGCTGGTCCGGCTCATCTTCCGCAGCTTCTGTTTCTGCTCGACCTTGGCCTGCTCCCTGGCGCGCAGGTCCGGCTTGCGGGGATCGGCCTTGCGCGGCGCCAAGCCATGCTTCCTGCGCGCGGCCTCGTCGCCGGCTGTGCTCTCGCCCCGGCTCTGGGCGGTGCGGCCCTTGGCCTTCAGCTTGCGCGACGGCGGGACATAGCCGTTGGCGTTCCAGCCGGTAAGGGTGGAGCCGCCCCGATAGGAGCCCTTCGTCATCTGTCGGCGGCCGCGCGCATGGGCGCCGGAACATAGTGACGCTGCGCCGGGAGGGAAGAGTCGAACCGGGAGAGGGTAGGGCGCGGGCCATGGGCGATGCTATATCCCTGCCCATGCCGCCCCGCCTGCGCCCGACCCGCCTGGAGTACGTCGTCGACGGGGTGAAGCTGCGCGCCCAGCTGTCGGCCGCCGCGCTCGAACAGCTCGGCAACGAGGCCAATCAGCGGAAGGCGGCGCTGGAGATCCTCAAGGCCGCCCTGTTCCGCGGCCGGATGATCGCCAAGGAGCGGCTGGAGGACGGGGCCGGCGGCATCGAGACCGCGCGCCTGCTGTCGGGCGTGACCGACGAGGTGGTCTCGGCTCTGTGGGACTTCACCACCGTCCACGTCTTCCGCGCCCGCAATCCGACCGAGGGCGAGCGACTGGCCCTGATGGCGGTCGGCGGGTACGGCCGCGGAACCCTGGCGCCGTTCTCGGACATCGATCTGCTGTTCGTGCGGCCGTACAAGCAGACCGCCCACGCCGAGAGCGTGATCGAGTACATGCTCTACGCCCTGTGGGACCTCGGCTTCAAAGTCGGCCACGCCTCGCGGACCATCGACGAGTGCGTGAAGCTGTCGCGCGAGGATTTCACCATCCGCACCTCGATCCTCGAGGCCCGGCGACTGGCCGGCGACGAGGCGCTCGCCGACGAACTGGTCCGCCGGTTCCAGGCCGAAGTGATCAAAGGCACAGGCGCCGAGTTCGTCGCCGCCAAGCTGAGGGAGCGTGACGAGCGTCACACCCGCGCCGGCGCCAGCCGCTATCTTGTCGAGCCCAACGTCAAGGAGGGCAAGGGCGGACTGCGCGACCTCCACACTCTGTTCTGGATCGCCCAATACCTGCGCCCGGGCCATTCCCTCGAGAAGGTGATGGAGCTCGACATGTTCGACCGGCGCGACGTTCGAACCTTTCTGCGCGCCTTCGATTTCCTGTGGGCGGTGCGCTCGCACCTGCATTTCGCCACCGGCCGGCCGGAAGAGCGGCTGACCTTCGACCTCCAGCCGGAGATCGCCCGGCGGATGGGCTATGGCGACCGGGCCGACAACCCCGCCGTCGAGCGGTTCATGCGCCGCTACTTCCTGATCGCCAAGGAGGTCGGCGCCCTCACCCGGGTGTTCGCCGCCAAGCTGGAATCGGAGGAAGTGAAGAGCCGCCCGACCGGCATCTCGCGCCTGTTGCCGGCGCGGCGGCCGAAGAAGAAGGCTCTGGACGAGCCGGGTTTCCACGAATTCGGCGGCCGTCTTGGCGTCGAGGGTCCGGAGACCTTCGAAGCCGATCCGCTGAACCTCCTGCGGTTGTTCCGCCTCGCCGACCAGCGCAACCTCGACCTGCACCCGGACGCCTTCACCGCCGCCAGCCGCGCGGCGCCGCTGATCACCTCGGCCGTGCGGCGCGACCCTCAGGCCGCCAAGATCTTCCTCGACATCTTGGCTCGCGGCCGCGACCCGCAGCGCACGCTAGGGCTGATGACCGAGGCCGGCGTGCTCGGTCGGTTCCTGCCGGAGTTCGGGCGGATCGTCGCCCAGATGCAGTTCAACATGTACCACTCGTACACGGTGGACGAGCACACGCTGCGGGCCGTGGGCGTGATCGCCGACATCGCCGCCGGCCGACTGGAGAGCGATCATCCATTGTCGGTCCAAGTCATGCCGCTGATCGACGATCGCGAGGCGCTGTTCCTGGCCATGCTGCTGCACGACACCGGCAAGGGCGGAGCCGGCGGCCAGGAGAAGGCCGGCGCCCGGGCCGCCCGTCAGGCCTGCGAGCGGCTCGGCCTCGATCGCTCGAAGATCGAGCTCGTCGCCTGGCTGGTCGAGCACCATCTGGTGATGAGCGACTACGCCCAGAAGCGCGACATCTCCGACCCGCGGACGGTCGCCGACTTCGCCAGCATCGTCCAGACGCCGGAGCGGCTGCGGCTGCTGCTGGTGCTGACCGTCGCCGACATCCGCGCGGTCGGTCCAGGTGTCTGGAACGGCTGGAAGGGCCAGCTGATGCGCGAGCTCTACACCGCCACCGAGGCGGTCTTCCGCGGCGGCCGCGGTTCGGACGTCGCCGCCACCCTGCGCCGCCACTACGAGAACGCCGCCTACGACATCCGCGTCGCCCTCGCCAAGGTCCACCCGGGCGCCGAGGTCTGGGCCGACGCCATGGAGGACGCCTACTTCTCCGCCTTTCCGCAGGCTGAGGTCGCGGCGCACGCCGCGCTCGCCGCCCGCGCCGCGCAGGCCGGCGGCGCGGCGGCCGAGGCCAAGATCCGCGCCGAGCGCAACGCCGCCGAGGTGGTCGTCGCCGCCGCCGACCGGCCGCGGCTGTTCGTCGACCTCGCCCAGGCCCTGACCGCCGCGGGCGCCAACGTCGTCGGCGCCCGCGTCTTCACCTCGCGCACCAACCAGGCGCTCGACGTCTTCTATCTGCAGGACGTCGCGGGCCAGCCGTTCGGCGTCGAAGCCGAGCACACCCTCGAGCGCTTGTGCCGCGACCTGGAGGCCGCCGCCCGCGGCGAAGTCAGCCCGCGCGAGCCGGTCCGGCGGGGCGACCTCGGCCGCGCCGCCGCCTTCGCCATCACCCCCACGGTGATGCTCGACAACGAGGCGTCGGAAACCTCGAGCGTTGTCGAGGCCTCGGGCCGCGACCGCCCCGGGTTGCTGGCGGCTCTGGCGCGGACCCTGTCGGACGCCGACCTGTCGATCGTCTCGGCCCACATCGACAGCTATGGCGAGCGCGCCGTCGACGCCTTCTACGTCGTCGACGCCGAGGGCCGGAAGCTGACCGAGAGCCGCCGCCGCAGCGCCCTCAAGACCGCGCTGATCGCCGCCCTCACCGCCGGTGAGGACGACGCCTCCGCCCGCCGCGCCAACCTGCAGCGGGCCCGGGCCAGCGTCGCCCGTTAGCCGATGATGTTCCCGAGCGTGAGGCTGAGGACGCTGACGCCGACCAGGGTGATCTCGTGCGCCGCCATGTCCTCGTCGGTGTAGCTGAGGACGACGTCCAGCCCGACCTGGGTCAGTGACCCGAGCGTCGCCGTCACGTCGACATGCAACCCCGGAACCAACAGCTGGTCCTGCAGCGGGTTGAAGCCGACGATCCGGTCGTCGCCGTGGTCGATCGCGCCGCTGTAGATGAAGACGTCGGCGCCGCTGCCGGCGGTCAGGGTGTCGTCGCCGGCTCCGCCGATGAAGGCGGTGGGCGCCGAGCCGGCGGTCAGCCGGTCGCCGCCGTCGCCGCCGTCGAGCAGGGCGCCGGCCGGGCCAGACCCGCTTGTCAGGGTGTCGTCGCCGGCCTCGCCGAGCGCGACGTCCTCGCCGCCGCCGCCGGTCGCCAAGGTGTCGTCGCCCGCGCCGCCGACCAGCATGTCGGGGCCGTAGAGGCCGATGAGCGCATCGTCGCCCGATGTGCCGAGGTAGACTTGGCCGCCGTCGTTGACGCCGTCGATGCGCAGCGAGACCTGCTGCACCGCCGACCACGTCTCGCCGTCGCCGGCCCGGTAGTCGAAAGTCACCGTGCGGTATTGGCCGATCAGCAGATCGAGGTCGCCGTCGGTGGGTTCGAGATAGAGGCTGCCGTCTGCGTTCAGCCCGACCCCGCCCGGCAGGGCGCCTACCGCCTCGTAGACGAGGGTCTGGCCATCCGGATCGACCGCCGCGACGGCCCCGAAATAGACCGCGTCGGCCGCCACCTGGTCGATCAGGTCCACGGCCACCGGCGCGCGGTTCTCGAACACCTCGATGTCGTCGAACAGGATGAGGCCGGCGCCGCCGGTCGCTTGCCAGTGCAGCTCGTAGAGCCCGGCGAACTCGGCCGGCAGCTCCACGGTCTCGAAACCCACGGCTCCGTCGGTGACGAAGCTATAGGTCACTGTGCCATCGGCCGTGACGCCGATGAAGGACACGGTGGTGGCGATCGCGTCGGGGATCGGATTGCCCAGTGGGTCGAAGCCGTTGAACCGGAAGCCTTCGACCTGCAGCGCCACGACGCCGAACGTGCCGCCGCCGGTGCGGGTCAGGATGGTGTCCTGCGAGGTCCAGAAGGCCTGGAGGTAGTCGCCGGTCCCGAGGGCCCCGCCGGCCTGGCCGCCGACGAACGGGTCGGTCAGCGATGGGTCGGAGGCGAGCTCGAAGCCGTCCTCGGCGTAGGTCTGGTAGGGGCCTGAGGTCCCTGTGAAGTCGATGGTCGCCGGCATATGCCCTCCCTGCGTTCAGGGCAAATACAACCAAAAGACGAGCAAGAGTCCATCAGCTCGCGCATGGGGCGTGTCGCCGCAGGCGCCGCGGCGCTTGACGAACGCGCCTGAGCGGCCTCCTTGCGCGCATGTCCTTCGACGCCGCCGTCCTGACCATGTTCCCGGAGGCCTTCCCCGGCCCGCTCGGCGTCTCGCTGATCGGCACGGCGTGGCGCGAGCACGGGCTGTGGTCCTTGGAAACGGTGGACATTCGAGCCTTTTCCACAGATAAGCGCGGCTTCCTCGACGACACCCCTGCGGGTGGCGGCCCGGGGCAGGTGATGCGGGCGGACGTGATCGCCTCTGCGCTGGACAGCGTGGAGCGGCGCGGGCGGCCGCTTTTGTACATGAGCGCCAGGGGG
>NZ_JBIIGK010000148.1:0-7256 GCF_044236515.1 Phenylobacterium sp.
CCGCGCAGCTTGGCCATGAACTGGCCGAGCTTGCGCAGCATCGCGGGAAGATCCTTGGGGCCGATCACGATCAGCGCCACGATGGCGATGACCATGTATTCGGTGACGCCGACGTCAGGAAGCATTGCGCAGGCCTAAACGGACGCGCCGGCCGCGATCAAGCCGCGCCGGCGCCAGAACCCTGAAACAGGGACCATGGAAACTCGACGCGGGGATCAGCCGCGCGCGTCTTCCTTTTCACGCTCCTTGGGGAGCGGCTTGGCCGACACGTCGTCGCCGCCGTCCTCACCCTTCAGACCGTCCTTGAAGGCGCGGATGCCCTTGGCTGCGTCGCCCATGAGACCGGAAAGCTTGCCGCGGCCGCCAAACAGCAGCGCCACGACGACCAGCACGATCAGCCAGTGCCAGATGGAAAACGAGCCCATGACGGCCATACTCCCTAGGTGCGCGGCGCCCCCGGCCGCTTCACGTCTCGGCGGGTATATAGACGCTCTGGCGGGACAGCGCCAAGCGACGAGATATCAGGCCTCGTCCTGTTCTTCGCCGAGGAAGTCGATGTGGAACTGCGGCGTATCGCCCGCGTCCAGCGGATCCTCGTTCGGCGCGAGCTCGTCCGGGTTCGGCACGGCGAAATCGGCGGGTAAGTCGAGGCTGAGCAGACCGGCCGCCTTCATCTCGGCCGCGCCGGGCAGGTCGGCGAGGCTGGCGAGGCCGTAGTGCTCCAGGAAGGCCTCGGTGGTGCCGAAGGTCACGGGACGTCCCGGCGTGCGGCGGCGGCCGCGCATCCGCACCAGGCCGAGCTCGAGCAGCACGTCGAGCGTGCCCTTGCTGGCCTGCACGCCGCGCACCGCCTCGATCTCGGCGCGGGTGACAGGCTGGTGATAGGCGATGATCGCCAAGGTCTCCTGCGCCGCCTTGGACAGCCGCCGTGGCTCGTCGCGTTCCTCAGTCATCAGCCAGGCGAGGTCGGCCGAGGTCTGAAAGCGCCAGCGTCCGGCTACGCAGGCGAGTTCGACCCCTCGCCCCGCATAACGATCCTGCAAGGCCGCGATGGCGGTCGCGATGTCCGCGCCCTCCGGCAGCCGGCGGCCGAGGTCTTCCAGGCTCAGCGGCCCGGCGGCGGCGAACAGCAGGGCTTCGACCTCGCGCTCGGTGCGGGCAGGATCGAGGCTCATGCCCGCACCTCAAGCCGGCGCTTCAGGTAGATCTCGGCAAAGGCTTCGAGCTGCCGCGCCTCCAGCGCGCCCTCCTTGACCAGTTCCAGGCTGGCCGACAGCGTCGAGGCGACGAATGACGCGCGGCTCGGCCCATGGTCAACGGGACCGCTCGGCGCCACACCGGCGAGCGGTGTCCAGCGATCGAGGTCGGGCAGCATCCGGCGCAGGCGCTCGCGGGCGTCCTCCAGGGGATAGGCCACGGGTGCGCGGGGCGTGTAGCGTCGCGCGTCTTCCTTGCGACGCTGTTCGATGTAGGCGCTCATCAGGCTGTAGAGGTCGCCCTCCACCCGGCTCGACGGGATGACCTTGATGGCGTCCGGATCGCCGCGTCCGAAGACTTCGCGGCGCAGCTGTGGGCGCGCCTTCAACGCCTCGCCGGCCCGGCGCATGGCGTCGAGCTTGGCCAGGCGGAAGGCCAGCTGGGCCGCAACCTCCTCAGCCGGGGCTTCTTCTGCCTTGTGCTTCTCGGGCTTCGGCAGCAGCAGGCGGGACTTCAAATAGGCCAGCCAGGCGGCCATCACGAGATAGTCCGCCGCCAGGGAGAACCGCATGCGCCGGGCCTGCTGGACGAAGGCGAGATACTGCTCGGCAAGCTTCAGAATCGACAGCTGCATAAGGTCGACCTTCTGGCTTCGCGCCAGGGCCAGGAGCACGTGCAGCGGTCCTTCGTAGCCTTCCAGGTCGACGATCAGCGCCTCGCCGTCCTCGGCTGCCTGCCCCGCCGCGGCGAAGTCCAGGTTGGGCTGGAAGTCGCCGCTCATGCGTAGGCGCCTCCGAAGGCGGCGTCGAACCGCGCCCGCGCCTCGACCGCGTCTAAGGGCTCGGGGGCGCCCGGAATGCGGGCCAGAGCCGCTCTTGCCCGCTCTGCGGCGCGACCAGACAACCGGGACGTCCCCGCCATCACCTGGACCATCTCGTCCATATCGCCGTTGCAGTGCAGGACGACGTCGCAGCCGGCCGCCAGAGAGGCCCGCGCCCGCTCCGCGAAGTCGCCGCTCAACGCCTTCATCGACAGGTCGTCACTCATGACCAGGCCGTCGAAGCCGATGGCGCCGCGGATCACGCGGTCGAAGGCGATCTTTGAGGTGGTGGCCGGCAGCGCCCCGTCGATGTCCGCGTAGATGACGTGCGCGGTCATCGCCATCGGCATGTCCGACAGAGCCCGGAATGGCGCGAAGTCGCGGGCCTCGAGATCCTCGAAGCTGGTCTCGACCACCGGGAGCTCCAGGTGACTGTCCGCCTTGGCGCGACCGTGGCCGGGGATGTGCTTGACGATGGGCAGGACGCGGCCGGCGATCAGCCCCTCGCAGGCCGCGCGTCCGAGCAGGGCGACCTGCTCGGGGGTGTCGCCGTAGGCTCGGTCGCCGATGATCTCGTGACCCTGCGGATCTGGGACGTCGAGAACCGGCACGCAGTCGACGTTGATGCCGACCGCGGCCAGGTCGTGCGCCAGCAAACGGGCGCCGAGCCGGGTGACCTCGCGCCGGATCGCCGGATCGAGTTCGCCGTAAGCGCGGCCCGGCGGATAGAGCCGCCAGTGTGGCGGCGTCAGCCGAGCCACGCGGCCGCCCTCCTGGTCGATTAGGATCGGCGTGTCCGGCCGCCCCACAGTCTCGCGAAGCGCGTCTGTCAGGCGACGCACCTGGTCGGGGGTCTCGACGTTGCGCGCGAAGAGGATGAAGCCCCATGGGTCGACGTCGCGGAAGAACGCCCGCTCCTCGGCGTCGAGAGCCGGGCCCCGGCAGCCCAGGATGGCCGCGGCGCAACTCACCGGACGAAGCAGCTCTTCCCGGCCGCTTTCAGCCGGTTGCAGAAGGCGGTCGCCTGGGCCCGGTCGGCGAAGCCGGTGACCGCGGTGCGGTAGAGGACCGACCCGTTGCGTTCAATCCGCTCCACGCTCTTGCCGCGGCCCGGGCCGCCGCCGGCGGCCGCAATGGCTTCGTTCCAGGCCTTGTCAGCGAGCACGGTCGAGGAGACGGCGCCGATCTGCACCACCGCCCCGCCAGCGGGCGTCGGCGTCGGGGACGGCTTCGGGGCGGCGACCGCAGTCGGCTTCGGGGCGGCGACAGGGGCCGGCGCTGCGGCCACCGGAGCAGCAGGGGCCGGACGGACCGCGGGCGGCTGAGCGGCGGGCAAGGCCGGGCGCAGCGCCGGTTGCGCCGCCGGAGCGGCAGGGGCCGCCGGCGGGGCCACGACCACGGTGGGCGGCGGCGGGCCGGGCTGCGGCCGCGGCTGGGGCTGCTCCGGAGGCGGGGCGAACTGCGGCGCGGCTTCGGTCAGTTCGCCGCCTTCCGAGCGGTAGATCTGCAGACCCGCCGCGGGATCCTGCGGCTGCGCCTCGGCGGGCGCCTGCGCCTTCATCTCGGCGACCGGGGCGCCGACCGTCTGCGGCGCCTGCCCCGCCTCGCGCACGCCGGAGCGGTAGAAAACCACGATGGCCAGGACCAGCCCGATCAGGACAAGCGCCGAGACGATCAGGCTGATCGGCAACGGCCGACGGGCGCCGGCCGGCTGGCGCGCGTCGAAGGACAGCGGCGCGTCTTGGGTCGGTGGCGTATAGGCGCCGCGTTCGTGGTCGGACATCGGGAAGCTCCGCGGGAACTGATCGATACGCAGGCGCGAATCGCACGTCGGCCCCAGTCTATCGGAGCCTGCGGCCGGCTTAACTGCGTCACCGCGCCGTTTCTGTGGCGACCTCGGGAAAGCGGGCTTCCGCGACGTCTCTGGGCCATCGACCTTGGGACCCACCCACGGTAGCATCATAGCGTAGTTTCCCGCAGGTCGCGTATGCCCATCGAAAGCGTCCGCCCGGACACCGTTCTTGCCCTGCAATCCGAACCCGCCGGCCGGGTGGTCATCAAGGGCGAGGCCACGACCCTGAGGATCGGCGCCGGCTCGATCGTCAACGCGATGATCTGGGTGATGCCCGAGGCGCGCAACACGACGATCGAGATCGGCGAGAGCTGTGTCATTAACGGCATGATCCGTATCGTGCGTGGCGACGGCGGACTGATCCGGATCGGCGACCGCACCACGTTCAACGACGTCGGCCTGTCGCAGCATGAGGCCGGCCGGATGATCTTCGGCCGCAACAACATGCTGTCGGCGGAGATCCGTATGGACGTCTCAGACATGCATCCGATCTACGACCGCTATTCCGGCGATCGGCTGAACCCAGCGAAGGATATCCACCTGGAGGACGACGTCTGGGTCGGCGTCGGCGCGCGGTTGCTGAAAGGCGCATACATCGGGCGCGGCAGCATCATCGGCGCGGGGTCGACCGTGACGGGAAAAATTCCGCCGCACGTGCTGGCGGTCGGATCGCCCGCCCGGGTGATCCGCGAGGACATCGCCTGGCTGCGCGAGTTCGACCAGCCGTTCGAGGCGGAACCGCGGCCGAAGCCGCGATTGGAAGTGGAGGCGCCCCGGCGTCGTTGGCTGGCGCGGTTCGGCTAGCTTAGCACGTCGAGGTGGAAGAGCTTGCGGTGCTCTTCGATGGCGAACCGGTCGGTCATGGCGGCGATGTAGTCGCAGACCACCCGCGCCCGGCCGGCCTCGTCACGGGCGCTGGCCTTTTGCCCCAGCTCATGCGGCAGGACGTCGGGCTCGCTCATGAACAGCTGGAACATCTCAGCCAGGATGCGACGCGCCTGGCTGCGCGTGCGGTTGACCTTCCAGTGACGGTACATGCGCTCC
Organism: Phenylobacterium sp.; assembly: GCF_044236515.1. GTDB lineage: Bacteria > Pseudomonadota > Alphaproteobacteria > Caulobacterales > Caulobacteraceae > Phenylobacterium. Next base: position 4,914 of record NZ_JBIIGK010000148.1, read on the forward strand.
ATCAGGAAGGCGCGCAGGGCCGACAGGTCCTCGACCATGTCAGGCGAGAAGCCGACCACGGCGTGATCGAGGTTCCGAACATCCTCGGCGCTTTTCACCCCGCCGATCTCGGCGCGGCGGCGTGTCTCGATCATCACATCGTCGACCATCGCCCCGATCATCCGCCGCACGGCCTCAAGCCGCAGAATGCGCTGGTCGCAGTGCGGATAGTCGGCCATCGCCGAGTGGACGTGCGGCCCGATCAGCGGCACATCGAGCAGTTCCTTGAGGAAGAACAGGCCCGCCTCGACGCCATCGTCCACATCGTGGTTGTTGTAGGCGATGTCGTCGGCAAGCGCCGCGACCTGGGCTTCGGCTGACGCCCAGGTGCCGAGACGCAGGTCGTAATCGGCGTCAAACTCGCCGATCGCCGCCCAGGACGGCTTGTCGAGTTTATCGGCGACGGGGCCGTTGTGCTTGATGACGCCCTCGAGCGTCTCCCACGTCAGGTTAAGACCGTCGAAGCGGGGGTAGCGCTGCTCCAGCCTGGTGACGACGCGGAAGGTCTGGACGTTGTGGTCGAACCCGCCGAACCCCTTCATCTGGACCTGCAACTCGTCCTCGCCGGCATGGCCGAACGGCGGGTGGCCCAGGTCGTGGGCGAGTGCGATGGTCTCGGCGAGGTCGGCGTCGAGGCCGAGCGCGCCGGCCACCGAGCGGGCGATCTGCGCCACCTCCAACGAGTGGGTCAAGCGGGTGCGGAAGTGGTCACCCTCGTGCGCCACGAAGACCTGTGTTTTCTCCTTCAGCCGGCGGAAGGCGGTAGAGTGAATGATGCGGTCGCGGTCGCGGGCGAAGGCCGTACGGGTGCGGCTCTCGGCCTCCGGAACCTTGCGGCCACGCGAGGCGGCGGGGTTCTCGGCGAACGCAGCGCGGGGAGGAAGATCGACGGCCATCGGCGCCTTCTGAAGCAAGGCCTCTTGGTCGAAGCCGCGGAGACCCTCATATAGGTCAAGCCCTGCGAACCTTTAACACCGATGACGACCAGCGAAGTTTCCCTCTCCGAAAGCGCCGCCCGCCGCATCCACGCCATCGGCCAGACCGAGGGGCGTCCGGTGATGCTGCGCGTCGCGGTCGAAGGCGGCGGCTGTTCCGGCTTCCAGTATCAGTTCGAACTTGTCGACGAGGCGCAGGACGACGACCTCAAGGTCGAGCGCGATGGCGCGGCGGCCCTGGTGGACGTCGTGTCGCTGGCCCTACTCAAGGGCTCTGAGATCGACTTCGTCGACGAGCTTGCGGGCGCCGAGTTCCGCATCCGCAACCCCAACGCCAAGTCGAGCTGCGGCTGCGGCGTCAGCTTCTCGATCTAGTCTTCCGGTCCGCCCGGGAAGAAATGGGCGTAGGGCTCGGCCCCTTCGAGCACCGCCTGCACCGACGGCCGCCTCGTTAGACGGGCGAGATAGGCGGAGAGATTCGGCCGCTCCGCGCCGATCGCCACGATACGGTCGGCATAATGCAACGCCGGGAACGCCGCGCAGTCGGCCAGGGTAACCCCCTCACCCACCGCCCATTCGCGTCCAGTCATGTGGCGCTCGGCCAGGTCGTAGAAGTCGGTGAGCTTGCGCTTGGTCTCGGCGACGCCGTAGCGGTCCGCGTTCCCCTCCGGCCGGAGCTTGTAGTCCACAAGCCGCTGGAGGTGCGTATGGCAGTAGAGGTCGAACATCCGGTCCCAGTGGCGGACCTGCGCCGCGCTTTCCGGCGGCAGGAGGAAGGTGTGGCGGCGGGCGAGGTGTTCGATGATCGTCGTGCTTTCGAACAGCACCTCATCGCCATCGACAAGCGCCGGCATCTTGCCGAGCGGCGACAGCTCAAGGAAGGCCTCGCGCTCGCCGATATTGCCGAGGTTCACGGTCTTGAAAGTGTAGGGCTCGCCGATCTCTTTCAGCGCGATCAGCGCCTTCCAGCAATAGGACGAGAGCGGGTGGCCGTGGAGAACGAGGGTCATGCGACGCGCCTTGAGCGGAAAGCCGAGCCTCTCTAAGCCTTGTCCCGCAAGGAGCCGTCAATGCGCATCGCCACCTGGAACGTGAACTCGGTCAACGCCCGTCTGGAAACGGTGGTGCGCTGGTTCGAGGAGGCGAAGCCGGATGTCGCTTGCCTGCAGGAGATCAAGTGCGTCGACGAAAAGTTCCCCGCCGAAGCCTTTGAACGGCTTGGCTATAACGTCCTCGTCCACGGCCAGAAGTCCTACAACGGCGTCGCCTTGCTTTCGAAGACGCCGCTGGAGGATATCCGCCGTGGGCTGCCCGGCGACGATGCGGACGAGCAGGCGCGGTACGTCGAGGCGGTGGTGTCAGGGCCGCG
>NZ_JBIIGK010000035.1:0-24542 GCF_044236515.1 Phenylobacterium sp.
ACATCAACACCGTCTTCAAGGCTTCCGAGGCGCTGAAGGCCGGCGTGGTGTGGGTCAACTGCTTCGACCACGGCGACATTTCCTCGCCGTTCGGCGGATTCAAGCAGTCAGGTTTCGGTCGGGACAAATCCCTGCACGCCATCGACAAGTATACCGACATCAAGACGACCTGGATCCACCTCGGCTGAGGCCGAGGCTGAGACCCGGGAGACAGCGATAAAGGGGGGTTCATGGCGGGGCTGACGGGCGTCTATCGCGGCTGGTGGGTGCTGGCGGCGTTGTTTGTCACCGGCATGATGGTCTACGGCGGCGGCCTCTATGGCTTCTCGCTGATGGTCCCGCCGCTCAGCGAGGAGTTCGGGTGGAGCCGGGCGGCGACGGCCGGCCTGGTGTCGGTATTCTGGCTGGCGGCGCCCCTTACCCCGCTCGGCGGGCGGGCCATCGAGCGGTTCGGCGCGGTGCGCGTGGTTTGCGCCGGGGTGGTGCTTGAGACCGTTTGCTTGGCCCTCGTCAGCTTCACCGACTCCCTGAGCGTCATGTACGTGCTGCGCGGCCTGATGGGCGTCGGCAAGATCATGATGATGGCCGGCGTCACGGCCCAGGCGTCCGCCTGGTTCCGCCGGCGGTTCGGCCTGGCGATCGCCATCTGCTACGCCGGCTGGCACTTCGGCGGCCTGACGATCGCGCCACTGACGCAGTATCTGATCGACGGCGTCGGCTGGCGGTCGGCCTGCCTGATCATGGCGGCGCTGATCGCGGCGCTGTCGCTGCCGGCCATGTGGCTGTTGGGCGGCGGCAAGCCGACGGAGGAAGAACTCGCCTTAGAGGCTGGGCCCGCCGAGGCGGCGGTCGTCGACGACAAGGCTGCAGCCCTGCGGGCGCTGCGGACCTGGGCCTTCTGGTCGCTCGCGGCGATCACGGCGCTCGGCAGCTTCACCTACGGCGCCCTGCTCGGCAACGAGGCGGCGCTGGTCGAAGGGGGCGGCCTGGGGGCCGGCGCGGCGGCGATGGCGGTCAGCCTGACGGCCGGCGCGGCGATGGTCGGCGCGCTCGCCATGGGCACGATGAGCGACCGGCTGGGTTTTGCCGTCACCATGACGATCGAGCTCGTCCTGCTGGCCATCGGCGCGGGCGGCTTCCTGCTGCTGCTGGATCAGCCCAGCGTCCCGCTGATGCTGCTGGCGGCCGGCGCCTTCGGCCTGGCGGTCGGCGGCTTCGACACCTGCCTTGTGGCGCACCTGCAGCGGCGGTTCGGAGCGCCCAGCTTCAACGACCTGTTCGGCGTCTGGTACTTCTTCTACCTGGCTGTGCTGTTCGGCGGACCGATCCTCGCCGGCCGGATGTTCGACCTGACCGGGAGCTACCAGACGGCGCTGATCGCCATGCTGGCCGGCCTGGTCGTGGCCGCGCTGCTGCTCGCCACCCACCGACCCGGCGCGACGCGCGCCTGACCCTCGAGAGCATGAAGCCCATGGGACTGTTCGATCGCCGCGCCTTCGTCGCCGGCTCGCTGGCGCTGGGGGCCACCGCCGCCCGGGCCGAGGAGCAGACCTGGGACGTCATCGTCATCGGCGCCGGCGTCGCTGGCCTGACCACTGCCAGCGAGCTGGTCAAGGCGGGCAAGACGGTCGTGGTGCTGGAGGCCCGCGACCGGATAGGCGGGCGGATGTGGACGGACCGCACGCGGATGTCGGTTCCGATCGACCTCGGCTGCGAGCTGGTCCACGGCGGACCGCACGCCTCGACCTGGAAGCTGGTGCAGCAGGAGGGCCTGAAAGCGCGGATGTTCACCAAATACATCCGCAAGGTGAACCCTTCCGACCCCTGGCAAACGCGCGACGTGATCGGCCATCTGCAGTTCCCGAAGGGCAAGCCGACCGGCCTCACGCTGCCGCTGCCGGCGCCCGCCTCGGGCCAGACCGCGCAGGCCTACCTGCTGGCGCTCGGCCTGCCGCCGGAGAACTGGCCGATCGATGTCCACCGACTGGCGATCGACACCGAGCCGCTGTCGAACCAGGCGGCCGGGACGGAGCTGCTGGAGACCCTGGCCTACTGCATCCGCGTAACCGACGATCCTTCGCAGTATAAGCCCGTCCGCCTGCCCGATCCGAACGATCCGGTGCTGAGCAAGGGCGACTGGCGGATCATCGGCGGCTACGACCTGATCCTTGGGCCGCTGAAGCGTGGGGTGGACGTTCGGCTGCAGACCGTGGTCCGGCAGATCGATCACTCGATCGTCGGTGTCGAGATCGAAACCTCGCGCGGGACCTTCAAGGCCAAGCGCTGCGTCGTCACCCTGCCGGCCGGGGTCCTGAAGTCGGGCGCGGTGCGGTTCAACCCGCCGCTGCCCGACACCAAGATCCGCAACTTCGAGCGCGTGAAGTACCTGCCGGTCTTCAAATCGGTGTTGGAGTTCGACCGGCCGGTGGTGCGCTACCGCGGCGAGACCCCGGACCAGGCTGCGATCTACATGCACAACCCGCGCAGCATGTGGAACAGCGCCATGGGGACGCCCGGCTACAAGGGTGAGGTGTGGGTCAACTGGTCGACCGGCGCGGCGGCGACCGAACTCTGGAAGGTCCCCACGGCGCAGCGTTTCGACGCCAGCCTGGAACAGGTGCGGCTGGTGGCCGGCGATAAGGACCTGCGCTACCGCAAGGCGGCGACCCACGACTGGGCCAACGACCCGTTCGCGCTCGGCGCCTATGGCTACGGCGTCGGGCGGGCGATGTACGAGCCGGTCGGCGAGGTCCTCTACTGGGCCGGCGTGCAAACGAGCTCGGTAAGCAGCTCCTACGATACCGGCCTGGCGGCGGCGAAGGCGGTGGCGGCCTCCCTGGCCTAGGCGCGGGGCGGGGTCGGCCGCGAGCCGAGCTTCAGAAGGACGATCCAGGCCAGCAGGCTCCAGGCCGCGCCAAGCGCCCACCCTCCGATCACGTCGCTCGGCCAATGGACGCCGAGATAGACGCGGCTCAGGCCGACGCTGACGACGATGAGGGCCGCGAGCACGTAGGCCAGCACCTTGGTCGCCCGGGTCGGCTCGAGGCTCGAGATAAGCATGGCGAGCGTCAGGTAAGTGGTCGCCGACAGCATCGAGTGGCCGCTCGGGAAGCTGGCCGAATAGACGTAGGAGCCGTGAGCGACGAGGTCGGGCCGCGGGCGGTCGTAGAACGACTTGGCGATGTCGCTGACCAACTGGGCGCTGAGCACCGCGCCTACCAACACGGCGGCGTGCAGGCGCTTGCGGTGGAAGAGGAAGGCCAGGACCGCCACCACCGTCACCAGGGTCAGGACGGTGAAGCCGCCCAGGGCGGTGACATCGCGCATCGCCTCCTCGAAGGTGCGCGGGCCGAGCGGGTCGTTGAGATCGGCCGGGTCGCGAAACGCCAGCAGGACATTGCGGTCGAAGGCGCGGGTGTCGCCCTCCCCCACGTCGTCGCCGAGTTCCAGAAACGCCCAGAGACCGCCGGCGGCGGCCCCCAGGATAACGAGGGTTCGGCTCTCGACGCGCTTAAGGAGCGTCTGGATCGGACGTCGACGTGGGTCGACGCGATCCTCGCCAGGCTTTGCGATCATCGAGCGCAGGGTATCAGTACGATCCCCTGCGGGCGAGAACCGCCGGCACGGTGAGGGCCAGCACCTTGGCGTCCAGCATTAGGTTGCGCCGGGCGGCGTAGACGCAGTCCATCGCCACACGGGCGCGATAGGTGGTGTCGTTGCGGCCGCTGACCTGCCACAGGCCGGTGATGCCGGGCTTGACCGCGCAATAGTTGCGGAAGCGGCGGCCGTATTTCGGGATTTCGGCGTCGACGATCGGCCGGGGCCCGACGAGGCTCATCTCACCGCGCAGCACGTTGAAGAGCTGCGGCAGCTCGTCGAGGCTGGTCTTGCGCAGGAACTCGCCGAGCGCGGTGACGCGAGGATCGTTGCGCAGCTTGTGGTCCTTCTCCCACTCGGCGCGGGCCTCCGGATCGGAGGCCAGGAGGGTCTGCAGCCGTTGTTCGGCGTCGACGGCCATGCTGCGGAACTTCAGGCAGTAGAACGAGCGTCCGCCGCGGCCGAGCCGGCGATGGGCGAAAAGGATCGGGCCGCCGTCCTGGGCGAAGACCGCGATCGCCACGGCGATCATCACCGGCGCCAGGAAGACGATGGCCAGGAGTGCGACGGCCATATTCATCGCCTGGGTCAGCGGTTCGTCGAGCGAGCCGATCTGTATGGGTCGCGAGGCTCTCGGGAGAGCCCGTTCAGCATAGACAAATTCAGACATCGGATCTTCGGAAGCTGTCTGGCGAAGCCACTCCCCGCCAGGAACAGGCCGAAGAACCCACGGCCACGGTAACGGGTTCCGCAGTCAAGCTTGGAGAAAATTTCCGCTGTGGCGCCGCGGCTTCAATTCTTCCGTGACAGCGGGGCCGCACGCACGAAAAACCCGCCTGCTGCCTGGAGCGGGCGGGTTTTCAGTGTGCGTGAAGTGCAAGCGAGGGCCGGGGGTCAGGCCGAGGCGCTCTCCCGGAGCGACGGGGCATGACGCAAGGTTCGGTCGACCGCGGCCTGAGCTTCGTCGCGGCTGGCGTCGGCCCCGCGAGCGACCGTCACACCATCCTCGTCATAGACGCTCCAGCTCCAACCGCTTTCGCCCTGCCGCAGCGAGTAGGCGAAGGAACGTGGCTCATACATGTCGTCACCCCTGCACTCTGACCGGAAATGAAAAGCACGGCCCGCCCAATGGGTTGCACATCATTTCGTCACATTCCCGCCATTTGGCCGCCGAGCCGCCACGGTGAACCTTCCACCGCCCCTGCGTGTTGTGCAGCCCGCATACGCTGGAGGCTTCCGAAGTGACCTATTTCAACGCCCGTGGAGAGGCGATGCGCGAGAGCGCGCCAGAGCAGGCGCGCGTTGCGGGCACCGCGGCCGGCAACGAGACCATCACCGCCGCGGCCGGCAATTCGTCCCTTTCGGGCGAGGGCGGCGGCGACACACTGATCGGCAACAGCTCGGACAACCGCCACTGGATCACCAGCCCGAAGGATCGCGTCGTCGAGCAAGCCGGCGGCGGGACCGACACCATGATCGGCTGGACCGACCTGAAGCTCGCCGCGAACGTCGAGAACCTGGTGATCAACGGGGCCTACAACTATGCGGTCGGCAACGACCTCGGGAACCTGATCACCGTCGACGACGCCACCCACTGGATCTACGGCGCCGGCGGCGACGACGTGATGGTGGGCGCAGCGACCCAGAAGACCACCTTCGTCATGCGGGCCGGCGAGGGATCGGACGTCATCTACAATTGGAACGGCAACAGCCAACTGCAGCTGCACGGCTACGGCTTCACCAGTGCGGCGCAGATCCGCCAGGCGATGACCCAGGAAGGCGCCGACGTCGTCCTGCGGTTCGCCAACGGCGAGCGGCTGATCCTGCGCGACGAGCTGCTCTCGACCATCAGTGACAAGCAGTTCCTGCTCCCGCTCGACACCTCGAAGCTCGGCGCCCTGACGTTCTCCGACGACTTCAACTCGCTGCAGATCCTCGACCCGTCGCTGCAGACCGGGATCTGGCGGGCCGACTTCGGCGGCAACCTGAAGGACCAGTGGGCCTACACCCTGGTCACCAACGGCGAGGCGCAGGTCTACGCCAAGCCGGGCTTCCAGGGCCGCGGCGAAGCGGACCTCGACATCAATCCGTTCTCCGTCGCCGGCGGCGTCCTGACGATCACCGCCGCCCCGATCCCGGACGACAAGGCCTATGCGGCGTGGAACCGGGACTATTCGTCCGGCATGCTCAACACGCTCGGCATGTTCGAGCAGAAGTACGGCTATTTCGAAGTGCGGGCGGAGATGCCGACGGCCATCGGCTCGTGGCCCGCCTTCTGGATGATGACCCATCCGTACGTGCCGGAGGTCGAGGCCGACATCTTCGAAGGCCTGGCCCTGACGCCGGACATCGACTACCGGCGCGCGCTCGGCGCCGGCGACACCCAGTACGACGACACGCTGAAGCTGGAATCCGCGGGCATGCACACCTACGGCATGCTGTGGACGCCGCAGACGGTGACCTTCTACTACGACGGCGTCGCGGTCCTGCAGGGGCCGACTCCGGCGAACTGGACCCAGCCCATGGGCATGATCCTTAACCTCGCCATCGGCGGCTGGGGCGGGACGCCGGACGCCTCGATGTTCCCGACCAGCATGAAGGTGGACTACGTCCGCGCCTACGCCCTGGCCGACGGCTCGACCCAGGTCGTGCATGAGACGCCGGAGGCGCCGGTCGGCGCCCTTCGGGCGGTCGGAGGACCGACGTCCGGCCAGGCCCACAGCCCGGTGAACTTCCAGGACGGCAGCGGCGCGGTCAGTTCGGCGAGCATCTCGATCCACGCTTCGCGTCCTGCGACGGCGGGGCCCGGCAAGTCGTTCGTCATCTGGGAGGATGCTGGCGCGGTGTTCGGCGCGGCGGCCAACAACGGCGCGATCGGCGCCGCGACGACGCTGATGGCCGGTTCGGTCTCCCAGTTCACCGGCACGGGCACGTGGCTGACCACCGGCAAAGTGGTGTTCGCCTACTACATGCCCGACGGCGCGGGCCGCGCGGCCTGGGCCATGGTCTTCGACCCGGCGCGCCAGACCTTCACGCGCCAGGAACTCGGCCCGGTCAGCGGCGACGTACGCTTCGTGGCGACGGAATACGGCGGATTCGCCGCCAGCTGGGACGCGCCCGACGGCCGGACGATGGCGCGCGCCTACGACGAGTTCGCCTATGGCGGCGACGTGCCCGGCTGGTACGGCCCTGTGCGGGAGATCACGGGCGACCTGATCGGCGTGACGGCGTCCGGGGACCTGATCGCCTCCGGGCCCGGCGGCCAGCAGCTCTATACGATCATGAACGCCTCCGCCCCGCCGTCGAGCGCCGCGACGCCGGGCGACGACAGCCTGCACGCCTCGCCGGAGGCGACCCGCATCCTGGCTGGCGCCGGCAACGACACCATCATGGGCTCGGGCCTAAACGACTACCTGCGCGGCGAGGAGGGCAACGACCGCCTGGTCGGCGGCGACGGGTTCGACGATCTGCACGGCAACATGGGGTCCGACACCGTGTTCGGCGGGCTGGGCCCCGATTGGGTTGTCGGCGGCAAGGACAACGACGCCCTCTATGGCGAAACCGGCGACGACGTCGTCCTCGGCAACATGGGCGACGACTGGACCGACGGCGGCGAAGGCGCCGACGTCGTCCGCGGCGGCCAGGGCGACGATCAGGTCCTGGGCCGCGAGGGCAACGACTGGCTGTCCGGCGACCGAGGAACCGACACCCTGACCGGCGGCTCGGGCGCCGACATCTTCCACACCTTTGCCGAGGCCGGGGCGGATCGGGTGACCGATTTCAGCATCGCCGAGGGCGACCGCGTACAACTGCTGCCGGGCGCAACCTACAGCGCCGCCCAATCCGGTGCGGACGTGATCGTCACGGTCGGCGAGGCCCAGCTGGTGCTGGCCAATGTGCAGCTATCCGCCCTGCCCGCAGGCTGGATCTTCGGCTGACGGAAACCTGAGCTGTAGACAGGCGTTTTCGGCAGGCTTTCGATGGAGCTGCCAAGATGTCCGTTTTCCGTTCGTCGGATCACGCCTTCAGCCGGCCCGCCGGGACCGGCGAGGCGGTCGTCCGGGAGTTCATGCTGGCCGACGTCAACGGCGACGGCCACGCCGATGCGATCCTGACCTATCAGGCCTTTCCACTCGAGGACCGCGCGCTCGCGCCCCGCGTTCTGCTCGGGGACGGTTCGGGCGGCTTTACGGATGGAACGGCGGCCATGTTCCCCGGCGGCGCGCCGCGCATGGTCAACGCCCGCCAGGCGGTGCTGTCCGACTTCAACGGTGACGGCCGGCCGGACATGTTCCTGGCCGACACCGGCTATGACGCCGCGCCCTATCCGGGCCGTCCCAACACCCTGATCCTTTCCGGCGGCGGGGCATGGAGCGACGCTACGGCGCGGATGCCGGCGCTGAGCGACTATACGCCGACCGCGGCGGCCGCCGATATCGACCGCGACGGCGACGTCGACCTGGTGGTCGGCGACCTAGGCCAGCGCGGCCCCTACGTGCTGCTCAACGACGGGACGGGCGGCTTCAGCATCGACCAGACCCGATTGCCGGCGCTGGTCGCCGACCCGGCGAACGGCCGCTATGCCGCCGCGGTGCTGTTCGACGCCAACGGCGACGGCGCCGCCGACCTCTTCCTGGGCGGCGACGGCGATTCCAAGATCCTGCTGAACGACGGCGCCGGCCGCTTCGCGATCCCCGGCGGCATGACCTACCCGATCGCCGGCGCGCATTTCGTGGTCGACGCGGCGAGCGCAGACCTCAACGGCGACGGCCGGCTCGACCTGGTGCTGACCATCGCCGAGGGCGGCTTCACCCGCGGAGCGCTGCGGATCCTGATGAACCAGGGCGGCGGCGTCTTCGTCGACGAGACGGCGCAGCGGCTGCCGAACGGCGGGACGGCCAGCGCACCGGGGGTCTCGACCTGGATCTACCGCGCGCCGCTGGCCGACCTCAACGGCGACGGCGCCATGGACATCGTGCTGAGCGGCGGCGTGACCCAGGACGGCGCGATCCTGCTGAACGACGGAACCGGCCGGTTCACGGCGGCGCCCGGGCTTCTGCCCAGCCTGAGCGTGCTGGATCGGCTGGCGCCGGGGGACCTGAACGCCGACGGTCGGATGGACCTGTTGATCCAGCGGGCCGGGGGATCGATCGAGCGGTTCACGACCCTGCTTGGCGCTGACGGCGGCGCGACCCAGACCGGCGGAGCCGGCGCCGACAGCTTGATGGGCGACGCGGACGGCGAGTCGATGAGCGGCGGCGCAGGCGCCGACGTGCTGTTCGGCGGCGGCGGTGACGACATCCTGCGCGGCGACGAGGGCGACGACCGCATCGCCGGGGGTCCCGGGTTCGACGACACCCACGGCAACATGGGCAACGACACCGTCTCGGGAGGCCTAGGCCCCGATTGGGTGGTCGGCGGCAAGGACAACGACCTGCTGTTCGGCGACCAGGGCGACGATGTCGTGCTGGGCAACATCGGCGCCGACACCTGTTACGGCGGGGACGGCAACGACGTGGTGCGCGGCGGCCAGAACGACGACCTGGTGCGTGGCGACGTCGGCGACGACTGGATCTCCGGCGACCGGGGGACCGACACCCTGACCGGCGGGGCCGGCGCCGACATCTTCCACATCTTCGCCGAGGCGGGCGTCGACCGGGTCACCGATTTCAGCGTCGCAGACGGGGATCGGGTGCAGCTTCTGGCCGGCGCGACCTATACGGCGAGCCAGTCGGGTTCCGACGTGATCGTCGCGGTCGGAGAGGCGCAGCTGGTGCTGGCCAACGTCCAGCTGTCGTCGTTACCGGCCGGCTGGATCTTCTGAGCCGTCCGGAGCTTGCCGCAAGCAGGCTCCGGCGCCGCCCGGTCAAACGATCCGATGGACCTGAATCAGCCGATCGTTCTCGTTCGGCCCCTTGGCGAGCCGCATGGAGTCCGGCATCGCTCGGCCGGCGATCAGGGTCGAGACGAACACGCCCTTGTTCAGCCAGGCGTACTTTTCGCCCGCCACGACGAACTGCGGCAGCAGGCGATACTTGCCCTGGCCGAGCGCCAGGCCCTTGTTGTGGATGATGATCTGGTAGCCGTCGTCGGTCTTCAGCCGGTAGAGGGCGTCAATGATCACCACGCCGTCGGGACGCGAGACCGGGAAATCGCCGCCGCCCGGGATCACCGTGCCGCGGATGTTCGGCCCTTCGAACCGTCCGCCGATGATCGGCCACAGGCTGCCGCGGCGCCCGTCGGGCGCATTGTCCTGCGGCCCCATCTTCTCCGGCGCCGAGCAGGTGACCACCAGATTCATCACAAGTTCGGTGCGCACCGGGTCGAGCACCCGGAAATCCGAGAGCCCGGCGCCTTGGGCCGCGGCCGGCGCCGCGGCCGCCATGCCCGCCGACACGGTCGCCCCGGCCAAAAGCAGGCGGCGGCCCTCGTCGATCGTTTCGTTGCTCATCTGAAGCTCCCTGATCTCGTTTTCAGCCGCCGTAGACGACGTTTCCGCCCATGATCGTGACCGGCGTCGTGATGTTGTAGACATCGGCGGCCGGCTTGCCGGCCGGGTCCTCCGACAGGACCGTGAAGTCGCCGAACTTGCCGACCTCGATCGAGCCCTTCTGGTGACCCTCGAAATTGGCCTCGGCGGCCCACAGGGTCCACGAGCGGAACGCCTGCTCCAGCGTCAGGGCCTCGCCGGCCGGCGCCGAGCCGCCCTGCGACTGCTCGAAGATGATGTTCGCGACGCCCTGCATCGGGTGGTACATGCCGCCCGGGCCGGCGGCGTCGAGCACCGAAATCATCATCTTCTTGGCGGCCAGCGTCCTGTAGCGGTGCCGGCGGCCATAAGCCCCGCCGCCCGGCGCCGAGCCCGGCCGCGTGCGCGGCGCGGTGATGCCGCAGACGACGCCCAGCCGGCGCGCTCGCTCGATGACCGCGTCGTCGGTCGAGGTCAAGTGGTCGATCCGGTGCTTCAGCTCGCCCGGCGCCGCCTTCTTGGCCGCCTCCAGGGCGTCGAGGGTCAGGGCCCAGCCCTGCTCGGTTACCACGTGCATGATGGTCTGGATGCCGCCGCGCTGGCAGTCCGTCAGCGCTTCGGTCAACCCTGCCAGCGTCCACTTCGGGTCATAGACCTGCTTACCCATGAAGTCCGTGCCGATGCCATCGACGAAGAACTTCACGCCGCCATAGCGGAACATGTCGTCGCCGAACCCGGTGCGCCAGCCGACCTTGCGCAGGTCCTTCACGCCGATGGCGTGCGGAGCGATCGGATAGACCCGCAGGCGGGCCGGCAGACCACCTTCCTGCTGCAGCTCCTGCAGCGCCAGTAACTCGTTCGGCGCGGTGTCCTGCAGCGTGGTGATCGACGTCAGACCCTTGGACAGGAACCACTCCTTGAAGTGGTTCCGCATCGACTGCTTGTACTGCTCGACCGTGTAGCCCGGGCGGAAGTCCCAGACCTCGGTGGCCAGGCCGACCGGCCGACCCTCGGCGTCGCGGTGAATGACGCTGCCCATGCGGGGGTGGCCGTCGCCCTTCCACTTCACATTGCGGTCGTTGTTCGGATCCCAATAGCCGGTCTCTTTCCAGGCCCGGGTGTTCATGATCGAGGCGTGGATGCCCAGGACCACCATCACCGGATGGTCCACGGTCGCCTTGTCGAGGTCCTCGCGGCTCAGCCACCGCTTCTCGGCGACGCCGTTGGGGAAGTCGGCCGCAGAGGCCTGCATCAGCACCCATTCGCCCTTCGGGACGGTGGCGGCGCGAGCGCGGACCTTGTCGATCATCTGGGCGATGGTCGGCGTGCCGCGGAGCGTCGGCTGGTGGTCGCCGACGACGCAGGAATCCTCGACGTGGCAGTGGTTGTCGACAAAGCCCGGGATGACCGTGCGGCCGCCGGCGTCGAACTCCTGCACGCCGCGAGCCTGGCCGCGCAGCTCGGCATGCGAGCCGACGGCGACGATCTTGCCCTTGCGCACCAGGGCGGCCTGGGCGATCCGGCCACCCGGGTCGAGGGTCATGATCCGGGCGTTGGTCACCAGGATGTCTGCGCCGTTCAGGAGTGGATCGGCGGCCCGCGCGGCCATCGGCTTGAAAAATTCCTGAGCCGCTACGCCGGTGCCCAGCCCGAGCCCGAGCAAAGCGCCGCCGACGAAGACTTCGCGCCTGTTCATCCGTTTCCCCCTGGCCCCGCATCTCGGGGTCTCTTGATGTTGTTACGCATCAACCCAGCCAACCCGAAACGCAACGCCCGACAGCCGTCGCCGCGGAACCAGCTTGGCCTTGGGTCATTTCCGGCAGGTCAAAGCGGGGTCTGCGTCTTGGAAGTGGATATCGCCATCTGCACCTTTCGCCGGCCCGCCGTGGCGGAGACGCTCGCCTCTGTCGGCGCGCAGGACCTGCCCGCCGGCGTGACGGTTCGGGTCATCGTCGCCGACAACGACGAGACGCCCGAGGCCGAAGGGCGCATCCGGGCCGCGGCGCAGGCGCATAACCTCGACCTGGTCTACGTGCATGCGCCGGCGCGGAACATCTCGCTGGCCCGCAACGCCTGCCTGGATGCGGCGCGGGGCGAGTTCCTGGCATTTCTCGACGACGACGAAACCGCGAGCGCCGGCTGGCTCGCCGCCCTGCTGGCCGAGGCGACGCGCGGCGGCTGGGATGCGGTGCTGGGGCCCGTGAGGGCGGTCTATGGCCCGGACGCCCCGGCGTGGCTGTCGACCGGAGACTTCCACTCGACGGCGCCCGCGCCGGTCCGTGGTCGCATCCTGAAGGGTTACGCCGGCAACGTGCTGATCCGCCGCCGCGCCGTCGAGGCGCGCGGCCTGCGCTTCGACCTGGCCCGTGGGCGCCAGGGGGGTGAGGACGACGACTTCTTCTACCGGCTGACCGACGCCGGCGGGACGATCGGCTATGCACCGGACGCGGTCGCCTATGAGCCGGTGCCGCCTGGCCGCGCGTCGCTGAAATGGCTGCTGACCCGCAGTTTCCGAACCGGACAGACCCACGGGGCGCGGCTGGCGACCCGCGCGCGTGGCCTCGGCAAGCTCGCTCAGATCGGCCTGGCGGGCGCCAAGGGCGGGGCGTGCCTGGCCGGGGCGGCGGCGAGCCTGCCCTGGCCCGCGCGCCGCCACCGCTGGCTGGTCCGCGGAGCCCTGCATGCCGGGGCGGTCGCACGCCTGACGGGCATGCGCGAACTCCAACTCTACTGACACCGAAAGTGGTCCCCGCGGGGAACATGCTGGGCCGGTACGTGTTGACGACGGGCGGCGAAGCGTTGGGTCACGCCGCAAATCGTCTGGTCGCGATTCCGGAGTCCAACCACATGCGCAGGCCCCTGCCCGCCATCGCCGCCGTCGCGGCATTCGCCCTGGCATGCAGCGCCGTACCGGCGCTGTCGGCCCCGAGCCTCCCACCGCCCGATTCCGCCGCCCTGATCAGCGCCTCGGCCGCCGATTACCGCATCGGCGCCCAGGACAAGATCGAGGTGAACGTCTTCGGCATCGAGGAGCTGAAGCGCGAGGTGCAGGTCGATTCCGGCGGCAAGATCCTCCTGCCGCTGGTCGGTCAGGTTCAGGCCGGCGGGCGCACCCCGGCCGAGCTGTCGACCGACATCGAAGGCCTGCTGCGCAAGAACTACATGAAGGACCCGAAGGTGATCGTCACCGTCAAAGAGGCTCAGAGCCAGAAGGTGACGGTGGACGGCGCGGTGGTGCAGCCCGGAGTCTATCCGCTGGCCGGTCCGACGACGCTGTTGCAGGCGGTCTCGCTGGCCCGCGGCCCTGACCCGAAACTGGCCAACGTCAAGCGTGTGGCCATCTTCCGGACCGTCGGCGGCAAGCGCCACAGCGCCTTCTACGACCTGTCGCAGATCCGCACCGGTCGGTCCGAGGACCCACAGGTCTACGGCAACGACATCGTCGTGGTCGACATGTCCGGGGCCAAGAACTTCATGCAGAACTTCCAGGGCGGCTTCGGCCTCCTCGGCATGCTGCTGCGGCCCTGGTGACCCTTCATCCCCACCTTCCGCCGGAACCGCCGGCAGAGGTTGGAATTATTGCAGCGCTGGATTTTCCGAGAACCGAAGACGGCTTGGCGATTGGTCGCGCCGGCCGCCTGACGAGCACTAGAGCAGGTCGTTCATGAACAACGTCGTCCCGATCGCCCCGGAGTTGCCGGCCTATCCGACGAGCGGATACCGGCCCGCCGAGCCCGAGCGCATGCACCTGCGCCAGCTGTTCGGCATCCTGATGCAGCGGGCGAAACTGGCGCTGGGCGTCGCCGCTGCGATCTTCGTCGTCGTGCTGGCGGTGTTCGCCATGCAGACCCCGAGCTACACCGCCGTGGGCTCGGTGGTGATCGACCCGCGGCAGACCAACCTCGCGCGCGCAAACCAGGAGCCGAGCGGCCTGCCCGCCGACACCAGCGCCGTCGACACCCAGGTCGAGGTGCTGCGCTCGCGCGCCATCGCTGAGCGTGTCGTTCGCCGGATGCGGCTCTACAACGACCCTGAGTTCAACCCGCAGATGGCGTCCGGCATGTTCGGTCTGAAGCGGCCGGCCGCGCCTGTGGCCAATCCCGACCGGATGCTGGTCGAGCGCACGGCCGAAGCCCTGATGCGCAAGACCTGGGTTCGCCGCGCGGGCCTGACCTATGTGGTGCTGACGGGAGTCAGCTCGACCTCGCCCAAGAAGGCTGCCCTGCTCGCCAACACCTACATGGACGAATATCTGCGCGCCCAGCTGGACGAAAAGGTCGCCCGTGTGACGCGGGCCAACCGCGAACTGGGCGTCAGCCTGGAGCGCATGCGCCAGGACGCCGAGCAGGCCGAGGCGCGGGCCCAGCAGTACCGCAACGCCCACGGTCTGATGAGCGCCCAGGGCGCGACCATGGCCGAACAGGAAGTCTCGACCCTCAACCAGCAACTGGCGATCGCCCGCGCCGAACGGGCGGAGCGCTTCGCCCGCCTTTCGGCCGCCCAAGCGCAACTGCGCAACGGCAACGCCGGGGCCGACGTCGGCGCCGCGCTTGGCTCGGAGACCGTCCGCGAGCTGCGCAAGCGCGAAGCCGAGCTGTCGGCCAAGCTTGCCCAGCTGAAGACCGACTTCACCGACGAGTACCCTGAGGTGAAGCGCACCCAGGCGCAGCTGACCGACATCCGCGGCCAGATCCAGGTCGAGATCAACCGCATCCTCTCCAGCCTCCGGGCCGACGCTCAGGCCGCGGCCGGCCGGGAGTCCTCGCTGCTCGGCAGCCGCGGCGCGGCGCAGGGCGGCATCGCTCAGAACAACCAGGCCATGGTCGGCCTCGTCGGGCTCGAACAGCGCGCCGAGGCGGCCAAGGCGATCTACGAGGCCTATCTGGGCCGGGCCAAGGAAGTCGCCGCCGAGGGCAGCCTCCAGCAGGCGGACGCCTCGATCAACGCCCTCGCCGCGACGCCCACCTCGCCGTCGTCCCCGAACATGAAGCTCGGCGCCGCCCTCGCCTTCCTCGCGGCCCTGCTGGCGGCCGGCGTGGCGGTGCTGATGGCCGAGTTCTGGGACAAGCACCTGCGCTCGCGCGCCGACGTCGAGCGCGAACTCGGCGTGCCGTTCGCCGGCGTGTTGCCGGACTTCCGCTCGGTGCGGCCGAAGGGCCTGCGCGGGCCGGAGGCGACGCCGTCCGAGTACCTCGTCAGCCACCCCTATTCGGGGTTCGCCGAGGCGTTCCGCAACCTGCGCGCCTTCCTGATGATCAGCGCGCCGCAAGACGACTCCAAGCTGATCGCCATCACCTCGGCGGTGCCGCGGGAAGGCAAGAGCCTGACCTCGTTCTGCCTGGCCCGCACGCTGGCGCTGTCGGGCGCGCGTGTCGCCCTGGTGGACTGCGACCTGCGCCAGCGGGGCGTCACCAAGCTGATCGGGCCGCGGGACGTCGGACTGGTCGAGGTCGTGCTCGACAAGGCGCCGCTGAACGAGGCGCTGTACCACGACGCCAAGACCGGCCTGTTCATCCTGCCGGCCTCGGGCAAGTCGGTGCCTTACGACCTGTTCTCGAATCCCGACACCGACGCGGTGTTCCGCGAGTTGGCCGACCGTTTCGACTATGTGATCCTCGACGCCCCGCCGATCCTCGGCGTTGCCGACGCGCGCATCCTGGCCGCCAAGGCCGACCGGGTGCTCTATCTCGTGCAGTGGAACAAGACCCCGCTGCGCGCCGCGCAGTCGGCGGTCGACATTCTCCAGGAGTGCGGGGCGAACGTCGCTGGGGCGCTGCTGACCAAGGTCAACGTCAAGGGCCAGGCCCGCTACGGCTACGGCGACAGCAGCGACTACTACGGCTACTTCAAGAACTACTACATCGCCGCGGCGTGAGGCCCATGCGCTGGACGAGCCTCTCCGCGGCGGGCGCTGTCGCGCTGCTGGTTTCGGCCTGCAGCGCGGCGGAGGCCGCCGCGCCCCTGACGCGCACGCCGGACGGACGGGCCCTCGAGGTCACCTTCGCGGACGAGTTCGACAGCTTCCGGCCGTACCGTAACGGCCAGGGCGTTTGGCGCACCACCTTCCGCGACGGACGTGACGATCACGACGACGACTTCAACCTGCGGACCTTGAAGTGGAACAAGGAGCTGCAGCTCTACGTCGATCCGGAGATGCGCGGCCATCGCGGCCGGCACGGCGACGGCGACAGGGACGCGCGCGAGCAAGCGCTCGGGCTAAACCCGTTCCGCGTGAAGGACGGCGTGCTGGAGATCACCGCCGATAGGGTCCCGGCCCAGCTCGCCGACCGCCTCGGCGGGTTCGGCTACACCTCGGGGCTGATCACCACCCAGCCGTCGCATTCCCAGACCTATGGCTACTTCGAGATGCGGGCCAAGCTGCCGCGGGGCAAAGGCGTCTGGCCGGCGTTCTGGCTGCTGCCGCTCGACCTGTCCTGGCCGCCGGAGATCGACGTGATGGAAAGCGTCGGCGACCCGGGCAAGGTCTACGTCACCCTGCACTCCAACGCGGTCAAAGCGGAGGGCACGGAGATCCCGGTCAGCCCCGGCGACTTCCACACCTACGCCGTCGCCTGGACGCGGGAGAACGTCGTCTGGTTCGTCGACGGGCGCGAGGTGAAGCGGATGGCGACGCCGGCCGACATGCACAAGCCGATGTACATGCTGGCCAACATCGCGCTCGGCGGCGACTGGGCCGGGGCGCCGGACGCCACCACGCCCTTCCCCGCCCGGCTGCAGATCGACTTCATCCGCGCCTACAGGTTCGCCCCATGAGCGTCTGGGAAGCCCGCCCGCCGGCCCACCGCCCGACCCGCATCCGTGGCGGCGAGATCCCGGCGCCGCATCCGGTCGCCTGGCGCGAGCAGCGACGGGCGAACGCGCGGCCGGCGCAGGCCCGTGAGCCGGAACCGCACGGGCCCGCCCTGCGCATCGCCGGCCTGAGGCTCGACTTCGACGGCGTCTTCACCTTCCTGCTGTTCGTGGCCCTGTTGTTCATGGCCAATCTCGGAACGCTGGGCGCGGCGGCAGTGGCCGGGACCGTGCCCCTCTATCTGTTTGCGCGGCGGCGGGGCCTGGAGCGGGTGCTGACGGTCCGCGCGTTCCTGTTCGCCATCCCGGCGCTCGCCATCTTCTCCACCGTCTGGTCCGAGGCGCCGAAGGAGACCCTGAAGTACGGGTTGGAGCTCGCCATCACCGTCGTCGCCGGCCTGATGATCTCGTCGGCCGCCAGCCAGAGCGCGGTCCTGCGGGCCATGGCCCTGGCGTTCCTGGTCTACATCGGCGTGTCGCTGGTGGGCGGCGGCACGGTGGCCATCGGGGTCGGGGCCGGCGGCAGCGCCTTCTCAGGCCTGACCGAAAGCAAGAACCTGCTGGCCGACATCGCCTCGACCGGCGTCCTCGTGGCGCTGGGCGTCACCCTGATGGCCCTGCGCGACCGCGCCTGGGTTTGGGTGGGGGTCGGCGTGCTGCTGCTGATGCTCGGCGTTTATGCTGTGACGGCGGCGAGATCGGCCGGCGCCCTGCTCGGCCTCGGCATGGGCGTCGGGGCGATCCTCGCCCTGCTGCCCTTGCTGAAGGCGGGCAAGGCAGTGCGTGGCTGGCTTACGGCCATGACGGCGATCGTGCTGGTCGCCGTCGGGCTCAGCTATCGCTGGCTCTCCCAGGCGCTGATCGACTGGGGGGCCCAGACCTTCGACAAAGACCCGACGCTGACCGGCCGGACCTACCTCTGGTACCGGGCCGCCGACCTGATCTACGAAAAGCCGCTGCTCGGCCGGGGCTACTATGCCTTCTGGCTACAGGGAAACACCGACGCCGAGGGCCTCTGGCGCTACTTCGGCATCGACAACCGCGGCGGCTTCACCTTCCACAACACCTTCGTGGAAATCCTTGTCACCCTGGGCTGGCTAGGCCTGGTGGTGATCGGCCTGACGGTCCTGATTGGCGTCGTCGCCCTGGTGCGGCGGTTCGTGGTCCGGCCGAACCTTGCCCTCGCCTTCTGGGTGGGCGTGCTGCTTTATCAGCTCGCGCGCACGCCGATCGAGACCATCGGCATCGCACCGTTCTACTTCTCGACAGTACTGGCCTTCGCCGCCCTGGGCGCCGCGTTCGCCCGCATGGGCGCTCCACGCCTGTCCCGCCGCGTCTGGCGGGCGCCCCAGCAGGCGCGGATCGTGCGCGTCTGGGCGGTGGACGAGCCATGACCACCATGGAGGCGGCGCCAGGGGCCGGCGGCCGCGGCCGCCGCGCCTCGCTCGGCGCCTTGGCGCTGACCGGAGCGAGCGTCCTGCGGCTCAGCCTGCAGTTCGCCATGCTGCCGATCCTGGCGCGGCTGATCGGACCGGCGGAGTACGGCCTCGTCGCTCTCGCGATGCCGTTCATATTGCTGGCCAACGTCCTGGCCGACGGCGGCATGGGTTATGCGCTGGGGCGGCGGCAGGAGGTCAGCCGCGACGAGGAAACGACGGTCTTCTGGCTCTCCGGCGCGATCGGGCTTGCGCTGTCGCTGGCGTGCTGCCTCGCCGCCTGGCCGATGGGCGCCCTGATGGACCAGCCGCGCCTGCCGCTGCTGATCGCCGCCCTGTCGCCGATCCTGTTCCTGAACAGCCTGACCACCGTCGCCAACGGCCGGATCATCCGCGAGGGGCGGTTCGCGATCTTCGCCGGCGGCGACCTGATCTCGACCGTCGCTAGCGCAGCGACGGCCCTCGCCGCCGCCCTGGCCGGCTGGGGGGCCTGGGCCCTGGTGGCCCAGCAGCTGGTGCTGTGGACCTGCAAACTGGCCTGGGTGGCGAGCCGCGCCGGCACGCCGATCCGATTCCACTATCGCTTCGAGGAGGCCAAGCGGCTCTTGACGTTCGGCGTCCACACCATCGGCGCTATCCTCGCCGACTTCGCCGCCCGCAACCTCGACAGCCTGATCGTCGGCGGCGTGCTCGGCGCCACGACCCTCGGCTATTACGCCATGGCCTATCAGCTGGTCCGAGCGCCGGACATGCTGATCTCCGGGCCGCTCTACCTCTACATCTTCACCGCCGTCGCCAGGACGGCGCACCAAGGCTCGCCGGCGGCGATGCAGGATCTCGCCGCCGCCGGCCTGCGGCTCGGCGCGGCCGCCCTCGCCCCGGTGTTCTGCGGCCTGGCGCTGACCGCCGACCTGGCCGTGCCGTTGGTGCTCGGCGACAAGTGGATCGCGGCGGTCGTGCCGCTGCGGCTGCTGTGCGCGGCCGGTTTCTTCTTCTGCCTGTGCTCGATCATGGCGACGACCCTCATGGGCCTCGGCAAGTCGGCGCTCCGGCTGAAACTGTCCCTTGCGCTGGGGGTTGGGACGGTCGGCGCCGTCGCCCTTTGCGCTCGGTTCGGGCTGCAGGCGGTGTCGGCCGGCGCCGCCGCGGCGATGGGCGCCGTCTGCGGGCTCTACCTCTGTGTCCTGGCGCGGGAGCTCGGCGCCACCGCGACGCGGCTGGCGGCCGGCCTAGGGCCCGCGGCGATCGGTTGTACGGCGATGGCCGCCGCGGTGGCCGGCGTAAGGAGCCTGGCGCTTCCACCGGTCGTGGAGTTCGCCGTCGCGGTGCTGGTCGGAGCGAGCGTCTATCTCGGCGTGCTGAGCCTCTTCCGCCGGCGACTGATCGCCGATGCCCGGGCGTTCGGCCGGGCCCAGTCGGACGATCAGGCGGTGGCGGCGGCCTGAGGCGTCAGGCGGGCGGCGAGGCGCTTCAGCCGCGCGGTCACCGGCATGGTCAGGAGCGGCCAGATCTCCGGCGTGGCCAGGCTGGCGGCGAGGCCGCCGACCACGTCACGGGCCTTGAGCCGGGAGATGACGTGGTCGTAGGCCAGGGCCGCGTGCAGCGAGCGCCGGCGCGCCGCGAAGGCCCGGCGGACCTCCTTCGGCTGGCTCATCATCACCCCCTCAAGAGCCGCGTCGGCCGCCAGCATCTGCACGAGGTGATCGCGGCGCATGGCGTGCGAGATCGATCCGCCATGCCGGCGGTAGCGATAGCCTGAGCCGGGTAGGAACCGCAGGCTGCGGCCTTGGGTGAGCAGGCGGACGACGAGGTCGTAGTCCTCGCCAATCCGCAGGTCCTCGCGATACCGCGTCGCGCCGAGCGCGGACGCGCGGAACAACGGCTTCAGATAGCCCAATCCCGGGCGCTTCGAGTACATCCGCGCGGAGGCGAGGTAGTCGTCGAGGCCGATCCAGCGCGGTTCGCGCCAGGCCAGGAAGGGCTGTCCCGGCGCAGCCGAGCCGCTCTGAAAAACCGAGAGGTTGTCGACGACGATGTCGGCGCCGTCCGCTTCACCGCGGGCGACGAGCTCGGCCAGCCGGCCAGGCTCCATCAGGTCGTCGGAATCGAAGACGGCGATCCAGTGGCCACGGGCCGCCTCGAGCGCGCGGTTGCGGGCTGCGCCCGGGCCGGCGTTGGCCGCCTGGACGATGACGCGAACGCGCGGGTCGCCGGCGGCCGCCGTCTCGATCACCCGCAGGCTGTCGTCGCTCGAGGCGTCGTCGACGATGATCAACTCAAGGTCGGCCAACGTTTGGCCCAGGACGGAGGCGATCGCCGGCGCCAGCCAGGCCGCACCGTTGTAGTTGGCGGTGACGACCGAGACGATCGGGTTCATGCCACCGCCCGGGCGGCGACGCGCGACGGCGGCCTCGGATCGGGTTTGCGCGACATCAGTTGCGCCCAGAAGCCGGCCGACCAGCCGAGATGCATGATCATCGCCGCCGGACCCGACAGCGCAATGGTCGCATCGCGCTGCTTCACACCGAGCAGCAGGCCGTAGGACAGGGCCGCCAGCGCCCAGACCATCGCCGGGATGGCGAAGGCCCAGAACAGCGGCGAGAGCGCGAGGGCGGCCACCGCGGGGGCGACCGCGAGCGGCAGCGCCTGGCGGATCTTCAGCGGCGTGTAGTGCTTGAGCACCGTGCGCGCCCGGCCGCGACCGTAGCTGAAGTACTGCTTCCACAGGGCCTTGGGCGTGCTGCGCGGGAAGTAGCCGATGCGGGCCTTGTCGGTCAGCCAGATGCGGCCGCCCTGCTGCGTCAGGCGCAGGTCGAGTTCGGCGTCCTCGTTGTGGCTGAAGCTCTCGTCGTAGCCGCCGACCGAGCGGAAGGCCTCGAGGCTGAAGAGGGCGTGATGGCCATGGTCGACCCAGTGGCCCTCGCGGACCAGCCGGTGGGCGGAGCCGCCGGTGCCGAGCACGGAGTTCTGGGCTGCCGCGACGGCGCGCTGGAAACCGCTCTCGCCGCGCGTGTCCATCGAAACGACGACGGAGTCGGCGCCGGTCATGCGGGCCTCGGCGATCAGCGTCGAGACGTAATTCGGCGGGTAGTCGGCGTGGGCGTCAACCCGCACCATCCACGGCCGGTCGCCGCCCAGCATGCCGGCGGCGAGGTTGACGCCCGCGCTCTGCAGGCGGTCGGGATTGGCGAGCAGGCGCACCCGGTGGTCGCGCTTAGCGATGTCGGAGACAATCTGGCGGCTGGCGTCGGTGGAGCCGCCGTCGGCGACCAGCACCAGGGGATCGGCCAGGCCGTCGTCGTCGAGGATCTGCTGGATGACCTTGGCGATCACCCGCTCCTCGTTGAGGCACGGGATCACGATCAGCACGCGCCGAGCCGCGAAATCCGCCGGCGGCGGCGCCACGCGCGGGCCGTCGGGCGCGAAGGAACGCGATTCACCTGGCAGCCGGAAATCGTTCCAGCTCTCCGGCGAACAGGGTTGCGGCGCGTGCGCCGGCTCGGATCGGGGCGTCAGCATGTGACAGCGAAACTCGCGCTTCTTTGACCAGCGTCCCGCAAGCGAAGCTGCCCGCGTGACGGGCCTAAAACAGCAAGCGCGAGGATGCGTTCCGCAGAAATCGGCGTGAGGCGAATGTAAAGTTACGGTGCCGCGATCTCGCCATAATTCCCAACCGGAACAGAGCTTTGCCTTAAGGTCAGGCGACCAGGCGGGGTGCCGGGCTCGGATCGTCCTGCGCGTCGGCGGCGCGTCCGGCGACCGCATTGACCAGACGCCGGCAGTCGGCCTCGCCAGCGACGAACGTCTCCTGCGGCACGGCGTCGATTTCGGCGCGCAGCCGCCGCCAGGCCTCGTTGGTCATGCGCTCCAGCACGCCTTCAAGTTCGGAAGGATCGTCCAGCCGAACCCCTATGCGCCGAGCGGCGAGATAGCGCCCGGTTTCGACGTCCGAGAGGGCGATCGGGGCCGCGCCATACCGGCCGCTCTCATAGAGCCGGTTGGGGAGCAGCCAGGCGGAGTTCTGTCCGGCCTCCATGTAGTCGATGGCCCAGCTGAAGTGGACGTCGCCATAGAGCCGCGGAAGATCCTCGGCCGTGTAGGCGCCGAGGAAGGCGACGTTCGGCAGGCGCGCGACCTGGGCGTCGAAATCATCGAACTCGGTGTAGGCCGGGCGGCCGTGGATCCGAACCTCGACGAGGTCGGGCCGCCGCGCGGCGAGATCGGTGAGGATCTGCAGGCTGCGCCGGCAGCGGATGGCGCCCATCCAGCCGATCCGCCACGGCGGGCCGAGCGGCTGGGCCTGTACCCTGGGACGGCCGCCGGAGAGCTCCAGCGCCTTGTTCTCCACGAGCAGGGTGCGGATCGGCAGGCTGCGGCCGACGCCCTGGCGCGGCTCGAAATATTCCCGCAGGAAGGCGGGGGAACTGACGATCAGCAGGGCGCAGCGGCGCAGCAGGGCCCGCTCCACCGCTCGCATGGTGCGGCCGGCCCGCCCCTCCCCCAGCATCAACCGGTGGATGTCCAGGCACTCATAGATCAAGGGCGCGCGCACGCCCGCCAACCGGCGCGCGGCCTCGGCCGTGGCGAGGGCCTCCAGCGTCCGGCCCATCACCGCATCGGCGCCCGCCAACAGGCCACGCCAGCGTCCGGCGCCGAGGGCGGCGAGCGCCGTCGTGCGGGCCCGGTGGCCGAGGCGTCCGTCATAGGTGCGGCCGAGGTCGATGGCGCGCACCCCCGCCACCTCGCCCGGCGCCCCCTCGGTGCGGCGGAAGCCCAGGACCACCGGCTCCGCCCCGCCGGCCCGCAGCATGCTGAGCCGGCGCGCGACGGCAGGATCGGCCAGGTCATGGACGAAGTAGGCGATCTTCACGAGGCAGTGGACTCCGGACGGTGGCGCTTGTGGAGAGCCTTTGGAGCCAAACGCACGGCGAGCCGTTTGGACCCAAAGCTTCGCCGCCGTTGCGGCGGAGCTTCGAAGGGGCGCGCCTTGGTCGAACTTGCACCGCACACATCCGAACGCCGGGCGCTGGCGGAAGTCCGCTCGATCCAGTATCTGCGCGGTTTCGCGGCGTTCGGCGTGCTGATCTTCCACGCCGCCGAGCGGGCCGGCGGCGCCTTCGGCCTTGGGGCCGCTGGCGTCGACGTGTTCTTCGTGATCTCGGGTTTCATCATGTGGATGACCACCTGCCAGAGGCCGACCTCCCCGGCGCGGTTCCTGGTCCGGCGGGCGCAGCGGATCATTCCACTGTACTGGGGCCTGACCCTGCTGGTCGCGGCGGTGGCGATCATGGTTCCCGCGGCCTTTCCGGCCATGCAGGTCAGCGGCGAGGCGGTGACCAAGTCGCTCCTGTTCGTCCCCTATCGCGACCCGGCCGGGCTGATCGCGCCGCTGGTGATCCCCGGATGGACGTTGAACTACGAGATGTTCTTCTACGCCTTGTTCGCCGTCGGACTGCTGGCCCCTGAGCGGCTGCGGCCCTGGCTGGTCAGCGCGGCGCTGGTCGCCCTCGTGGCGGTGAGGCCGCTGGGCGACGTCGAGCATCCGATCTGGGCGACCTACACCAACCCGCTCTTGCTGGAGTTCGCCGCCGGCATCTGGCTGGGCAAGGCCTGGGCGGAGGACCGCCTGCCCGGCGTCCGCGCCGGCTGGGGCCTGGTGATCGCCGGCCTCGTCGGGTTGGCGGTCAGCGGCGTCTCCGGCGTCGACGTGGAGCGCGCCCGGCTGCTGATCTGGGGCCTCCCGGCCCTGGCGTTGGTGACCGGCGCCGTCTGCCTGGAGCGCGCGGGCGCGGTTCCCCGCTGGCGGCCGTTAGGCCTGCTCGGAGATGCGTCCTACTCGCTCTACCTCGTGCACGGCCTGGCGATCTCGGCCGTGGTTCGGATCCTGACCCAGGTCGGGCTGGCCCACCCGGCCGTGATCCTGACGTGCGGCATCCTCGCCGGCCTGGTGGCAGGAATCGTCGTCTATCGATTGGTGGAGAAGCCGCTGATGGGCCTCTTCAAGCCCCGGCTGAAGATCCAGGAGCCGGCGAGGGCCTAGGGAAGGTCCTCGGCCAGGATGGCCATCTCGAACATGTAGGAGCCATCCTCGTCCTCGTCCTGGAAGACGACGCCGATGAATTCCTCGCCGATGTAGACCTCCGCGGAATCCTTCTGCTTCGGACGCGGAACCAGGGTGATGCGCGCGTTGGCGAAGGTTCCCCGCAGATGGCTCTCGAGCTTGCGGATAG
>NZ_JBIIGK010000149.1:0-7189 GCF_044236515.1 Phenylobacterium sp.
TGAACGGCGTCGAACTCGGCGTCGCCACCAAGGCGGTCAACAACCTGCCGATCATGAAGAACCTGCCGGCCGGGGTGAAGCCCGGCGCCATCGGCGAGGCCGAGGCGATGGCCGAGATGTTCGGCGGCTTCGTGGTTGCGATCCTGACCGGGGTCGGGATGATCTACGCCGTCCTGGTGCTGCTGTTCCGCTCGTTCTTCAAGCCGCTGGTCATTCTGTCGGCCCTTCCGCTGGCGGTGGCCGGGGCGTTCTTCGCCCTCGGGATGTTCGGCCAGGCGCTGGGCATCCCGGCGCTGATCGGCTTCCTGATGCTGCTGGGTCTGGCGGCCAAGAACTCGATCCTCCTGGTCGAGTACGCCATCGAGGAAGAGCGGGCCGGCAAGAGCCAGCATGAGGCGCTGATCGAGGCCTGCCGCGAGCGCGCCCGGCCGATCGTCATGACCACCGTGGCCATGGCAGCCGGCATGCTCCCGACTGCCTTCGCCCTGGAGAAGGGGGCCGAGTTCCGCCAGCCGATGGCCATCGCGGTGATCGGCGGTCTGATCAGCTCGACCCTGCTTTCCCTGGTGCTGGTGCCGGTGGTCTACGAGTTCGTCGACGACTTCGAGAACTGGCTGCGGCCGCGCCTTGGCCGGTTGATCACGCCGCGCGAGGCGCCGACCACGGTGGTCGAAGAGCGCCCCTGACGCCCGTCGGGGGTTGAGCCGAACGGGCGGGTGGTCTAAACGCCCGCCCGACAATCGATCCAAGACCAGACGCCGAGCACCTGTCGAAGGGCGGCTGGTTTCTCCCGGGCAGGTCGGGAGATCGTATCCAATGGCCAATGTGACCGTCATCGGCGCCCAGTGGGGCGACGAAGGCAAGGGCAAGCTGGTGGACTGGCTGTCCAACCGCGCCGACGTCGTCGTGCGCTTCCAGGGCGGCCACAACGCCGGCCACACGCTGGTGGTGGGGAACCAGACCTACAAGCTCTCCCTGCTTCCCTCCGGCGTTGTCCAGGGCAAGCTGTCGGTCATCGGCAACGGCGTCGTGGTCGATCCCTGGCACCTGCTGAAGGAGATCGACACCCTGGGCGCCCAGGGCGTGAAGATCACTCCCGAACTGCTGGTCCTGGCCGACAACGCCACCCTGATCCTGCCGCTGCATCGCGACCTCGATCAGGCGCGCGAGGCCGCCGCCCAGAACAAGATCGGCACCACCGGCCGCGGCATCGGCCCGGCCTACGAGGACAAGGTCGGCCGCCGCGCGATCCGCGTCGCCGATTTGGCCGACCGGCAAGCGCTGGAGGTCAAAATCGACCGTCTGCTGGCCCACCACACGCCGCTCCGCCGCGGACTGGGCCTGCCGGAATACGACGGCGCCGCCCTGCTGGCCGAGCTCGAGGCCATGGCTCCGAAGATCCTGCCCTTCGCCCGTCCGGCCTGGCTGCTGCTCGACGAAGCGGTGAAGGCCGGCCGCCGGGTGCTGTTCGAGGGGGCGCAAGGCGCCCTCCTGGACGTCGACCACGGCACCTATCCCTACGTCACCTCGTCGAACACCGTCGCCGGCCAGGCGGCGGCGGGCTCGGGCCTGGGGCCGCGCGGCGCGGGCTACGTCCTCGGCATCGTCAAGGCCTACACCACCCGGGTCGGCGAGGGGCCGTTCCCGACCGAACTGAACGACGAGGTCGGCCAGCACCTCGGCGTCGTCGGCCGCGAGGTCGGCACCGTCACTGGCCGCTCGCGCCGCTGCGGCTGGTTCGACGCCGCCCTGGTGCGCCAGTCGGTGGCCCTGAACGGCATCGCCGGCATCGCCCTGACCAAGCTCGACGTGCTCGACGGCCTGCCGACCCTGAAGATCTGCACCGGCTACCGGCTGGACGGTCAGGAGATCGGCCACCTGCCGGCGGGCCTCAAGGCGCAGGCGGCCCTGACGCCGGTCTACGAGGAGCTGGAAGGCTGGAGCGGCACCACCCAGGGCGCCCGCTCCTGGCGCGACCTGCCGGCCGCGGCGGTCAAGTACGTCCGTCGGATCGAGGAGCTGATCGGCGCCCCGGTCGCCCTGCTGTCGACGAGCCCGGAACGCGACGACACCATTCTGGTCCGCGATCCGTTCCAGGATTGACGGAGCGGTCTCTCCCCTCCGCGGCGCGGAGGGGAGAGGGCCATCGCTTCAACGCGATCTTTACCGACCGCTGATATCCCCAGGGTCGGGGAGAAGCGGGCCGTGTTCGCCAATTACGACGACAGGATGATCCAACGCATGGCGCCGATGCTCCGGCGCGTGCTGGTCATCGACCCGCAGGCGACCAGCGGCCGCGTCGTCGGCGAGCTGATGCGCAACATCTCGCGGCCCGAGGTCTGGACCGCCGCCAGCAACGACAAGGCGCTGAAGATGGCCGACAAGGTCAACCCTCAGCTGATCTTCTGTGAACTGGCGAGCGAGGCCGTCGACGGGGTCGGTTTCACCCGCGCCCTGCGCCGTTCGAACCTCGCCTGCCGCAAGGCGCCGGTGATCCTGCTGACCAGCCAGGCCACAGCCGCTTCCATCCTGGCGGCCCGGGACGCCGGCGTGCACGAGTTCCTGCGCCGGCCCTATACGCTGAAGGACCTGCTGAAGCGGCTGGAGGCCGTGACCCTGCATCCGCGCGACTGGGTCGAGGCGGTCGGCTACGTGGGCCCCGACCGGCGCCGGTTCAACTCCGGGGACTACGCGGGGCCGCGCAAGCGCCACACCGACCTTGGCGCGACGCCGCAGGTCGCCCGGATCGCCCAGGCGCTGAAAATCGTGCGTTCGGCCCTCGACGCCTTCGAGGACGACCGCGGGCAGGCGATGCGGGCCCTACAGGCCCAGTCGGACGAGTTGGTGGACGCCGGTCGGCAGGTCGGCGACGAGCGACTGGTCGTCGCCGCCACCGCCTTCGGCCACTATCTGTTCGAGGTCGCGGGCAAGCCGGGGCTGGCGCGCGCGGAGATCGAACGCCGCGCCACGCCGTTGCTCAGCTACCTGCCTCAGATCCGCGACGAGAAGCGGATCGTCCGCCTTTAGGCGTCGACCAGGTTCCGCTCCTCGGCGGCGGCGCGCATCGACTTCTGCAGCTTCTCGAAGGCCCGCACCTCGATCTGCCGGACCCGCTCGCGGCTGACGCCGTATTGCGAGGCCAGTTCCTCGAGCGTGGTCGGCTCGTCCTTCAGGCGCCGTTCGGTCAGGATGTGACGCTCGCGGTCGCTGAGCTCGGTCATCGCCTCTTCGAGCAGGCTCATTCGCAGGGTCTTCTCCTGCGTCTCGGCCACGAGGCTCTCCTGCGAGGGCGTGTCCTCGTCGACCAGCCAGTCCTGCCACTCGCTTTCCGAGTCGGCCCGCAGCGGCGAATTCAGCGAGGCGTCGCCGCCCGCCAGCCGCCGGTTCATCGAGACGACTTCCTCGTCGAGCACGCCGAGCTTGGTGGCGATCTGGCTGACTTGGTCCGGACGCAGATCGCCTTCCTGCAGGGCCTCGATCTCGGACTTGGCCTTGCGCAGGTTGAAGAAAAGCTTCTTCTGCGCCGCCGTGGTGCCCATCTTCACGAGGCTCCAGGACCGCAGGATGTACTCCTGGATCGAGGCGCGGATCCACCACATGGCATAGGTCGCCAAGCGGAAGCCCTTGTCCGGGTCGAACTTCTTCACCGCCTGCATCAGGCCGACGTTGCCCTCGGAGATCACCTCCCCGATCGGCAAGCCGTAGCCGCGGTAGCCCATGGCGATCTTGGCCACGAGGCGCAGGTGGCTGGTCACCAGCTTGTGCGCCGACTGGCTGTCCTGATGTTCCTGCCAGGCCTTGGCCAGCATGAACTCTTCGTCCTTGGCCAGCATGGGAAATTTCCGGATCTCCGAGAGATACCGGCTGAGGCCGCCTTCCGGCGACATCACGGCAAGCGCGTTCGCGGCCATGTTCGTCCCCTCAAATGTCTGCCGGACTTCGGGTCGTCGCGCGAGCCCACGCGACGCCATCCGCCCCCGTCAACCAGCGAGATAGGTACGCGGTTGCGGCTTAGCTAGGCCGTGGGAGGAAAGTCCCGAATATCCGAGTTCCTTAGTGGGACTTTCTACGCCCCGAGTTTGACGGCTTCAAGGCGAGGGAATCTGTCGCCGCTTGCAGAAAGCCGAAATCTGCCGCCGCGCTGTCGGCTGCGGGGGGCGTCGCGCGTCCTACGGACGCAACGCCAGGGAGCCGCACATGCCCAAGATCACCCCGAACCTGTGGTTCGACGGAAACGCCGAAGAGGCGGCCAACTTCTATGTCTCGATCTTCCCGAATTCGAAGGTCGGCGCGATCTTCCGCTACACCGAGGCCGGCCCCGGTCCGGCCGGCGCGGCGGTCACCGTCCAATGGACTCTCGATGGCCAGGAGTTCGTCGGCATCAACGGCGGCCCGCAGTTCCCGTTCACCGAGGCGGTGTCGATGGAGATCCGCTGCCGGGATCAGGCCGAGGTCGACGACTATTGGGAGAAGCTGCTGGCCGGCGGCGGCCGGGAAAGTCAGTGCGGCTGGCTGAAGGACCGCTTCGGCTTCAATTGGCAGGTCGTGCCGCAGCGCCTCATCGACCTGATCGGCGATGAGGACATCCGGGTCGTCGAGCGCGTCACCGCCGCCATGCTGAAGATGGTCAAGCTCGATGTGGCGGCGCTTGAGGCGGCGGCGCGGGGGTAGCGCGAGGGCCTACAGCGTCGCCAGCAACCGCTCCAGCACCGCCATATCGTCCGGCAGCGGGCTTTCGAACCGCAAGGTCTCGCCGGTGACCGGGTGCCGGAAGCCGAGCACCGCGGCGTGCAGGGCCTGGCGCTTCAGACCGGCCTCGGCGATCGCGGCCCGAACCTCCGCCGCCGGGGCTCCCGAGCCGTAGACCGGATCGCCCAGGCAGGGGGCGCCCTTCGAGGCGAGGTGAACGCGGATCTGATGGGTGCGGCCGGTCTCCAACCGGCAGGCGACGCGGGCGGCGAGCGGCTTTTCCTGCCGCCCGAACGCCCGTTCGACCTTGTAGTGCGTGACGGCGTGGCGGCCGCCGGACTTCACGATCGCCATCTTCTTGCGGTCGTGCGTCGAGCGGGCGATGGCGCCCTCGATCGTCCCGCTCGTCGGATGCGGCGCGCCGCGCGTCAGGGCGACGTAGGCCCGCTCGATGTCGTGGGCCGCGAACAGCGCCGACAGGCCTTGGTGGGCGGCGTCGGTCTTGGCGGCGACGACGACGCCGGAGGTCTCCTTGTCGATCCGGTGGACGATGCCCGGCCGCGCCACGCCGCCGATGCCGGAGAGGCCGGCGCCGCAATGGCGCAGCAGCGCGTTAACCAACGTGCCGCTCTCGCTGCCCGGCGCCGGGTGCATGGCCATCCCGGCCGGCTTCTCCAGCACGATCAGGTGCGGGTCTTCGAAGAGGACGTTGAGCGGAATCGCCTCCGGCTTCGGGTCGGCCGGCGCCACCGCAGGGATATCGATCTCATAGGAACCGGCCACCGCGGCCGCCGACCCGGAGGTCAGCGGCCGGCCGGCGATACGGACGCGGCCTTCGGCGATCAGCGCCTGCAGCCGCGCCCGCGACAGGTCCGGCGCCGCAGCGGCGAGCGCCCGGTCGACCCGCTCGCCCGTCTGCTCGGGGGCGAGGGTGACGGTCAGCACCTCGCCGCCGTCGTCCTCCGCGCCCGAGCTCTCGTCCGCCGCGTCGTTCGGCTCAGAGGCCATGTTTCTCGCTGGCGCCTTCCTCGTGCTCCATGATCGAGCCGTCCTTGAACAGGTACTCCTCGAACTGCTCGTGGGCTTCCTTGTCGTTGCGGCGCAGCCACTCCAGGACCATCGCCGCGTGCTCCAGCTCCTCGCGGGCGTTGTGCAGCAGGATCGCCTTCAGCTCGGCGTCGTCGCAATCGTCGGCCCGCTGGCGGTACCAGTCGACGGCCTCCAGCTCCTCGATGATCGAGGTGATGGCGTAGTGCTTGTTCAGCGTGTCCCGCGACAGCTTTTCGCGGGGGACGTGGAGGCCTTCCTTCGACATGTGGGATCTTTACTCCTAAGGGTCAGGGCCGGACGACGAGCTGGCCATCCTCCACAACGCGGTAGAAGCAGGATCGCCTGCCGGTGTGGCACGCGCCCCCGTCGCCCTGCGGCCGGACCTTCAGCAGCACCGCGTCCTGATCGCAGTCGACCCGCACTTCGGCGACCTTCTGCACCTGGCCGCTGGTCGCGCCCTTGTGCCAGAGCTCGCCGCGCGAGCGGCTCCAGTAATGGGCCTCGCCGGTCTCGAGGGTCAGCTTCAAGGCCAAGGCGTTCATCCACGCCAGCATCAGGATCTCGCCGGTCGCCGCGTCGACGGCGATCGCCGCGACCAGGCCGTTGGCGTCGAACCGCGGCGAAAGCTCGGCGCCTTCCTCCAGCGCCTGCTTGGTCTCCGCGACCGGAAAGCTCGTCTCGCTCATGCCCGCCATATGGCGCCGCTGAGGGCGCGGGCGCTAGGGCCGGATTGCTCCCGTTTCCCTACTCCCACGAAGGAATAAAGGCCGCTACCGCCGGTTCACGAAGTCGAGGAACCGCTGGCGCAGGGTCGGGTCGGCCTTGAAGACGCCGGTGAACTGGGTGGTGATGGTGCTGACGTGCCGGTGGTGGACCCCGCGCGTGGTCATGCACTGGTGGGCGGCGTCGATCAGCACGGCGACCCCGGCCGGGCGCAGGCTGTCGGTGATCGCGTCGGCGATCTGCTGGGTCATGGTCTCCTGGGTCTGAAGCCGGCGGGCGAAGATCTCGACCACCTTGGCCAGCTTGGAGATGCCGACCACCCGGTTGGTCGGCATGTAGGCGACATAGGCCTTGCCCAGGAACGGCGCCATGTGGTGCTCGCAGTGGCTCTCCACTTCGATGTCGCGCAGCATGACGATGTCGTCGTAGCCCTGGACGTCCTCGAAGGTCCGCGACAGCTCCTTGGCCGGGTCGAGTTGATAGCCCTCGAACCACTCGGCGTAGGCGTCGACCACGCGCTTGGGCGTATCGAGCACGCCTTCGCGGCGCGGATCATCGCCGGCCCAGGCGATGAGCGTGCGGACGGCCTCCATGGCCTCTTCGCGGCTCGGCCGCTTGACGGGTTCGAGGTCGTCGGAACCCGGCAGGGTCCGGTCGCGGATGGCGTCCATGCGGGGGATGGTCTTTCCTTAGAGGCCGTCGGGTGGCCTAGGCTTTGCGCCGCCTG
>NZ_JBIIGK010000036.1:0-24419 GCF_044236515.1 Phenylobacterium sp.
GTTCGGGGAGGAATAGGCCCTTGCCGGAACCCTCGCGGGCCAATAACTCCGAAGACCTGCGACCTTTACGAGGCATATATGCGCGATCAGTGGACCGGCCGGCTGGACGACGACGGCGACGAGGACAAGGGCCGGCTGCCCGACATGCCGATGACGGCCGGGCCGGTTCAGAACGGCCTCTATAAGTCGCGCACCGTCCTGGTGTTCGGCGAAATCGACATGCGCCTGGCCGAGCGGGTCACCGCCCAGCTGACCGCCATGGCCGCCGAGAACGACCAGCCGATCCGGATGATCATCAACTCGCCGGGCGGCCACGTCGAAAGCGGCGACACTATTCACGACATGATCCGCTTCTGCGGCGCGCCGGTGAAGGTGATCGGCACCGGCTGGGTGGCCAGCGCCGGGGCCCACATCTTCCTCGGCGCGGCCAAGGAAAACCGGCTCTGCCTACCGAACACCCGCTTCCTGCTGCACCAGCCGGCCGGCGGCATGCGCGGGCAGGCCTCGGACATCCAGATCGAGGCCGAACAGATCATCAAGATGCGCGACCGCGTGAACCGGATGATCGCCGCCGAAACGGGCCAGACCGTCGAGCGGATCGTCAAGGACACCCAGCGGAACTACTGGCTGAGCGCCGAGGAGGCCGTCGATTACGGCCTGGTGTCCCGCATCATCCGCGACACCTCCGAGGTCTGAGGTGGCTGAGCCGTGGTGGAAGGGCGCCGTCCTCTACCACGTCTATGTCCGCTCGTTCTTCGATAGCGACGGCGACGGCCAGGGCGACCTGGCCGGCGTGCTCGCCCGCCTCGACTACATCGCCTCCCTCGGCGTCGATGGCCTGTGGCTGTCGCCGATCCATCCCTCGCCGAACCGCGACTGGGGCTATGACGTCGCCGACTTCGAAGGCGTCCAGACCGACTACGGGACCATGGCCGACTTTGACCGGCTGCTGGCGGCGGCGCACGCCCGCGGGCTGAAGGTCGTCCTCGACGAGGTGCTGTCGCACACCTCCGACGAGCATCCCTGGTTCGTGGAGAGCCTGACCGGAGGCCCAGACGGACCGAAGGCCGACTGGTATGTCTGGGCCGACCCGAAGCCCGATGGGACCGCGCCCAACAACTGGCTGTCGGTGTTCGGCGGCCCCGCCTGGAGCTACCAGCCGGCGCGCCGTCAGCACTACCACCACAAGTTCCTGCGCCAGCAGCCGAAGCTGAACTGGCGCAACCCCGCCGCCCGCGAGGCCGCCCTGTCGGTGCTCGACTTCTGGCTGGCCAGGGGGGTCGACGGCTTCCGCCTCGACGTCGCCGGCACCTACCTCCACGACGCCGCCCTGACCGACAACCCGGCCATTCCGCCAGCCGAGCGCGGCCCGCTGGAGTGGGGTCACGCCGGCAACCAGCAGCGCCACCTCCACGACGCCAACCTGCCGGATAACATCGAGATGCTCGAGTTGATCCGCCGCCGCGTCGAAGCGCACGGTCCGGATCGCTTCGTGTTCGGCGAGTTCTCCGAGGAAGAGGACCGCTGCGGGGCCTACGCCGCCCCCGACGCCGGTCTCCACTCCGGCTACACCTTCGTCATGCTGCTGGCGCAAGGCGCGCCGATCGACGTGGTCCGCCGGCACTACGAGACCCTGGCCGGCGCGCCCGGCCATTGGCCGACCGTCGGCTTCTCCAATCACGACGTGCCGCGCACCGTCAGCCGCCTCGGCGGCCGCGAGGCCTCGCCGGAGCTCGCCAAGACCCTGTTCGCCCTCCTGCTTACCCTGCGCGGCACCGCCCTGGTCTATCAGGGCGAGGAGCTCGGCCTGCCGCAGGCCCGCCTGACGCGCGACGAGCTGCGCGACCCGGTCGGCGACCTCTACTGGCCCTATGACGGCGGCCGCGACGGCTGCCGCACGCCGATGCCGTGGGAGCCGGGCCCGACCCTCGGCTTCACCGCAGGGACGCCCTGGCTGCCGGCGGCCGCCGAGCACCGCGGCCTGACCGTCGCCCAGCAGGACGTCGACCCGGACTCCGTGCTCGCCTTCAGCCGCGAGATCATCGCCCTGCGCGCCGAGACCCCGGCCCTGCGTCTTGGCGATATCGAGTTCCTGGACGCCGC
This sequence comes from Phenylobacterium sp., assembly GCF_044236515.1. Taxonomy (GTDB): domain Bacteria; phylum Pseudomonadota; class Alphaproteobacteria; order Caulobacterales; family Caulobacteraceae; genus Phenylobacterium. Next base: position 2,104 of record NZ_JBIIGK010000036.1, read on the forward strand.
CGCGCCCGTGCTCGCCTTCGTCCGCCGGCATGAGGGCGAGGAGATCGCCTGCGTCTTCAACCTCGCGCCCGAGCCCGCCGTCTTCGACGCGCCGCGGCTGGCCGCCGCACAGATCCTCGAGCCCAGCGCGGGGGCGGAGCTGCGCGGCGCCTCGCTCGGCCTGCCGCCGCAGAGCGCCGCCTTCCTGCGGCTGGAGCCGGACGCCGGCTCGCGCTAGTCAGGACCTGATGAACGCCGCGCCCAGATCCGCCTCCGCCACGGCCCGGTTCGGCGAGGGCTTCCTGACCGACGTCTGGTACGTCGTCGGCCTGGCGTCGGATTTCCGTCCGGGCAAGCTTGCCCGCCGACGCTTCCTCGGCGAGCCGCTGATGCTCGGCCGCTCGCCGAAGGGCGAGATCTTCGCTCTGCGGGACATCTGCCCGCACCGCGCCGCGCCCCTCTCGGCCGGTCGCTTCCGCACCGAGGACTCGGGCGTCGAGACGGTGGAATGCCCTTACCACGGCTGGCGGTTCGGCCGCGACGGCGGCTGCACGGCGATCCCGTCCCTCGTCGACGACCAGGCGATGGACGTGAACCGCATCCGCGTGCGCCGCTATCCGGCCGTCGAAAGCCAGGGCCTGGTGTTCGTCTGGGCCGGGAGCGACCCCAAAGCCGAGCCCGACCGCCCGCCGCCGGCTTTCCCCGGCGTCGTCGGCGGCGCGCCCAAGATCGTCGACCGGATGGTGTTCGATTCGCACATCGACCACGCCGTCGTCGGCCTGATGGATCCGGCCCACGGCCCTTACGTCCACCAGCAGTGGTGGTGGCGCTCCAGCGCCAGCCAGCACGAGAAAGCCAAGCGGTTCGAGCCGCGCGAACTCGGCTTCTCCATGGTCCGCCACGCCCCGTCGAAAAACTCCCGGGCCTATGCCGTCCTCGGCGGGGCGCCTCAGACCGAGATCACCTTCCGCCTGCCGGGCCTGCGCTGGGAGCATGTGACCGTCGGCGCCCGCCAGGTGCTGTCCCTGACCTGCCTGACGCCCACCGAGACCGACAAGACCGAAATCCTGCAGGTCGTCTGGTCTGACCATCCGGCCTTCCTGATCCTGCGGCCGTTCATCCGCGCGGCGGCGCGAGCCTTCCTGCGCCAGGACGCGGCCATGGTCGACCTGCAGAAGGATGGCCTCGCCCACGACCCGACCCTGCTGTGGATCGATGACGCCGACCGCCAGGCCAAGTGGTACCAGCAGCTCAAGCGGGAATGGGCCGCCAGCCGCCGCGAAGGTCGCCCGTTCCGCAATCCGATCGAGGCCGCGACCCTGCGCTGGCGCAGCTAGCCAACATCGCAGTGGACCTTGGCCGCGCCTCGCGCATTCCTACGCGGCGTGAGGAACCGGCTGCTTGATATCCTGAAGGTGCTGGGCGGCCTGCTGGCCGCCGTCGTGGTGCTCGTGCTCATCGTCTTGCGGGTGACCGGCGCCGAGGGGCCCAAGCCGCCGCCGCGGTCCGCGCCCGCGGTGACCCCGTTACCGGCCCCGATCTCGGTCTGCGACACCGCTCGCGGCTGGGACCGCGCCGCCAGCCTCAACGCCCGCAGTCTGCAGACCTTGCGCTGGGCCCCGTTCCGACGCCCGGAGGTCGGCTGGCAGACCTACCTGCCGCTGATCCAGAAGGAGATCGGCTCGGCCTGCCCGCCGCAGAGCCCGGGCTTCGCGGCCGCCTTCGCCGCCTGGCAGGGCGACCGCCGGCTGTTCCCCAACGGCGTAGTCAGCGCCGAGGCCTTCCAGCACATGAAAGGCGTCATCCAGGAGCGCCGGGCCTTCGTCATGCTGGCCGCCCGCGGCGCCTGCCCGCCGCCGCCGCCGCGCAGCTGGCTGGCCGACGCCCGCACCGAGGAGGGCTACGCCGGCAAGCCGGTGGAAGTCCGCCGCGGCGCCCTAGCCGCCTATCGCGACATGGTCCGCGCCGCCAAGGCCGAGGCCCCGGAGATCGCCGGCGATCCGCGCAACCTGACGATCTTCTCGGCCTACCGCAGCCCGGTCTACGACGCCGCCCGCTGCGTCCGCGACGGCAACTGCGACGGCATCCGGCGGGCGCGGTGCTCGCCCCACCGCACCGGCCTGGCCCTCGACCTCTATGTCGGCCAGGCGCCGGGCTACGGCCCGGATTCCACCGCCGACCCCAACCGCCTGCACATGAGCCGCACGCCGACCTACCGCTGGCTGGTCGCCAATGCGCACCGGTTCGGCTTTGTGAACTATCCGTTCGAGCCGTGGCATTGGGAATGGACGGGCGAGGAGCCCTGAACTCCGGCGCGCGGGCTAGCGGGGCAGGAACCCGGCGGCGATCAGGCCGATCTGGCGGTCCATGACCGTGGTCATCTCCTCCGAGCTCGCGCCGCGACCAGCCGCCAGCCGATAGGTCCAGGCGTACGCCGCCATCAGCAGATCGGTGATCTCCTGCCGGTCCAAGGCCGGATCGACGTCGCCCGCCGCCACCCCCTTGGCCAGGCACTCGCAGATCATTTCCTTCAGCCGCGGCGTGCGGCCATACGGCCGGTCCGACGGCAGGGTGTCCGGATCATAGGCGGCGGCGATATGGGCCAGGAACAGCCGGACACGAGGCGCCTCGAAGGCGAAGTGGATGGCGAATATCGAGCGCAGACGATCGGCCGTCGAGCCGCGCAGCAGCGGCGCCACATGGTCGAGCTCCGCGTACAGCGGCCCCAGCCGGTCCTGCATGACCTGGCTGAGGATGCTGCTCTTGGACGGAAATGTCGTGAAGACGGTGCCGACCGAAACCCCGGCCCGGCTGGCGATCTGGCGGATCGTCGTCGCCTGGTATCCCGCTTCGTCGAACAGCTCGCGGGCCGCATTCAGCACCCGCTCGCGCGTCGCCGCCCGCTGGCGGTCCCGGGCGCCGAGGGCGCCCGGCTGCGATCCGACGTCCGCCTTCACCCGTCGACCTTAACCGCGCCGCGCGCCGGCCAGGAGGATGCGGATCTGGTCGCGCATCCGACCCTGCAGCGCCTCCAGGCTCCAGCCCTGGAAAATCGCCTGCGGGAAGTTCGACAAATAGGCCTCGAACAGCATCTGCGAACGCAGCTTCACCTCGGCCTCCTGGCCGAGCTCACCGCGCTGGATCGCAGCCTCGAGGTGCTCGGCGATCAGGTCGTACAGCGCCTGGACCTGCGGGGAGCTGCGCAGCGGTTGGCCTTCTTCCGGCGACCAGGAGACGCTGAAGGCGGCGCGGGCCAGCGGCAGCTGCGACTTGTAGAAGGCATAGCCGGCGGTGAAGATCCGCAGCAGAGAGTCCTCGAGCGTCCGGCCCTTGGCTCCGGCCTCGCGCATGGACTCGGCGAGGGCGGCGAGATCGCTGACCATGATCTCGCGGAACAGGTCCGACTTGTCGGTGAAGTTGGCGAACACCGCGCCCGTCGACATGCCGGCGGCCGACGCGATGTCGCGGATCGTGGCGCCTTCGTAGCCCTGCTCGCTGAACAGCCGGCGGGCGGCCGCCAGCACCTTGCCGCGGGTCTGCTGCTTGGCCAGCGCCCGGCGGGTGGGCACGCGCACCTTGGTCTCGGAGGCAGCCTGGAGGGGAGAAACGTGTTTCATTACAGAACCTTCGACACAGCGCCTGGGCGCCTGCATTTGCAAACTGAGAGCGATGCGCCGCCCCTGCCGCGACGCGTTGAAATCTGTCCTCGATACAGAGCTCGCCGCCCACTGAACGCGTTCAGCGATTCTGTTCCTTGAAACGGATTCGCCCCCGACCTGGAGCGGAAACCGACCCTGTCCAGCTATCGCCGAACCGCGCCGCCTTCCGAAACTTCCGTCTTGAGTATGTCTGATTTGCGACAGTCGCCGCGAAATCGAGAGTCGTTGAACATGGTACAGGGTTGGAGGCAACCCCACGCCAAAGCTCTGACGCCGTAAATCATCGTTCTCGATGGCCGGACAGCTCCGGGCGGCCTAGATTGGGCCAATGGATCCGTTCGACTACCTCATCCCGATCTCGCTCGTTGTCGTGGCCATCGTGCTCGCGCTCGGCATCTACGCCCTGTTCCGCGGCGGCGACTTCGGCCGCTCCTATTCCAACAAGCTGATGCGCCTGCGGGTCCTGGCCCAGGCGGTCGCCATCGCCGTGCTGATGGGCGCGGTCTGGTGGCGGGCGACGCACTGACGGCCCGCGCCTTGGTCACGCTCAACCGGATCTACACCCGCACCGGCGACGACGGGACCACCCGCCTCGCCACCGGCGCGCCGGTCAGCAAGGCCGATCTCAGGGTCGAGGCCTATGGCGCGGTGGACGAGACCAATTCCGCCCTCGGCCTGGCCCGGCTGCACGCCGAAGCGGGCCTCGACGCGCAGCTGGCGCGCGTACAGAACGAGCTGTTCGACCTCGGCGCCGACCTGTCGACCCCACCGGGCGGCAAGGCCCCGGCCCTGCGCATCGTCAACGCCCAGGTCGCCCGGCTCGAGGCGGAGATCGACGCGATGAACGCCGGCCTGCCGGATCTTACGTCGTTCGTGCTGCCGGGCGGAACGCCGACGGCGGCGGCCCTACATCTGGCGCGCACCATCTGCCGGCGAGCCGAGCGGGCGGCGGTGCGCCTGGCCGAAGCGGGCGAGCCGGTCGAAGCCCCGGCGCTGCGCTATCTCAACCGGCTGTCGGACTTCCTGTTCGTCGCCGCCCGATACGCCAACGGCGGCGAGGACCCGCTCTGGCGGCCGGGGGAAACCCGCTAGGGCTGGGCAGGAGCCGCGGCAGGCGCCGGACGGCCGATGGCGGCGCGGGCTTGGGCTTCGGCCTGCTTGTCCTGGATGGTGCGGCCGGTGATGTCGGAGATCAGCACCGGCTGGGCGCACACCCGCTGGCCGTGATCCCACCATTTGTGCGCCGCTTCGCACTTCTTCATCGGCTGCACCCAGCCGACCTGCCAGACGAGGGTCGCGGCCGCCGCCAGGGCGAAGACGCCGAGGAAGATCAGCTTGATGCGGTTGATCGTGTGGTTCATGGCGGCTCTCTAGGACGCAGCGGCTTTGCTGGCTAGCGCCGGGTGGCCGGGAATCTCCAGCCTTCCCCGACGGCATGGTTTGCAAAGCCGGCCTGAGCCGCTATGCCGCACGCGAGCTTTTTCCCGAACACCAATTTCCGAGGCGCGCCACGCCATGAAGATACTGGTCACCGTCAAGCGGGTGATTGATTACAACGTCAAGGCCCGGGTGAAGCCCGATCAGACGGGCGTCGACCTGGCGAACGTCAAGATGTCGATGAACCCCTTCGACGAGATCGCCGTCGAGGAAGCCGTGCGCCTGAAGGAGAAGGGCCTCGCCACCGAGGTCGTCGCCGTCTCCATCGGCCCGGCCCAGGCGCAGGACACCCTGCGCACCGCCCTGGCCATGGGCGCCGACCGCGCCGTGCTGGTCAACGCCGATGCCGAGGATCTGCAGCCGCTGGCCGTCGCCAAGGTGCTGAAGGCGATCGTCGCCGAGGAACAGCCGGGTCTGGTGCTGATGGGCAAGCAGGCGATCGACGGCGACAACTCCGCCGTGGGACAGATGCTCGCCGCCCTGCTCGACTGGCCGCAGGCGACCTTCGCCAGCGCCGTCGAAGTGTCCGGCAACAAGGCCAAGGTGACCCGTGAAGTCGACGGCGGCCTGCAGACCCTCGAGGTCGACCTGCCGGCGGTGGTCACCGCCGACCTGCGCCTCAACGAGCCGCGCTACGCCAGCCTGCCGAACATCATGAAGGCCAAGAAGAAGCCGCTCGACGTCAAGGAACTCGCCGCCGTCGGCGCCGACGTCGCCCCGCGCCTCAAGGTGCTCAAGGTCACCGAGCCGCCGAAGCGCGCCGGCGGCGTCAAGGTCGATTCGGCCGCCGATCTCGTCATGAAGCTGAAGAACGAAGCGGGGGTGCTCTGATGGCCGTTCTCGTAATTGCCGACCACGACAACGCCGCCCTGCGCGACTCGACGCACAAGGTGGTCACCGCCGCCGCCGCCCTGTCCTCGGACATCGACGTGCTGGTCGCCGGCGAAGGCGTCGGCGAGGCCGCCAAGGCCGCCGCCGCCATCCAGGGCGTCCGCAAGGTGTTGACCGCCGACAGCGCGGCGCTGGGCCAGGGTCTCGCCGAAGCCTTCGAGGCGCTGCTGGTTCCGCTGGCCGCAGGTTACGACGCCATCCTGGCGCCGGCCACGTCCCAGGGCCGCAACATCGCCCCGCGCCTCGCCGCCAAGCTCGATGTCGCGCAGATCTCCGACGTCATCGAGGTCGTCTCGGCCGACACCTTCGTCCGCCCGATCTACGCCGGCAACGCCCTGCAGACCGTGCAGTCCTCGGACCCGAAAAAGGTCATCACCGTCCGCCCGACCGCCTTCAAGGCGGCGTCCGAGGGCGGCTCGGCCGCCATCGAGGCGGTCAGCGTCGCGGCTCCGGCCGCCGGCGCCCGCTTCGTCGGCCAGGAACTCGTCAAGTCGGCCCGCCCCGAACTTGGCGGCGCCAAGATCGTGGTCTCCGGCGGCCGCGCTCTCGGCTCGGCCGAGGAGTTCCAGGCGGTCATCGAGCCGCTCGCCGACAAGCTCGGCGCCGCCGTCGGCGCCAGCCGCGCGGCGGTCGACGCCGGCTACGCCCCCAACGACTACCAGGTCGGCCAGACCGGCAAGGTGGTCGCCCCGGAGCTGTACGTCGCCGTCGGCATCTCGGGCGCCATTCAGCACCTGGCCGGCATGAAGGACTCCAAGGTGATCGTCGCGATCAACAAGGACCCCGACGCGCCGATCTTCCAGATCGCCGACTACGGTCTCGTCGCTGACTACAAGGCCGCCGTGCCGGAGCTGATGAACGAACTGTCCAAGGTCGGGCGCTAGACCTCTCCGAGCTCGGAGCAACCGGGTCGCTCGCCGGCGGCCCGGCGGCGCCGGCGCCACAGTACCGGTCAATCGCTGCGCTGCAGCGCAGCATGGCCTTGTGGTTCCTGGCGAGGGCGATGTTAATAGCGCCCCCGATACTGCGGGTGCGAAGGTCAACTGATGGTTCAGATCAAAACGGTCGGCGTGATCGGCGCCGGACAGATGGGGGCCGGCATCGCCCATGTCTGTGCGCTCGGCGGCTATGACGTGCTGCTCCACGACGTGCGTGCGGACCGGATCGAGGCCGCCAGAACGGCGGTCAGCAAGAACATGGCCCGTCAGGTCGCCAAGGGCATCGTCACCCAGGCCGACATGGACGCGGCCCTCGCCCGCATCGCCCCGGCGGCCGAACTCCAGCTCGTCGGCCAGGTCGACCTCGCCATCGAGGCGGCCACCGAGGACGAGGAGGTCAAGAAGACCATCCTGAAGGCGCTGTCGCCGCACCTCGGCAAGGACACCATCCTGGCGTCCAACACCTCGTCGATCTCGATCACCCGCCTGGCGGCGGCCACCGACCGGCCCGACCGGTTCATCGGCCTGCATTTCATGAACCCCGTGCCGCTGATGAATCTCGTCGAGATCATCCGCGGCATCGCCACCGGCCCGGAAACCTACGAAACGGCCGTCGCCTTCGCCCAGTCGCTGGGCAAGACCACCTCGAACGCCGAGGATTTCCCCGCCTTCATCGTCAACCGGATCCTGGTGCCGATGATCAACGAGGCGATCTACACGCTTTACGAAGGCGTCGGCACGGTCGAGGCGATCGACACCGCCATGCGCCTGGGCGCCAACCATCCGATGGGCCCGCTGGAACTCGGCGACTTCATCGGCCTCGACACCGTCCTGTCGATCATGAACGTCCTTCACGAGGGCCTGGCGGACTCGAAGTACCGGCCCTGCCCGCTGCTGGTGAAGTACGTTGAGGCCGGGTGGCTCGGCCGCAAGACCGGCCGCGGCTTCTACGACTACCGTGGCGAGACGCCCGTCCCGACCCGCTAAGAACGTCGTCTCCCGCCGGAGAGCATTGGCGCACGTCGCCGCGGCGGGCGTTAATCCATTCGACACCCGGCGACGCCGCGTCGGATACTCGTCGCTGATTCGGATGGGATCATGCGACGGCTCACGCCTGCCCTGCTGGGCGCCACCTATCTCTGCATCTCGCTGACCGTCGCGCTTTCGCTGTGGCGGAACGGCGGCGGCTGGGGCTCGGCGGTCTCGGCCTTCGTCGCCGGCATCGGCTTCTTCATGGCGCTCCACGGCATCGTCATGCGAATGATCGAAAACGCCGGCATGCGCCGCGAGATCGAGGCGGTCCGCGAGGCCCACCGCATCCTGATCGGTCAGGTCGAGAAGCTGGACGCCCGCCTCGGCGACGTCGCCGAAACCGTCGCCGCGGACCTCCAGAAGTCGGAGGAGCTGTCCGGGGAGGTGCAGATGATCGAGAGCCTGGTCGCCAGGCTCGAGCAGCGGTTGGACGAGCGTCCAGCCGGCGCGCCCTCGCCCCTGGCCCCGCGCCTCGGACACAACTCCGATCACCGGGCCGCCGGCCTCCTGATGGACACTGTGCGCGGCGCCCTGACCGACAACCGCGTGGACCTTTACCTGCAGCCTGTCGTCAGCCTGCCGCAGCGCCGGACGGTGTTCTACGAGAGCTTCTCCCGCCTGCGCGACGAGACCGGCCGGGTGATGATGCCGGCCGAATACCTCGCCGTGGCCGAGCCGGGCGGCCTGGTCACCGCCATCGACAACCTGCTGCTGTTCCGCTGCGTGCAGATCGTCCGGCGCCTGGCCGCCAAGGACCGCAAAGTCGGGATCTTCTGCAACATCTCGATGGCCAGCCTTGGCGACGAGACCTTCTTCCCACAGTTCCTCGACCTGCTGCGCGAGAACCGCGACCTCGCCGGCGCGCTGATCTTCGAGATTGGCCAGGGCGCGTTCGACAGCCGCGGCGCGGTCGAGGCCCGCAACATGGGCAAGCTGGCCGAGCTCGGCTTCCGCTTCAGCCTCGACAAGGTCACCGACCTCGACATCGACCTGCAGGACCTGTCCCGCGCCGACGTGAAGTTCCTCAAGATCTCCGCCGACCTGCTGCTCGGCCAGTTGACCGAGGTCGACGGCCGCCTCGTGCTGCGCAGTCTGCCCGACCTGGCCGCCGAGGACTTCGCCGCCCTGAACCGGCGCTACGGCGTCGAGATCATCGCCGAGAAGGTCGAGACCGAGCGCCAGGTGGTCGACGTCCTCGACCTCGACATTGCCTATGGCCAGGGTCACCTGTTCGGCGAGCCGCGGCCGATCAAGGACGCGGTGCTGAGCGAGGCGACGCCGCCAGCCCCGCGCTTCCTGCGCCCCTCGCCGCAGCGCTACGCCGCCGGCTGAACCGTCCGGGGCCGCGTCGGGGGTTCCCGCGAGCCGCGGCATCGGCTAGCCCGCTCGCATGAGCACCGCGCCCCACCTGATCTCCGGCCTCGGCGAGATCGCCGACCGCTACGACATCGTCCTCTGCGATATCTGGGGCGTGATCCACAATGGCCGCGAGTCCTTCCCTGGGGCCTGCGCGGCTCTGGAGCGGTTCAACGCCGGCCCAGGCGTGGTGGTGTTGATCACCAACGCGCCGCGCCCGCGCTCCGAAATCTACCGGCAACTGGCGAAACTGCAGGTGCCGCAAGGCGCCTATGCCGAGGTCGCCACCTCCGGCGATGCGACGCGCAAGCTGCTGGCCGAGCGCGCGCCCGGACCGGCCTGGCGGCTCGGCCCGGACCGCGATCAGCCTCTCTACGAGGGGCTCGGCCTCGAGTTCGCGCCGCTGGAGCAGGCGGCCTTCATCGCCTGCACGGGACCGTTCGACGACACCTTCGAGACGCCCGAGCACTACCGCGAGCGTCTGACCGCCGCCGCCGCCCGTGGTCTGCCGATGATCAACGCCAACCCGGATATCGTCGTCCAGCGCGGCGACACCCTGATCTACTGCGGGGGCGCCCTGGCGCAGCTTTACGAGACCCTCGGCGGCGAGGTGTTCATGGCCGGCAAGCCGAACCGGGCGATCTACGATCTCGCCCTCGCCAACGCCGCCGAGCAGCTGGGCCGCCCGGTCGACCGCGCCCGGGTGCTCTGCATCGGCGACGGCCTCGGCACCGACATCCGCGGCGCCAACGCGCAAGGACTCGACGTCCTCTTCGTCGCCAACGGCATCCACGGCGCCGAAGCCTCGGACGGCGGCCGCCTGCAACCGGCCGCCGTCGAACGGATGCTCGCAGCCGAAGGCCTGCACGCCGCGTTCGTCCTGTCTGACCTGGTCTGGTGAGCGGCGCGCGAGGCGGCTAAGACATCGGCGAGTGTCCCGGGGGAGCGCGTGCAGGGTCTCTATTTCGACGAACTGAGCATCGGTCAGACGGCCGAAATGACCAAGGTGGTCGAGGTCGCCGACGTCGAGGCCTTCGCCGCCGTCAGCCACGACCACAACCCGATCCACCTCGATGAGGCTTACGCCAAGACGACCCCGTTCGGCGGCCGCATCGCCCACGGGGCGCTCGGCGGGGCCTATATCTCGGCGGTGATGGGCAACCAGCTGCCAGGCCCCGGCGTCGTCTACCTCTCCCAGAGCCTGAAGTTCCGCCGTCCGGTCCGGATCGGCGACCCGGTCACCACCCGGGTCACCGTCACGGCCCTCGACTCCCGCCGCGGCTACGCCACCCTGCGCACCGTCTGCGAGGTCAACGGCAAGACCGTGATCGACGGCGAGGCGATGGTCATCGTGCCCCGTCGCGACGCATGAGCCGGGTCCGCGTCATCCGCGGCTGGCAGGGCCTGGCCACCTCCGACCGCGGCGCCGCCGTGGCCATGGGCAGCTTCGACGGCGTGCATCGCGGACATCAACAGGTGATCGCCCTGGCCGCCCGCGCCGCGGGTCAGCTGAGCGCGCCACTCGGCGTGATCACCTTCGACCCCCATCCGCGGGCCTATTTCCGTCCCGACGAGCCCGCCTTCCGCCTGATGCGCTTCGACCAGCAGGCTCGGGCCCTGGAGGCGCTCGGCGTCGACCTCGTCTACGTCCTGCCCTGGAACCGCGACCTCGCGGACATGACCGACCGCCAGTTCGCGGCCGAGGTACTGCATGCCGGCCTCGGCGCGGTCCACGTCGCCGTCGGTTTCGACAACACATTCGGCAAGGGCCGCACCGGCACGCCGGAGGCGATGCGCGCCTATGGAGCGGAACTCGGCTTCGGCGTCTCGGTCGCCGAGGCGGTGGCTGACCAGGGCGGCGCCAAGTTCTCGTCCAGCGCCATTCGAGACGCTCTGCGCGATGGCCGGCCGGAGGTCGCCGCCGCCATCCTCGGGCGGCCGTTCGCCATCGAAGGCGTGGTCCAGCGCGGCCGCCAGCTCGGCCGCAAGCTGGGGTTCCCGACCGCCAATGTGCCGCTCGCCGACTACGTGGTCCCGAGGTTCGGGGTCTACGCGACCCGCACCCGGCTGCAGGACGGCCGGCATGTGCCCGGCGTCGCCAACCTCGGCGTCAATCCTACCGTCGACGGGGTCACGGCGCCGCTGCTGGAGGTCTGGCTCTTCGATTTCGACGAGGACCTCTACGACCAGGTGATCGAGACGGACCTGATCGCCTTCCTGCGGCCGGAGGAGAAGTTCGACGGCCTAGAGGCGTTGACCGCCCAGGTGATGGCGGACGCCGACGCGGCGCGGGCGATCCTGACGCCGGACCTCGACTAGCCGTGCCCTACTCTGTTAGAGCCTGCCGCCGATGACCTGCGTTCGGACGAGCCTGCGAATTAACCGCCCGGCGTGACGCCGCCGGACGTTCTCCAGCGCGCGCCGGGTTTTCCCCGCATTCTCGACCCTCCGCTGCTGGACCAGTGAGCTTCATGGCCGACGACGCCGAAACTTCCGCTCGCGATTATCGCGAGACCGTCTTCCTTCCCGAGACGCCGTTCCCGATGCGAGCCGGTCTGCCGCAGAAGGAGCCGCAGATCCTGGCGAAGTGGGAAGAGGCCGATCTCTACCACACGATCCGCCAGGCCCGGCGGCGGGCGGGGGCGCCGCTGTTCGTGATGCACGACGGGCCGCCCTATGCGAACGGGGCGATCCACATCGGCCATGCGCTGCAGAAGACGCTGAAGGATTTCGTCGTCCGGTCGCGCTTTCTTCTGGGCTATGATGTTGATTTTGTTCCAGGTTGGGACTGTCACGGCCTGCCGATCGAGTGGCAGATCGAGAAGGAGCTGAAGGAGAAGGGCCGCCGCAAGGACGAGGTCTCCAAGGCCGAGTTCCGGACCCTGTGCCGCGACTATGCGGCCAAGTGGATCGAGGTGCAGAAGGCCGGCTTCAAGCGTCTCGGCATCCTCGGCGACTGGGAGAACCGCTACGCGACCATGGACTTCGGGTCCGAGGCGGCGATCGTCGCCGAGTTCCACAAGTTCGCCGCCTCCGGACAGCTCTACCGCGGCTCCAAGCCGGTGATGTGGAGCCCGGTGGAGCGCACCGCCCTGGCCGACGCCGAGGTCGAGTACCACGACCACGTCTCGCCGACGGTGTGGGTGAAGTTCGAGGTGGTCGAAGGCTCGGACGCGGCGCGCGGCGCCAGCGTGGTGATCTGGACCACGACGCCCTGGACCATCCCGGCCAACCGGGCGGTCAGCTACAACCCCGACATCGCCTATGCGGTCTACGAGGTCGAGGCGATGGAGACCGGGCTGGAGTTCGAGCCCTGGGCCAAGGCCGGCGACCGGCTGATCGTCGCCGAGAAGCTGGCCGACGAGGTGATGAAGGCCGCCAAGGTGGCCGATTACCGGAAGATCGAGGCCGTCGACGGCCAGGGCATGGTGCTGGCCCATCCGCTGTCCGGCCTCGACAGCCACTATGGCTTCCCGGTGCCGATGCTGGCCGGCGACCACGTCACCGACGACGCCGGCACCGGCTTCGTCCACACCGCGCCCGGCCACGGCGCCGACGACTACCTGGTGTGGCTGGCCCACGGGCATCGCGAGATCCCGGAGACCGTCGATCCGGACGGCGCCTACTATCCGCACGTCGCCCTGTTCGCCGGCCTCAAGGTGCTGGAGACCGAGGGCAAGAAGGCCGGCAAGTTTGGCCCGGCCAACGGCGCGGTCATGGACAAGCTGATCGAGGCCGGCCGTCTGCTGGCGCGCGGCCGGCTCGAACACTCCTATCCGCACTCCTGGCGCTCCAAGGCGCCGGTGATCTTCCGCAACACGCCACAGTGGTTCATCCGCATGGACGAGCCGGTGGAGACGCCGGAGCTCGGCGGCCGCACCCTGCGCGAGACGGCCCTGGAGGCCATCGAGGCGACGACCTTCTACCCGGCCGGCGGCAAGAACCGCATCCGGGCGATGGTCGAGGGCCGGCCGGACTGGCTGATCAGCCGCCAGCGGGCCTGGGGCGCGCCGCTGGCGATGTTCGTCGACAAGGACACAGGCCAGCCGCTGCACGACCCCGAGGTCGATCGGCGGATCGTCGAGGCGATCCGGGCCGAGGGCGCCGATGCCTGGTTCACCCGGCCAGCGGCCGACTTCCTTGGCGGCCACGATCCCGAGCGCTACGAGAAGGTCGAGGACATCCTCGACGTCTGGTTCGACTCCGGCTCGACCCACGCCTTCACGCTCGAAGGCCGCGAGCACACCCGCTGGCCGGCCGACCTCTACCTCGAAGGCTCGGACCAGCACCGCGGCTGGTTCCAGTCGTCCCTGCTGGAAAGCTCCGGCACGCGCGGCCGGGCGCCCTACGACAACATCCTGACCCACGGCTTCGTCATGGACGAGGCCGGCGAGAAGATGTCGAAGTCCAAGGGCAACGTCGTCGATCCCGAGCGGGTGATCGCAGAGAACGGCGCTGAGATCATCCGCCTGTGGACGGCGATGATCGACTATTCGGACGACGTGCGGATCGGCAAGACCATCCTGCAGACCACCTCGGACGCCTACCGCAAGCTGCGCAACACGGTGCGCTACATGCTGGGCGCCCTGGCCGACTACCAGCCGGACGAGGCGGTGGACTATGCCGAACTGCCGCCGCTGGAGCGGTTCATCCTGCACCGGCTGTGGGAGCTGGATGGCCAGGTCCGCGCCGCCTACGAAGGCTATGTCTTCCACGACGTCATCCGGCCGCTGACCGAGTTCTGCCAGAACGAGCTGTCGGCCCTCTTCTTCGACGTTCGCCGCGACAGCCTCTATTGCGACCGGCCGGACGAGGTCCGTCGCCGGGCTGCGCGAACGGTGATGGACACAGTGTTCGAGCGACTGACCGCGTGGCTGAGCCCGCTGATCCCCTTCACCATGGAAGAGGCCTGGGCGACCCGCTATCCGGACGCCGGCTCGAACAGCCTGCGGGTGATCCCCGAAACCCCGGCCGAGTGGCGCAACGACGCCGAGGCGGCCCGCTGGGTCAAGGTCCAGCAGGTGACGTCCGTCGTGACGGGGGCGCTGGAGGTCGAGCGGCGCGAGAAGCGGCTGGGCGCGGCGCTCGAAGCCGCGCCGCGCGTGCACATCGCGTCGGCGGACCTGATGGCGGCCTTCGAAGACCTGGACCCCGCCGAGGTGTTCCGCACCAGCCAGGCGACGCTGGTCGCCGGCGAGGGCCCGGCGGACGCGTTCCGGCTGGCCGAGGTTGCGGGCGTCGCGGTCGAGCCGCTGCGGGCCGAGGGCCGCAAGTGCGCCCGTTCGTGGAAAATCCTGCCTGAAGTCGGGACCGATCCGCGCTATCCGGACCTCACGCTTCGGGACGCTGCGGCGGTGGCGGCCTGGGACGCGGCGCGGGAGAAGGTGGACGCATGAGCAGAGCCGTGACGAAACTGGGCGGCCTCGCCTATGCCCTGGCGGCCCTGGTCATCGTTCTGGACCAGGCCAGCAAGTACTGGATCCTCGAGGTCTTCAACCTGCCGGCCAGGGGCAGCGTGCCGCTGGCCGGGCCGCTTAACCTGACCATGGTCTGGAACCAGGGCGTCAGCTTCGGCCTGCTCCGGGCCGAGCAGGACCTGATGCGCTGGGCGCTGGTGGCGTTCGCGGTCGGGGTGTCGATCTTCCTGGCGATCTGGGTGCGGCGGGCCGGGCGGGCGATCCTAGCGGCGGCGCTGGGGCTGATCATCGGCGGCGCGGTGGGCAATGTCATCGACCGGGCGCGGTTCGGCGCGGTGGCGGATTTCGTCGACGTCTCGGCCCTGCACTTTCCGTGGGTGTTCAACATCGCCGACGCGGCGATCAACATCGGCATCGCGCTCCTTTTTGTCGACATGATCCGGGGCGAAAAGCGGCCGACGTCCGCCAATCCGACCGAGGATGCGGCCTAACGCGCGTTGCCGCCGACCCGCGTCATGCGGTATCCAGCCCGTCCGGCCCATGCTTCTGGCCGGTCGGCCCTATGGGGAGCTTTTCGTTTCATGAGCCTCAATCGAGTGATCGTCGCCGCGGCCCTGGTTTCCGCCGCCGGCCTGGCCGGGTGCCAGTCGACCTCGCGGGCCCTGGGCATGTCCAAGGTCACCCCCGACGAGTTCCGGGTCGTTACGAAGGCGCCGCTGGTGGTGCCGCCCGATTTCGCCTTGCGTCCGCCCGCCCCCGGCGAGCCGCGGCCGCAGGAGCTGCAGCCGGAAAGCGCCGCCCGCACCGCCCTGCTCGGCGCGCGTGAGGCGCAGGTCCGCTCCGACGGCGAGAAGATGCTGGTCGCCAAGGCCGGCGCCGACAAGGCCGACCCGCTGATCCGCTATGTCGTCGACGACGAGTTCGGCGACGTCGCCCACAAGGACAAGAGCTTCGCCGACCGCGTGATGTTCTGGCGCGGCTCCGGCGACAAGCCGGCCCAGCCGGCGGCGCTGGACAACAGCTCGACGCCGGTCGACGCCCAGTCCGAGGAAGAGCGCGTCAAGACCCTGACCGGCGGCAAGACGGTGGTGATCTCGCGCGGCAGCAACAGCCGCTTCAAGCTGCCGGGGCTGTAAATCCCTTCTCCCCTTGCGGGAGGAGGCAGCTTTTGAAGCCGATCGGATGAGGGATCGATAACCCTCTCCCAGGGATGTGCGGGCCAGCGCGCCCCTTCATCCGTCGGGCGTTCGCCCGGCGCCGTCTCCCGCAAGGGGAGAAGGACTTGATTCCCCAGGGGTCCGCACGTCGACGCCTTCGGCTTGCAGGCGGTCGAGGACGCCGCCTTGGGCCAGCAGCGGCCGCAAGGGGACGAGCACGATGGCGTGGCCGGGCGTTTCGAGCTGGCGGCGGATGGCGGCGGCGGTGTCGGCCTTCATGCGCTTGTCGAAGGCCCGGCCGCCAGGGACCATCGCCAGGCAGCGCTCGTAGGTCCGCTCGTTCTCCAATGCTCCGCGAACGTCGCCCCTCGCCCAGGCGCGAGCGGCGGCGAGGGTGAGGCCGGGGCCGGCCTCGGCCTGGGCCAGCACCTCGTCGAAGCAGATCCGGCCGACGGCCGGCGAGGTGCGCAGGATGGCCCCGAGCAGCGGGCCGATGTCGTAGGTCTTTTCGACGACCGGCACGCCGGCGCGCCGGGCGAGGAGCTCGACCAGCTTGGCCGGGTCGGTGGTGGTCAGCTGTTTCGCCTCGCGATAGTCGCCGGCCAACTGGACGCCGGCGGCCAGGGGATTGGCGGTCGGATAGTGCTTGGCCGGCTGACCCAAGCCTTCGCGCACGTTGACGAAACGAGCCCGGGTCGCCGGATCCAGACGCGCCTCGAAGGGGCCGCCGGAGCGCAGCCGGATCAGGTTCAGGCCGGCGCCGACCACCCCGATCCCTTTGGTGCGGATGTTGTTGAACGGCAGGACCACGGCGTTCGCCCCCTGCAGCCGCCGCTCGAAGATCGCCCGGTCCCACTCCATGCGCTTGGGGGCCAGGGACGGCACGCCGAGGACGTGGACGGTGGTGTCGGCGTCGGCGACCGTCCACCAGGCCGGGCCGGGGAGCCGGCCCATGACCACCAGTTCCTCGACCAGCACGGCGTCGGGGTCGGCGCTCTGGGGGGCCGCTGAGCCGAGGGGCTGAGCCAGGGCGAACGCCGGGCTGCCGACGAGGGCCAGGAGCGCGATCAGCGCTGGAATCGCCCTATATTGGGAGGTCCGCGAAAGCTTCGTCATGCCGATCCGCCGTCTGCCGCCCAACCTCGTCAATCGTATCGCCGCCGGCGAGGTGGTGGAACGCCCTGCGAGCGCGGTCAAGGAACTGGTCGAAAACGCCCTCGACGCCGGCGGATCGCGGATCGAGGTCCAGGCCGATGGCGGCGGCCTGACCCGCATCCTGGTCGCCGACGACGGGGGCGGCCTGCCGCCGCACGAGCTGCCGCTGGCGGTCGAGCGGCACGCGACCTCGAAGCTCAGCCCCGGCGAGGACGGCGACTACGACCTGCTGCGTATCCTGACGCTGGGGTTCCGCGGCGAGGCCCTGCCGTCGATCGGCTCGGTGGCGCGGCTGTCGATCACCAGCCGGGCCCGCGGCCAGGCCGACGCCCACGCGATCTATGTCGAGGCCGGCGCGGTCGGCGCCGTGCAGCCGGCCGCCTTCCCCGGCCCGCACGGCGCGCGGGTCGAGGTGCGGGACCTGTTCTACGCCACCCCGGCGCGGCTGAAGTTCATGAAGTCCGAACGATCGGAAGCGCTGGCGATCACCGAGGAGCTGAAGCGGCAGGCGATGGCCCATGAGGCGGTCGGCTTCACCCTCGACCTCGACGGCCGACGCGCCCTGCGGCTTCCGGCCGAGGCCGAGGGGCCGGAGGGGCGCCTGGCCCGGCTGTCGGCGATCATGGGCCGCGAGTTCTCGGACAACGCCCTGCCCATCGACCATGAGCGGGAGGGCGTGCGGCTGTCCGGGTTCGCAGGCCTGCCGACCTACAACCGCGGCAACGCCGCCCACCAGTACCTGTTCGTCAACGGCCGGCCGGTGCGGGACCGGCTGCTGCAGGGCGCCCTGCGCGGGGCCTATGCCGACTTCCTGGCCCGCGACCGCCATCCGCTGGCGGCGCTCTACCTCGAGCTCGACCCGGACCTGGTCGACGTCAACGTCCACCCGGCCAAGGCCGAGGTGCGGTTCCGCGATCCGGGCCTGGTCCGCGGGCTGATCGTGGGCGGCCTGCGTCACGCCCTGGCGGCGGCCGGACACCGGGCGGCGACCACCGTCTCGCTGGCGGCGCTCGGCGGATTTCGCCCGCACGAGGCGCCGCCGCCGGCTCAGGGTTTCTCCGCCTGGCGGCAGGGCGGCTGGACGCCCGCTCCCAGGTATGGCGCCCCCGGCTATGGCGCGCCCGCCGCCGCGCCGCAGTCGATCCCAGGCCTGTCGGAAATTTCGGCCCGGGCCGAGCCGCATGGGGCGGTGAGCGGTTTCGCCGAGCCGGACACGGCGGCCCCGGTCTTCGATCCGGTCGACTATCCGCTGGGGGCCGCGCGGGCGCAGGTCCATGAAACCTATATCGTCGCCCAGACCCGCGACGGCATGGTCATCGTCGACCAGCACGCCGCCCATGAGCGGCTGGTCTATGAGCGGATGAAGGTCGAGATGGCGCAGGGCGGCGTCGCCCGCCAGGCCCTGCTGCTGCCGGAGGTGGTCGAACTCGATCCGGCCGAGGCCGAGCGCGTCTGCGGCCGGGCCGATGAGCTGGCGGCGCTTGGGCTGGTGGTCGAGCCGTTCGGGCCGGGGGCGGTGCTGGTGCGGGAGACGCCCGCCCTGCTCGGCCAGACGGACGTCCAGGGCCTGGTGCGCGACATCGCCGACGACCTCGCCGAAAACGGCCAGGCCCTGGCGCTGAAGGAGCGGCTGGAAGAGGTCTGCGGGACCATGGCCTGCCATGGGTCGGTGCGCGCCGGCCGGCGGCTGACGGCGCCGGAGATGAACGCCCTGCTGCGCCAGATGGAGGCCACGCCGCATTCGGGCCAGTGCAACCACGGCCGGCCGACCTACGTCGAACTGAAGTTGGCCGATATCGAGCGGCTGTTCGGGCGGCGATAGGCCTGCCCCACCCCGCTCGCCTTTCGGCGAGTCGGCCCTCCCCCGGAGGGGAGGGAGTAATCAGAGGCCGGGAGCGAGTTCGCGGACCTGGGCGGCGAAGGTCAGGGGGTCGAAGGGCTTGGTGAGGATGCCGAGCGGGCCGGCTTCGAGCAGGCGGGTGTGCTCGTGCGGCTGGGCGCGGGCGGTGACGAAGATCGCCGGGATGTCGCCGTAGCCGTCGAGCTTGCGGGCTTCCTGCAGCAGTTCGGGCCCGTCC
The DNA here is from genome assembly GCF_044236515.1 of Phenylobacterium sp. Taxonomy (GTDB): domain Bacteria; phylum Pseudomonadota; class Alphaproteobacteria; order Caulobacterales; family Caulobacteraceae; genus Phenylobacterium. The sequence continues at coordinate 21,203 of NZ_JBIIGK010000036.1, forward strand.
ATGCCGGGCATCATCACGTCGAGCAGCAGCAGCGCCGGGCGCCAATCGCCGCCGGACAACAGCCGCAGCGCCGAGGGACCGTCCTCGGCGACCTTGACGTCCATGGCGGCGTCGAGGCCGAGGGCCATCTCGGCGACTTCGCGGATGAAGTCGTCGTCGTCGACGTAGAGCACCTTCATGGCGCCTGTTCCTCTGTTTGCGGCGACCGGATCAGGGCTCTCACCGCCTGGGTGAGGGCGCCGAAGCTGACGCGGGACTTGGTCAGGACGGCCTCGACCTGATGCAGGGTGCCGGCGTCGATCTCCTGGCCGGAATAGACGATCACCGGCGGCGCCTCGCCAGGAGGACCAAGAGCGGTGAGCAGCTCGAGGCCCGAGCCGTCGGGCAGGCCGATGTCGAGGATGACAAGGTCGGGCCGGCGCCGGCGGACGGCGGCCTGGGCCTGGGCCAGGGTGGCCACCGCCTCGACCGTGCCGAAGCCTTCGAGGGCCGCGGCGACCACGGCGGTGAGCTCGGCGTCGTCGTCGACGTGCAGGATGCGGGCGCCGCCGCCGGGCGTGGTGATCGCCGCGCGCACGGCGGCGCGCAGGGCCAGCGGGTTGAGGGGGGCGGTGATCCAGTCGGCGATCGGGAAGCTGCCGGCCGCTTCGGGCGTCTCGCCGCCCACCAGGATGACCGGCGGCGGGGCCAGGGTCGGATCGGAGCCCAGCCGGTGGGCGAGGGTCAGGCCGTCGCCGTCGTCGTGGCGCAGCCCGAGCAGCAGGACGCCGTAGCGCCGGCGCCGGACGGCGGCCTCGGCCTCGCCGACCCCGCTCACCTGGACGCAGGAGAAGCCCTCGGAGACCAGCGCCTCGCACATCGCCGCCGCGACTTCCGGATCGCGCTCGCAGATCAGCACCTGGGCCTCCGGCGGGTCCTGGAAGGCGGGGGCCAGCGGCAGCTCGACGGCGAACAGCGCGCCCTGGCCGCTGCTCTCGACGAGGCGGATGACGCCGTGGTGGCGCTCGACGATCTCTCGCGAGATCGCCAGCCCGAGGCCGGAGCCGCCGACCGCGCGGCCGGCCGAGCCGTCGGCCTGGGCGAAACGGCTGAACAGCGAGGCCTGGAAGGATTCCGGCACGCCGGGGCCGCGGTCGCGGACGCGGACGACGGCGCGCTCGCCTTCCGTCGCCAGGGTCAGGTCGACGCTTTCGCCCGCCGGCGAGAACTTCATGGCGTTGGACAGCAGGTTGACCAGCACCTGGACCAGCCGGTCGGCGTCGCCGCGGACGACGACCGGGTCGGCGGGGGCGGCGATCTGCACAGGCACGCGCCGTTCGCTGGCCATGCCGGAGATGGCCTCGGCGGCGGCGGCGATGACGTCGCGAAGGTCGAGCGGGCCGTCCTGCAGCTGGATCTTGCCGGCGGCGATCTTCTGCATGTCGAGCAGGTCGTTGATCAGCCGAACCAGACGCTCGCAGGAGGTCTTGGCGATGTGGGTCAGGCGGGCCGCCTTTTCCGGCAGCGGCCCGGCGACGCCGGCGTCCATCAGGCTGAGCGAGCCGGCGATCGAGGTCAGCGGCGTGCGCAGCTCGTGGCTGACCGTGCTGACGAACTCGTCCTTCAGCCGCTCGGCCTCGCGGCGCTCGCGCAGGTCGCGGACCGAGGCGGTGACGTGGACGCCGTCGCGCAGCGGCATCGGAGCCAGCAGCACCTCGAGCGGAATGGACAGGCCGTCCTTGCGCCGCCCGTCGATCTCGCGGATCACGCCCTCCCCGGCCTCGCGGCCGACCCCGACCCGGTCGAGGAACAGGCCTTCGCCCGGGGCGAGGTCCATGATGACGGAGACGTCGCGGCGGACCAGTTCCTCGCGGTCGTAGCCGAACAGCTTCTCGGCGGCGCGGTTCATCTGTTCGATGGTGCCGCTGGGGTTGAAGACCATGACGGCGGTCAGGGTGCTTTCGAAGCCGGCTTCCTGCCGGATCGCGCGGTCCTGCAGTTCCTCGATCAGAACCTGGCGGGCGCGGCTGTGGCGGCGGATCAGGATGACCGCGCCGGTCAGGCTGACCAGCAGGATCAGGCCCATCAGTCCGGCCACCAACTCGGCGCGACGCGCCTGGCGGTCGGCGGCGCGCAGGCGGGCGTTCAGGGAGCGGGACTCGCGCGCCACCATCTCGCTGACGGTGGCGCGGATGGCGTCCATCGCCCGCTTGCCTTGCTCGGTGGAGACGTAGTCGACGACCGGCGCAAGGCCCTCGTCGCGGCGGATGCCGATGCCGCGCTCCATGATCGCGACCTTGGCGGCGACCTGGCGGCGCAAGACGACCATCCGGCGCTGCTGGTCCGGCTCGTCGGCGAACAGGCGGTCGAGGACGCGGAGCTGCTCGTCGAGGGCCGACATGGCGTCGAGATAGGGCTCGAGGAAGGCCGGCTTGCCGGTCAGGGCATGGCCGCGCTGGCCGGTCTCGGCGTCCTGGAGGAGGGAGAAGACGTGCTGGATCTGCCAGCGGGTCTCGTAGGAGCGCTGCAGTTCGTGCCGCTGGGCCTCGACGCGGCCGAGGCTGACGAACATCGAAATCGCCACGCCGAGCGCCAGAAGCGGCGCCAGGACGAGGGCGATGAACCGCGCGGCCTTCACCGACCGCGGCGGGGCGTGTTCCAGTTTAATGGGACCGGTCGTCCCGCCCGAAGCGCCTTGAACAGACATGACCTTGTTCTCGCAAGAGCCCCAGCCGAACGCCAGCCCGAACGCGTTGACTCTCCGCCCTACCCGCGTATAAGTCCGCCCCTCTCGCCCGCGGGGCTTCTCGCGGGCGCATTCCGTTTTGCATTTAAGACTTTGAAGGCGCGCGAACGATGTACGCGGTGATCAAGACCGGCGGCAAGCAGTACCGGGTTCAGCCCGGCGACCTGCTGGTGGTCGAAAAGCTCGACGGCGAGCCCGGCGCGGACGTCGCGTTCGGCGAAGTCCTGATGCTGGGCGACGGCGACGCCGTCACCCTCGGCGCGCCGACCGTGGCCGGCGCCAGCGTCGCGGCGACCCTGATCGAGACCCGCAAGGGCGAGAAGGTGAAGATCTTCAAGAAGATCCGCCGCCAGGGCTATCGCCGTACGCGCGGCCACCGCCAGCAAGAGAGCGTCCTGCGCGTCACCGCCATCAACGGCGAAGGCGGCAAGCAGGCGGCCAAGTGGGACGGCGAAGTCAGCCTGACCACCAAGGCCGAGCTGAACGCCCGCT
>NZ_JBIIGK010000150.1:0-7144 GCF_044236515.1 Phenylobacterium sp.
CCAGTTTATCTTCGGCCTGGACAAGGCCGGGATCGAAATCGACCGCAAGGTCCTCGCGGACATCGCGGGCAACGATCCGACCGGGTTCAAGGCCATCGCCGACAAGGTTCGCACCGCGCTGGCTTAAGGCTCCGGGTCGTTTCGATCCAAAGCTTATGAAAAGCCCTCCGGCGGAACCGCCGGAGGGCTTTTTGCTGCGCGCCTTCCCGCTCCTCCCCTGCCGCGAAGCGACGGGGGAGGTGGATCGCCTGCCTACAATGGAGGCGGGCGAGACGGAGGGGGCAAGAGGCGAGCGCCAACGCCCCCTCCACCGCTTCGCGGTCCCCCTCCCCCGCAAGCGAGGGAGGAGCGGGTTTCCCTCGTCCCCTTCCCCCTCTAAGAACGCCAGCGTCATGACCGACCTTTCCAAACTCGAAGCCGACCTCGTCGCCGCCGTCGCCGGCGCGGCCGACCTCGCCGCCCTGGAGGCCGTCCGCGTCGCCGCGCTCGGCAAGTCCGGCTCCGTCTCCGAACTGCTCAAGACGATGGGCGGGCTGAGCCCCGACGAGCGGCGCGAACGCGGCCCGCTGATCAACGGCTTGCGCGACCGGATCACCGCGGCGCTCACCGTCCGCAAGGCCGAGCTCGAGGAGGCCGCTCTCAACACCAAGCTGGCCGCCGAGCGGGTCGACCTCAGCCTGCCGGCCCCGCCCGAACGGCGCGGCCGGGTGCATCCGACTATGCAGACGCTGGACGAGATGATCGCGATCTTCGCCGACATGGGATTCGGCCTGGCGGAAGGCCCGGACATCGAGGACGACTTCCACAACTTCACCGCGTTGAACTTCCCGCCCAAACACCCGGCGCGGGAAATGCACGACACCTTCTGGTTGCCCGAGGATGCGAATGGCGAGCGCAAGCTGCTGCGCACCCACACCAGCCCGGTGCAGATCCGCGTCATGCAGCAGGCGAGCGGCAAGCTGCCGGGATGGATCGCGACCGGCCAGGCGCCGCCGATCCGGGTCATCGTGCCCGGGCGCGTCTATCGCTCGGACAGCGACGCCACCCACACGCCGATGTTCCATCAGCTTGAGGGCCTGGTCATCGACCGCGCGATCCACATGGGCCACCTGAAGTGGACGCTCGACGCCTTCACCCGCCGGTTCTTCGAGTCCGATGCGGTGGTCACGCGCTTCCGCCCCCACCACTTCCCGTTCACCGAGCCCTCGGCCGAGATGGACGTGCAGTGCGACCGCTCGGGCGGGTCGGTGAAGATCGGCGAGGGCTCCGACTGGCTGGAGATCCTTGGCGGCGGCATGGTTCACCCCAAGGTGCTGGCCAACTGCGGCCTCGATCCGGACGAGTGGCAGGGCTTCGCCTTCGGCCTCGGCGTCGATCGCTTGGGGATGCTGAAATACGGCATGCCGGACCTGCGTGACATGTTCGCCGCCGACATCCGCTGGCTGGAGCACTGGGGCTTCTCCGCCTTCCAGGCGCCCAACCCGGCCACTGGCCTGTCGTAAGGAGAGGAAGCGATGAAGTTCACCCTCTCCTGGCTCAAGGAGCACCTCGAGACGACCGCCACCGTGCAGGAAGTGGTCGACGCCATGACCATGGCGGGGCTGGAGGTCGAGGGCGTCGAAGACCCCGCGTCCAAGCTCGCCAAGTTCTCGGTCGCCAAAATCGTCGAGGCGGTCCAGCACCCCAACGCCGACAAGCTGCGGGTCTGCCAGGTCGACACCAGGGACGGCCGCCTGGAGATCGTCTGCGGCGCGCCGAACGCGCGGCCTGGACTGACGACCATCTATGCGCCGATCGGGGCCTATGTGCCGGGCAGCGGCATCACGTTGGAGCCGCGGCCCGTGCGCGGCGTCGTCTCGAACGGCATGCTCTGCTCGGCGAAAGAACTCGAGGTCGCCGAGGAGTTGGACGGCATCGTCGAGCTTCCCGACGACCTCGCCGTGGGTACGCTTGCCGCCGACGCCTTTGGGCTGGAGGCTGTCATCGACTTCGAGGTGACGCCGAACCGGTCCGACTGGCTTGGCGTGCGCGGCATCGCCCGGGACCTGGCCGCCGCCGGCCTCGGCACGCTGAAGGCCGAGACTGCGCCGTCGGTGAAGGCTAGCTTCCCATGCCCTGTCGAGATCCGCGTCGACGGCGAAGCCTGCGCGACCTTCGCCGGCCGGCTTATCCGCGGCGTGAAGAACGGCCCCTCGCCGGCCTGGCTGCAGCAGCGGCTGACCAGCATCGGCCTGCGCCCAATCAACACCCTGGTCGATATCACCAACTACATCACCTTCGACCGGGCCCGGCCGCTGCACGTCTATGACCGCAAGCTGATGGTCGGGGACGTCATCGAGGCGCGGCTCGGCAAGGGCCCCGAGGAACCCTCCTCGCACGCCGGCGCCAGCCCGGCCCCGCATGCCGACGAGCAACTGATCGCCCTCGACGGCCGGACCTACGACCTGACGCCGGACATGAGCGTCATCGCCGACGCGGACGGCCAACGGCCAATCGGCATCGGCGGGGTTATGGGTGGCGAGTCGACCGGCTGTTCGGACGCGACGACGGACGTTTTCCTGGAATGCGCCTGGTTTGATCCGATCCGCACGGCGCAGACCGGCCGCATCACCGGGATCAATTCCGACGCCCAGTACCGCTTCGCCCGCACGGTCGATCCGCAGTCGGTTGTTCCGGGCATCGAGCTGGCGACGGCGATGATCCTGGAGCTGTGCGGCGGCGAGCCGTCCGAACTGAAGGTCGCCGGCGAGGCCCCCGCCCCGCCCGCACCCTTCGCCTTCGACCGTGGCTACGTAAAGAAGCTGTCGGGCCTCGATCTGCCGCGAAACCGCGTGGACGAGATCCTGGAAAAGCTCGGCTTCACCCTCGACGGCGACGCGGTCACCCCGCCGTCCTGGCGCCGGGACATCGAGGGCAAGGCCGACCTTGTCGAGGAGGTCGCCCGCATCGAGGGCTACGACAACCTGCCGGCCGATCCGCTGCCCGAGGCGCCGATCCCGCCGGGCGGGGCCCTGACCATCCGCCAGACACGGATGCGCAATGCCCGTCGCGCCCTGGCGGCGCGCGGCTATTCGGAAGCCCTGACCTGGAGCTTCCTGCGCACAGAGTGGGCCAAGCTGTTCGGCGGCGGCCAGCCGGAGCTGGTGCTGACCAACCCGATCGCCTCGGACCTCGCGTGCATGCGGCCCTCGGTGCTGCCGAACCTGATCGAAGCGGCGGCCCGCAACGCCCGCAAGGGGTTTGCCGACGTGGCCCTGTTCGAGGTCGGCCCGAACTTCCGCGGCGACCAGCCTCAGGACCAGTGGACGGCCATTGCCGCGCTGCGCGCTCCCCACGGCCCCCGCCGCTGGGACGGGGCGGAGGCCGACGCCCTGTTCGCGCTGAAAGCCGACTTGATGTTCCTGCTGGAGGAGCTCGGCGCCCCGGCCTTGCAGGTCGTCCAGGGCCAGGCCTCGCCATGGTGGCATCCCGGCCGCTCGGCCCGCCTGCAACTTGGACCCAAGACCGTGGTCGCCGAGTTCGGAGAACTCCACCCGGGAGTGCTGAAGGCGCTCGACGCCGACGGGCCGATGCTGGCCTTCGAGATCAACCTCGACGCCATCCCCGAGCCGAAGCGCAAGGCGGTGAAAACGAAGGCGGCGCTGGAGCTGTCGCCGTTGATGCCTCTGCGCCGCGACTTCGCCTTCCTGGTGCCGGTGGAAACGCCGGCCGGCGACCTGGTGCGGCCGATCATCGGCGCCGAGAAGGCGCTGATCGCCGACGCCCGGGTGTTCGACGTCTACCAGGGCAAGGGCGTCGCCGAGGGCCAGAAGTCGGTCGCGATCGAGGTGACGCTCCAGCCGCGCGAGAAGACGCTCACCGACGCCGAGATCGAGGCGGTTTCGGCCAAGATCGTCGCGGCGGCGGAGAAGGCGGTCGGGGCGAAGCTGCGGGCGTAATCTTCCTTTCCGGTTTCACGGGAAAGGGGACACGAAGGCCGGCGCAGCGAAAGGCCGAGGGTGAAGGGGCAGGCCGCCGGTATCGAGCCGGCGGCCTTCCCTCTCCAGCGCCCCGGAGGACTAGAACGGCAGGATGTTGCGCTTGCGGGTGTAGGCCAGGTAGCCGACGTTGGCGCCCAGGCGCACGCCGACGCCCGCCCGGATCGGGGCGAGGGTCACGCCGCCGGCCTTCTGATAATTCACGCCGAGTCCGCCGACGAAATAGGCCGATCCCTCGACGCCCGGGAACCGCTGGAAGATCGCCTCCGGCTCCATCAGGTCGTAGCAGAGGGTGAATACCCGACTGGCGTTGCCGCCGAAGTCCCAGCCGGCCGACGGGCCCTGCCAGAACACCTCCACCGGCTGGCGGCCCTTCATGTAGAGCAGGCCACGGCCGTAGCGCGCGCCGACCACCAGGGCGCCGGAGGCTTCCTCGCCGGCGATATAGGCGGTGGGACGGCCGTTCTTGGCGAACACCTTTTCGATGGCGGCCCCGGCCGACTCGGCAGTCACACCCATGAAGTCGGAGACGTTCTGGACCATCTCGTCGCGCGAATAGGTCTCGACGCCGTTCTGGGTCTGCGCCGCGCCCTGGGTCGGATAGCTGGGCGTGGAATTGGGCGGCGGCGGAGCCTCGGCCGGCGGCGGCGCGGCCTCGTCGATGGCGCGGACCGGCGGCAGGTCGCGAACCTCGGTGTTCTGCGCGTACGCCGCGCGGACCAGGGTGGTGGAGCCGAGCGTCACGAGCCCGGTGGCGATGAGGGTGCGGCGATCCATGGGCGCGTTGTCTCCTTCGAAGTCTCTCTAGCCGTCCCGCCCAGCGTCCTGATGACGCCTCGGAGCTTAACGCGTGATTAACCAGCCGGCGCGCCCGCCTGACGCTCCGCGACGCGACGCCGCGCGCCTCGCGCTGGCCGCGATATGTGCTAGAGGGCGCGCCTGATGAGCACTCCCCTCGACAAGATCCGCAACTTCTCCATCGTCGCGCACATCGACCATGGCAAGTCGACGCTGTCCGACCGCCTGATCCAGGAGACCGGCGCCCTGACCGCTCGCGAGATGAGCGAACAGGTGCTCGACAACATGGAAATCGAGCGTGAGCGGGGGATCACCATCAAGGCCCAGACCGTCCGCCTGCACTACAAGGCTGACGACGGCGAGACCTACTACCTCAACCTGATGGATACACCCGGCCACGTCGACTTCGCTTATGAGGTTTCCCGGTCGCTGGCCGCCTGCGAGGGCTCGATCCTGGTGGTCGACGCCTCGCAGGGCGTCGAGGCCCAGACGCTGGCCAACGTCTATCAGGCGATCGACAACAACCACGAGATCGTGCCGGTCCTGAACAAGATCGACCTGCCCGCCGCCGAACCCGAGCGGGTGCGCCAGCAGATCGAGGACGTCATCGGACTCGACGCCTCGTATGCGGTGGTCTGTTCGGCCAAGTCTGGCGTCGGCATTCACGACGTGCTGGAGGCCATCGTCACCCGGCTGCCGCCGCCGAAGGGCGATGCGACCGCGCCGCTGAAGGCGCTGCTGGTCGACGCCTGGTACGACCAGTACCTCGGCGTCGTCGTCCTGGTGCGCGTCTTCGACGGGACGCTGAAGGTCGGCCAGAAGGTCAAGATGATGCAGACCGGCGCCGAGTATCAGATCGACCGCCTCGGCGTCTTCCGGCCCAAGCAGACCGACGTGGCCGAGCTCGGTCCGGGCGAAGTCGGCTACATCACCGCCTCGATCAAGGAAGTCGCCCACGCGGCCGTCGGCGACACCATCACCGACCTGAAGCGACCGACCGAGGCTGCCCTGACCGGGTTCCGCGAGGTGCAGCCGGTTGTGTTCTGCGGCCTGTTTCCGGTGGACGCCGCCGACTTCGAGGACCTGCGCGCCGCCATCGGCCGCCTGCGCCTGAACGACGCCTCTTTCACCTACGAGATGGAGACCAGCGCCGCGCTCGGCTTCGGCTTCCGGTGCGGGTTCCTCGGGCTGCTGCACCTGGAGATCATCCAGGAGCGCCTGTCCCGCGAATTCGATCTCGACCTCATCGCGACCGCGCCGTCCGTGGTCTATCGCGTGAAGATGACCAACGGCGACGAAATCGAGCTGCACAACCCGGCCGACCTGCCCGATCCGGTGAAGATCGCCGACATCGCCGAGCCGTGGATCAAGGCGACGATCTTCACGCCGGACGAGTACCTCGGCTCGATCATCAAGCTGTGCCAGGATCGTCGCGGCGAGCAGCGCGAGCTGTCCTACGTCGGCAACCGGGCGATGGTCGTCTACGACCTGCCATTGAACGAGGTGGTGTTCGACTTCTACGACCGCCTGAAATCGATCTCGAAGGGCTATGCCTCCTTCGACTACGCCATCGAGGACTACCGCGTCGGCGACCTTGTGAAGATGTCGATCCTGGTCAACGCCGAGCCCGTCGACGCCCTTTCGATGCTGGTCCACCGCAACCGGGCCGAGGCGCGCGGCCGCGGCATGGTCGAGAAGATGAAGGACCTCATCAACCCGCACATGTTCCAGATCCCGATCCAGGCGGCTATCGGCGGCCGGATCATCGCCCGCGAGACCGTGCGCGCCCTGCGTAAGGACGTGACGGCCAAGTGTTATGGCGGCGACGCCAGCCGCAAGCGCAAGCTCCTCGACAAGCAGAAAGAGGGCAAGAAGCGCATGCGCCAGTTCGGCAAGGTCGAGATCCCGCAGGAAGCCTTCATCGCCGCCCTGAAGATGGACAGCGATTGACCCGGCGATGAGCGGCGAGGAGTTCGTCTACGACGAGGCCACCGGAGAGTGGATCAGCGCCGCGGACGCGGCCGCCAAGGCGCATGCGGACGCGACCGTCGAGGTGCGCGACAGCGTCGGCAACCTGCTGGCCGACGGCGACAAGGTCGTGCTGATAAAGGACCTGACCGTCAAGGGCGCGGGCCAGACGCTGAAGCGCGGCACGGTCATCCGCTCGATCCGGCTGACCGGCGACGCCCAGGAAATCGACTGCCGCCACGAGACCATCAAGGGCCTCGTGCTGCGCGCCGAATTCGTGAAGAAGCTCTAGATCAGATCTGGTTGAATTCGCCGCAACGGCACTTCACGACCATGTCGGACAGCGCCTCGCGATCGGCGGCGCTGAAGATCACGTCGTCGCAGGAGCCGCAGACAAAGCG
>NZ_JBIIGK010000037.1:0-24307 GCF_044236515.1 Phenylobacterium sp.
AGTGTCCAGCGCGAGGACGTCACCGCCTGGCGCGACGCCTTCGTGACGGCCCTCGAGGGCCTGGAGCCGAGGCGCACCGCCCTGGCCAGCTAGGGAGCGACGATGGCCGCCGCCAAGAGTTCGCCGACAGGCAAGACTCCGCCAGCCAAGACCGGCGGCAAGCTGGCCCGCTACCAGGCCATGCGGGACTTCACCAAGACCGCCGAACCGAGCGGCGAGACGCCGGTCAGACCCGCCAAGGCGCTGCGGTTCGTCATCCAGAAACACGCCGCCAGCCGGCTGCACTACGATTTCCGCCTCGAGCTCGACGGGGTGTTCAAGTCCTGGGCGGTGACCAAGGGCCCGTCCCTTGACCCGGCCGACCGCCGCCTCGCCGTCGAGGTCGAGGACCATCCCCTGGACTACGGCGACTTCGAAGGGACCATCCCCAAGGGCCAGTACGGCGGCGGGACCGTGATGCTGTGGGACCGCGGCTACTGGTCGCCGGAGGGCGATCCCCACGCCATGCTGAAGAAGGGCGACCTCAAGTTCGTCATGGACGGCGAACGGGTCAAAGGCAGCTACGTCCTGGTGCGGATGAAACGGCGCCCGGGCGAGAAGCGCGACAACTGGCTGCTGATCAAGCACCACGACGCCTATGAGGCGCCCGGCGACGGCGACCGGCTGGTCGCCGGGGAACTGACCTCCATCGCCTCGGGCCGCAGCATGGAGGACATCGCCGCCGGGACCGGCAAGGGGCCGACCCCGTTCATCACCGGCGGCAAGGCCCGCGCTCGCGCCGACCGCGTCTGGCAGTCGAACCGCGCCGAGGCCCACGACGAGCCCGCCTCGCCGCCGCCGAAAGCCAAGGCCAGAACGAAAGCCGCCCTGCCGGACTTCGTCGCCCCGGTGCTCGCCAAGGCGGTGGACAAGCCGCCGGCCGGCGCCGGCTGGGCGCACGAGATCAAGTTCGATGGCTACCGCCTTCAGGTCCGCGTCGAGGGCGGCAAGGCGCAGATCAAGACCCGCTCCGGCCTCGACTGGACGACCAAGTTCAAGGAGATCGCCGCCGACGCCGGGGCCCTGCCGGACGGCCTGTACGACGGCGAGGCCTGCGCCCTCGACCACAACGGATCGCCCGATTTTCCGGCGCTCCAGGCGGCGCTGTCCGACGGCAAGACGGGGAACCTGATCTTCTTCGCCTTCGACGCCCTGTTCATCGATGGCGAGGACCTGCGCGGCGAGTCGCTCCGTATACGGAAGGAGCGGCTGAAGGCGGCCCTCGACCGCGCGGGCGTCGCCGCCCAGCGCCGCCTGCGCTACGTCGACCACTTCGAGACCGCCGGCGATGCGGTGCTGCAGTCGGCTTGCCGGATGTCGCTGGAGGGCATCGTCTCCAAGCGGCTGGATTCGCCCTATCGCCCGGGCCGCGGCGAGGACTGGGTCAAGTCCAAGTGCCGGGCCGGCCACGAGGTGGTGATCGGCGGCTGGACGGGCGAGGCGGGCCAGCTCCGCTCGCTGCTGGTCGGGGTGATGCGCGAGGGCAAGCTGGTCTACGTCGGCCGGGTCGGCACGGGCTTCGGACGCGAGACGGTCGCCCGCGTGCTGCCGCGCCTCAAGGCGGTGACCGCCGAGCAGAGCCCGTTCACCGGCCCCGGCGCCCCGCGCAAGGAGGCGAACGTCACCTGGGCGCGGCCCGAGCTCGTCGCCGAGATCGAGTTCGCCGGCTTCACCGGCTCGGGCATGGTCCGGCAGGGCGCCTTCAAGGGCCTGCGCGAGGACAAGCCGGCCCGCGAGGTCGAGGCCGAGACCCCGGCCCCGCTCTCCACCGAGGTCGCCGAACCCAAGGCCAAGGCCGCGCCCAAGGCGCCGGCGAAGACCAAGGCCGCCGACCCAGTGGTGATGGGCGTCCTGCTGTCCAACCCCAACAAGGCCCTGTGGCCCGACGACGGCGACGGCCAGCCGGTCACCAAGCTCGACCTCGCCAGATACCTGGAAACCGTCGCCCCCTGGATGATGCCGCACATCAAGGGCCGGCCCTGCTCCATTATTCGCACCCCGGACGGCATCGAGGGCGACCAGCGGTTCTTCCAGCGCCACGCCGGCAAGGGCTCGTCGAACCTGATCACCGAGACCCAGGTGTTCGGCGACCACAAACCCTACCTCCAGCTTGACCGTCCCGAGGCCCTCGCCGCCATGGCCCAGATCGGCGCGGTCGAATACCACCCGTGGAACAACCAGCCGTTCTCGCCGGAAACGCCCGGCCGCCTGGTCTTCGACCTCGATCCGGACGAGGACATCCCCTTCGAGCGCGTGATCGAGGGCGCCCTTCGGGTGAAGGACAAGCTCGAGGAACTCGGCCTCGTCGCCTTCTGCAAGACCACCGGGGGCAAGGGCCTGCACGTCGTCACCCCGCTCGAGGACGGAAAGGGCAAGATCGACTGGCCGACCGCCAAGAAGTTCGCCCAGGACGTCTGCCTCGCCATCGCGGCGCAGGAGCCCGCCAAGTACGTGGTCAACATGGCCAAGGCCAAGCGCGTCGGGCGGATCTTCCTCGACTACCTGCGCAACGACCGCATGAGCACCGCCGTCGCGCCGCTGTCGCCGCGGGCCCGGCCGCGGGCGCCGGTCTCCTTCCCGCTCACCTGGAATCAGGTGAAGCCGGGGCTCGACCCCAAGGCCTATACGATCCGCACGGCCCCGAAGCTGCTCGCGAAGACCAAGGCCTGGGCCGACTATTTCGATCAGGAACGGCCGCTGGGGCCGGCAATCAGGAAACTGGGGCGCTGATGGGCAAGTGGATCGCAATCATGCTGGCGGTGATGATCGCCGCGGCCGTCGTCGGGTTCATGGTCGATGCGGTCCGGGTCATCGCCGGCTTCCTGGTGGCCATCTGCCTCGCCGTCCTGGCGGTGCGCGTATTCCTCAAGCGGGGCTGACGGCCCGTTGCATCTCTGACATCGTCATCCGCCTCCCGACGTCTAGCTTGGCTGCGGGGGAAGGGAGACAGAGGTCATGGACGCCACACGTCGCCAGCTTGTCGCCACAGCCGCCGCGGCGGCGCTCACGCCCACCCTCGCCATGGGGCAGGCCGTCGGCCTGATCACCAAGCCGATCCCGTCCAGCGGCGAGCGCCTGCCGGTGGTCGGCGTCGGCACCGCCCGCCGCTACGAGGCCGCCCCGTCCGAGGCCGAGCGCAAGCCCCTGCGCGACACCCTCCAGCGCTTCCACCAGCTCGGCGGCAAGGTGATCGACACCGCCCCGTCCTACGGCGACGCCGAGGCGATCGTCGGCGGGCTGATCGCCGACCTCGGTGTCCGTTCCGCCCTGTTCCTGGCCACCAAGGTCGGGGCCGACGACAAGGCGGCCGGCCAGGCGCAGATCGAAGATTCCTTCCGCAAGCTGCGCACCGACCGTATCGACCTGTTCTCGGTCCATAACCTGCGGGACACCGCCAACCAGCTGGCGACCCTGCGCGACCTCAAGGCCGCCGGGCGCATACGCTACGTCGGCGCGACCACCTCCTTCGACCAGCAGTACGCCGACTTCGAGGCGATGATGCGCCGCGAGACCCTGGACGTGATCCAGATCGACTACGCCCTCGACAACCGCGGCTCGGCCGACCGCATCCTGCCCCTGGCGCTGGAGCGCCGCATGGGGGTGATGGTCAACCTGCCGTTCGGCCGCAGCCGCCTGTTCCAGGCTACCCAGGGCAAGCCGCTGCCCGACTGGGCGGCCGAGATCGACTGCACGACCTGGGCGCAGGTGTTCCTGAAGTACGTCGTCTCCCATCCGGCAGTGATCTGCGCGGTCCCCGGCATGGCCCAGGCGCGCTACGTCGACGACAACCTCGGCGCCGCCCGCGGCCGCCTGCCCGACGCGGCGCTCCGTCGCCGGATGGAGCAATACATTGACAGCATCTGAGGCGCGCCGACCCGGCGGCTTCTCGCGCCTGATCGCCGCCGAGCCGGACGAGATCTCCGCCGTCGTCGCCGGCTTCCTGCTCTTCTTCCTGCTGTTCGCCAGCTACTTCATGCTGCGGCCGGTGCGCGAGACCATGGGTGTCGCCGGCGGGGTCGAAAACCTGCCGTGGATGTTCACCGGCACCTTCCTCGCCACTCTGGTGATCGTGCCCTTCTACGGCTGGCTCAGCTCGCGGGTTCAGCGCCGCCGCCTGTTGCCCGCCGCCTACAGCTTCGTCGCCCTGACGCTGGTCGGCTTCGCCGCCGGCATGATCGCCAGTCCGGCCGACGTCTGGCTCGGCCGGGCCTTCTACATCTGGATCTCGGTGCTGAACCTGTTCGTCTTCTCGCTCGGCTGGAGCCTGATGGCCGACATCTTCCGCCCCGAACAGGCGAAGCGTCTGTTCGGCCAGGTGGCGGCGGGCGCCAGCCTCGGCGGCCTCGCCGGCCCGCTGATCAGCGGCCTCTCCGTCGGCGCGGTCGGCGAGCCCGGGCTGCTGATCATCTCCGCGGTCCTGATGCTGGCCAGCCTCGCGCCCGTCCGCGCCCTATTGGCCTGGCGCGAGCGCCACGGGGCGCCGGCGACCCAGAGTGATGCGCCCGACCGGCCGATCGGCGGTAACATCTTCGCCGGTCTGACGCTGATCGTGCGCTCGCCGTATCTGCTCGGGCTGTCGGCCTTCGTGGTGCTGCTCGCCTCGGTGAACACCTTCCTCTACCTCGAGCAGGCGCGCCTCGTGGACCTGACCTTCGCCGACCGGGCGCGACAGACCCAGGCCTTCGCCGCCATCGACGTCGCGGTGCAGAGCCTGACGATCTTCATCCAGATCTTCGTCACCGGCCGCCTGACGAAGAAGCTGGGCGTCACCGTCCTGCTGACCGCCGTGCCGGTGCTGATGGTCGCGGGTCTCGGCCTGCTGGCGGCGGCGGCGACCTTCCCGGTGCTGGTCGGGGTGATGGTCCTGCGCCGGGTCGGCGAGTACGCCCTGGTCAAGCCCGGCCGCGACATGCTGTTCACCACCGTCGACGCCGAGACCAAGTACAAGGCCAAGAACGTCGTCGACACCTTCGTCTACCGCGGCGGCGACGCGATCAGCGCCTGGGTCAGCAAGGCGGTCGGGGGCCTCGGCATGGGCGCGGCCCTGGTGATGATCGTCGGCGCGGTCCTGGCGGCGGTGTGGGCGGCCATCGGCTACGGCCTCGGCCGCATCCACGACCGCCGGGCGGAACGCGCCTAGCCCGCTACTGCGGGGTCGCGCCGCCGGCCGTGCTGTTGGCGGTCGCCGGGGCATCGTTGGCGTTGGCGCCGGTCGAGCCGGGGCCGAGGTCGCCGGTCCCGACCGCCGGGCCGACCTCGCCCGATCCGCCCATGTCGCCGGACGCGCCGGTGTCGCGGCCGGTGTCGGCGCCGCCGACTGTGCCGGGCGCTGCGGCCACCCCCGGATCGCCCTGCGCCGTCGCGCCGTCGGCGTTCTGGGGCGAGCGGTCGCAGGCGGCCAGCAGGCTCAGGGCGGCCGCCGCCGCGGTGGTCAGCAAGATCGTTCGCATCGTCACGTCTCCCGTGGTTGTCGGATGGCTCAGGCGCGCTTCTTGGCGGCCGGTTTCTTGGCGGCCGGGGCTTTCTTGGCCGGGGCTTTCTTCTCCGGGGCCTTGCGCCCGGCCGAACTCTTGGCGGCCGGCTTGCGCCGCTCGCCGCCGCCGGAGGTCTGGCCGAGGCTGCGGCGCAGGGCCTCCATCAGGTCGACGACCTCGGCCTCCTGCGGCTCCTTCGGGGCGGTCACGCTGGCGCCCTTCTCCTTTTCCTTGATCAGGGCCCGCAGCGCGTCTTCGTAACGGTCGTTGAACTGGCTGGGATCGAAAGGGCCTTCCAGCTGGTCGATGATCTTGGCGGCGATCTCGACCATCGCAGCCGGCGGCTTGGTCGCCGGAATGTCCGAGAACACCTCCTCCGGCTTCTTCACCTCGCGCTTGTTGCGGATGGTGTAGGCGAGGATGCCCTTGGGCCCGGCCTCCAGCGCCATCAGCCGCTCGCGCTGGTGCATGACCAGGCGGCCGAGGGCGACCTTGCCGGCCTTCTTCATCGCCTCGCGGATGACGGCGAAGGCTTCGACCGCCATCTCGCCGTCCGGGGCCAGGAAGTAGGGGTCGTTCCAGTACAGCCGGTCGATGTCGGCCTCGTCGACGAACCGCTCGATGTCCAGGGTGCGGGTGGTCGACAGCCGCACCGCCTTGATCTCCTCGTCGGAGACGACGACGTAGCGGCCCTTCTCGATCTCATAGCCCTTGACGATCTCGGAGCGGTCGACCGGCCCGCTCTCCGGATCGGTCGGGATCATCCGGATGCGGTTGTGGGTGTCCTTGTGCAGCATGTTGAAGTGCACTTCGCCGGACCGCGAGGTGGCGGTGTAGAGCGCCACCGGACAGCTCACGAGGCTGAGGCGCAGGTGGCCCTGCCAGGTCGGGCGCGTCGCCATGCCGGATCTCCGATCCCCTTGAAACGACTCCGGAAACGTCAGCGGCGCGAATCGGTTCGTGCGGCCGTTCGGGAACTTGACTACCCGTTATGGGTGTTTCAGAACGAAACTGGAACAAAAGGAGTCCATAAACCGATGCCCGGATCTCGCTCAGGCGCGCTCGCCGCGCTCAAGGCGAAGGTCGCCGCCTTGGAATCCGGCGGACGGGCGGACTCTGAATCCCTGCCATTTGGCATGCCGGATATCGACCGCCGGTTGCCGGGCGGCGGCCTGCCGCTGGGCTGCTGGCACGAAGTGACCGGGGCGGGGATGGAGGCCGAGACCGCGGCCGCCCCGACCGCGGTCTGCGCCCTGATGGCCGCGCCGCTGGCGGGCCGCGGGACGGTGGTGTGGGTGATGCGGCGCGACGACCTGTGGGTTCCGGGCCTCGCCGGCCTCGGCTTTCCGCAGGGTCGCCTGATCCAGGTCTGCGTCGACGACGAGACCGAGGCCCTCGGCGTCATGGAAGAGGCCCTGTCCGCCGCCGGCGTCGGCGCCGTCCTGGGAGAGGTCGAGACGGTCAGCCTGACGGCCGGCCGGCGGCTGCAGCTGGCCTGCGAGAAGCGCGGCTCGACCGGCTTCGTGATCCGCCGCGCCCCCTACGGCCGCCGCACGGCCCGCGAGCCGGCCGGCTCGGCGGCGGCGACCCGCTGGCGCGCCGTCTCGGCCCCGTCCGAAACCCCGCCGCGCGAGTTCGGCCTCGGCGCGCCGCGCTTCCAGCTTTCGCTGGAGCGCTGCCGCGGCGGGCGGTCCGGAAGCTGGCTGGTCGAGGCCGGCCAAGCCTACGGAGAAGGGGCCTACGGGGAAGGGGCTTTGAACGAGGAGGCAGGGAATGTCGCGCATCCTCTGCGCCTGGTCGCCGAACTGGGCGATCTCGGCGTGGCGCCGGCGCAATCCGACCGTCGCGCCGCCTGAAACCCCGTTTGCCTTGGTCGAGACGGTCCGGCGCGCCCGCCGGCTGGCGGCGGTGTGTCCGCGCGGCCAGCAGCTTGGCCTGCATGCCGGGCAGAAGGCGACCGACGCCCGCGCCCTCGTCCCCGACCTGGCGCTGGCCGAGGCCGAGCCCGAGGCCGACGCCGCCGCCCTGACCGCCCTCGTCGACTGGTGCGTGCGCTTTTCCCCCGCCGTCGCCGCCGACCCGCCGGACGGCCTGTTCCTCGACATCGCCGGCGTCGCCCATCTGTGGGGCGACGAGGCCGGGATGCTGGCCGATTTCCTGGACCGCCTGGCGGCCAACGACCTGCCGTTCCGCGGCGCCATCGCCGACACCCCGGCCGCGGCCTGGGCGCTGGCCCGGTTCGGCGCCGACCGGACGATCGTCGCGCCAGGGGACCAGGTCCGGTTCCTCGCCCCCCTGCCGCCGGCCGCCCTGCGCCTCGACGCCGAGGCCGCCGCCCAGATCGAGCGGTTGGGCTTGCGCCGTGTCGAGCAGCTGATCGCCCTGCCGCGCGGCCCGCTGGCCCGCCGGTTCGGCCAGGCGACGCTGGATCGCCTCGACCAGGCCCTGGGCCGCAGCCGCGAGGCCCTGCGCTTCCGCCGCCCGCCGACCCCGTGGTTCGCCCGCCTGGCCTTCTTCGAGCCGATCAGCGCGCCCGAGGACATGGCCCGCGTCGCCCACGACGTGCTGGCCCGCCTGTGCGCCCGGCTGGAGGCCGGGGGCCAGGGCGCCCGGCGCTTCGAGATCGCCTATCACCGCCTCGACGGCGCGGCCCTGCCGGTCGCCGTCGGCCTGTCTCGCCCCGGCCGCGACCCGGCGCGCATCGCCCGGCTCGTCGCCCCCAAGCTCGAGGCGGTCGACCCCGGCTTCGGCGTCGAGGTGATCACCGCCGAGGCCCATGAGGTCGAGTCCCTTTCCGGCCGCCAGATTCTTCTTGGTGATCAGGGCGACCTCGCCGACCGCGGCCAGCCGGCGGCGGAGGAGGGGGTGGCGGCCCTCGTCGACCGGCTGGTCAACCGCCTCGGCGAGGATCGTGTGTGGCGCGCCCGGCCCGTCGAAAGCCATGTTCCGGAACTGGCCGTCGAGCGCGCCGCGCCCCTGGCGTCCGGCGCGACCTCAGGCTGGAACCCGGCGATCCCCCGGCCGGTGCGGCTGTTCCCGCGCCCCGAGCCGCTGGAGAACGTCATGGCCCTGACCCCCGACGATCCGCCCAGCCAGTTCCGCTGGCGCGGCCGCATTCATCGGGTCCAGCGCGCCGAGGGGCCGGAACGCATCGCCGAGGAATGGTGGAAGCGCGACCTCGCCGAGACCCGCGTCGGCCACGTGCGGGACTATTACCGGGTCGAGGACCAGGCCGGCGCCCGGTTCTGGCTGTTCCGCGCGGGCCTCTACGACCCCGCCCAGCCGGCGCGCTGGTGGATGCACGGGCTGTTCGGATGACCGCCTACGCCGAGCTTCAGGCCGCCACCAACTTCTCCTTCCTGCGCGGCGCCTCGCACCCGGGCGAGATCGTCGCCGGGGCCGACGCCCTGGGCCTGGCCGCCGTCGGGGTCTGCGACCGCAACAGCCTTGCCGGGGTGGTGCGGGCCTGGTCGGCGCAGCAGAAACTGCGCGAGGGCGGCTCGACGATCCGGGCCCTGACCGGCTGCCGGCTCGACTTCGCCGACGGGACGCCGAGCCTGCTGGTCTATCCCCGGGACCGCGAGGCCTACGCCCGCCTGACCCGCCTGCTCACCCGCGGCCAGCTGGCGGCCGAAAAGGGCGAGTGCATCCTCCACCTCCCGGACTTCCTGGCCGAGGCCGAGGGCCAGCTCGTGCTCACGGTGCCGCCGGACCGGCTGGACGAGGACTTCGCCCGCCGCCTGCGCGCCCTGGCCGGCGAGCTTCCGGACCTGTGGCTGGCGGCCGCCCGGCGCTATGGCGCGCGCGACCTCCAGCGGCTGTCCCGCCTCCACGCCCTCGGCGAGGCGGCCGGCGCGCCGATCGTGGCGGTGGGCGACGTCCTCTACCACGGGCCCGAGCGGCGGCCCCTGCAGGACGTCCTGACCTGCATCCGCGAGAACTGCACAATCCAGGAGGCGGGGCTCAGGCTCGAAGCCAACGCCGAACGCCACCTGAAGTCACCGGCCGAGATGGCCCGCCTGTTCGCCCGCTTCCCCGGCGCCGTCGAACGGACGGTGGAGATCGCCGGGGTCATCGACTTCGACCTCTCGCAGCTCTCCTATCAGTACCCGGACGAGCCGGTGCCGCCGGGCAAGAGCGCCATGCAGCACCTCACGGACCTCGCCTGGGAAGGCGTCGCCTGGCGCTATCCGGACGGCGCGCCGGACAAGGTCACCCGCCTGGTCGCCGAAGAGCTCGCGATCATCGATCGGCTCGGCTACCCCAACTACTTCCTCACCGTGCACGACATCGTCCGCTGGGCGCGCGGCCAGGACATCCTCTGCCAGGGGCGCGGCTCGGCGGCCAATTCCTGTGTCTGCTACTGCCTCGGCGTCACCGCGGTCGATCCGACCAAGCCGGGCCAGGACCTGCTGTTCTCCCGCTTCATCTCCGAAAACCGCGGCGAGCCGCCGGACATCGACGTCGACTTCGAGCACGACCGGCGCGAGGAGGTGATGCAGTACGTCTACCGCCGCTACGGCCGCGACCGCGCCGCCATCGTCGCCACCGTCATCCACTACCGCCCGCGCATGGCGATCCGCCAGGTCGGCAAGGCGCTGGGCCTCACCGAGGACATCACCGCCGCCCTGGCCGGCACGGTCTGGGGGTCCTGGGGCGACGGCCTGCCGGACGGCCACATCCGCCAGACCGGCCTCGATCCCGACGCGCCGGAGATCCGCCGGGCCACCGCCCTGGCCGAACAGCTGCTGGGCTTTCCGCGCCACCTGTCGCAGCACGTCGGCGGCTATGTCCTGACCAAGCGGCGGCTCGACGAGATCGTGCCGATCGGCAACGCCGCCATGGCGGACCGCACCTTCATCGAGTGGGACAAGGACGACATCGACGCACTCGGCCTGATGAAGGTCGACATCCTGGCGCTCGGCATGCTGACCGCGCTCAAGCGCAGCATGAACATGCTTGGCGTCAACGACATCGCCGACATCCCGTCCGAGGACCCCGGCGTCTACGACATGCTCTGCAAGGCCGATTCCGTCGGCGTCTTCCAGGTCGAGAGCCGGGCGCAGATGTCGATGCTGCCCCGCCTGCGGCCACGCGAGTTCTACGATCTCGCCATCCAGGTGGCGATCGTCCGCCCGGGGCCGATCCAGGGCGACATGGTCCACCCCTACCTGCGCCGCCGCCAGGGCATCGAGCCCATCGACCTCCCGGGCCCGGCGCCGCCCGCGGATCCGAACGAATTGAAGGACATTCTCGGCAAGACCCTCGGCGTGCCCCTGTTCCAGGAACAGGCCATGCGCATCGCCATCGAGGCGGCCAGGTTCACCCCCGACGAGGCCGACGGCCTGCGCCGCTCCATGGCCACCTTCCGCCACTACGGCAGCGTCGGGGTCTATGGGGTGAAGTTCGTCGACGGCATGGTGGGCCGCGGCTACGACCCGGCCTTCGCCCAGCGCTGCTTCCAGCAGATCGAGGGCTTCGGCTCCTACGGCTTCCCGGAAAGCCACGCGATCAGTTTCGCGATCCTGGTCTACGCCTCGGCCTGGGTGAAGCACCGCCATCCGGACGTGTTCTGCGTCAGCCTGCTGAACAGCCAGCCGATGGGCTTCTACCAGCCGGCCCAGCTGGTTCGCGACGCCCGCGAGCACGGGGTCGAGGTCCGCCCCCCTGACGTCCTGCGCTCCGAATGGGATTGCACCCTCGAGGAAGAGGCGCCCTCCACCGGCCTGCGCGCCGTCCGGCTCGGCTTCCGCCAGGTGAAGGGCCTGAAGGAAACGGACATCGAGAAGCTCGTCGTCGCCCGCGCGGGCGGCGCCCGGACGATCGAGGACTTCGCCCTGCGGGCCGGCGTCCGGCGGCGCACGCTGGAACTGTTGGCCGAGGCCGACGCCTTCGCGCCCCTCGGCCTCGGCCGGCGCGAGGCCCTGTGGGCGGTCAAAGGGCTCGCCGACGAGATGGGGACCGGCAAGATAGGGACGGGCGACGCCGCGCCCCTGCTGGCCCGCAGCGGGGTCAGGGAGGCGCAGGTCCAGCTGCCGTTCATGGCCCTGCCGCACCAGGTGGCCGAGGACTACCGCACCACCAGCCTTTCCCTGCGCCGCCACCCCATGGTCTTCTTCCGGCCCGAACTGGCGCAGATGGGCCTCGTCCCCTGCGAGGCCCTGGCCGGCATGCGCGACCGGCGGCGGGTCGCGGTCGGCGGCCTGGTCCTCGTCCGCCAGCGGCCCGGCACAGCCAAGGGTGTCGTCTTCCTGACTCTCGAGGACGAGACCGGGATCGCCAACATCGTCGTCTGGAAGGACGCCTTCGAGGCCAACCGCCGGCTGGTGATGAGCGCCTCGTTCCTGGCCATCGAGGGCCAGCTCCAGAAGGAGGGCGAGGTCGTCCACCTCGTCGCCCGGCGCTTCACCGATCTCTCCCACCGCCTGGCCGCCTTGAAGAGCGACGAGGGTCCGGCGCCTGAGATCCGCAGCCGCGTCACCGGCCGCCTGATCCGCAGCCGCGACTTCCACTGATCGGACCGCCGCCTTAAACTCCGCCTGGCGAAACGGGAGGCTCCCATGCGCGCGATGAAGCTTGCGGCCCTCCTCCTGGCCCTCGCGGCGGCGCCCGCCGTTTCGCAGCCGGCGGCCGACCCCGCCGGCCCGGTGATCCGCCCGGAGTTGCTGACCGCCGTCTCGCCGCACGTCCATGTCGTGCCGGACGAGTTCCGCCCCGTCGTGCCCAACGTCGGCTTCGTGGTCGGGACCAAGGCGGTGCTGGTCGTCGATCCCGGCCTTGGCCGGACCAACGGCGATCGCGCCGCCGCCATGGCCGCCCGGCTCGCTCCCGGCCGCCAGATCTATGTCGTCGGCACCCATCCGCATCCCGAGCACGACATGGGCGCCTTGGGCTTCCCGGCCACGGCGCGGATGATCCGCTCCGACGCCGCCGAGGCGGATCTGGCCGGCATTCGCCGCCTCGCCGGGGTGTTCGCAGGCCGCGACCCGGCCATGGCCGCTATGCTGCAAGGCGCCGACTGGCGGGCTGCCGATATCCTGTTCTCCGGCGAGCACGTGCTGGACCTCGGCGGCGTCACCGCCCGTCTGATCGACCTTGGCCCCAACCACACGGCCGGCGACACCGCCATCTGGGTCCCCGAGGACCGCGTGCTGTTTTCCGGCGACGTCGCCATGCGCCACCAGCCAAATCCCGCCGCGGCGAACGCCTCCGTCGACGGCTGGCTGCGCAGCCAGGACCGGCTGGAGGCGCTGAAGCCGGCCCGGGTGGTCCCCGCCCACGGCCCGCTGGGCGACGGCGCGACCTACATGCAAGGCTACCGCGCCTATTTCACCGAGATCCGCGACCGCCTCCGCGCGGCCCGCGACCGCGGCCTGCCCGCCGCCGCCCAGGTCGACGCCGTCGCCGGCGAGATGGCCGCCCGCTATCCGGACGCGGGCCGGCTCAGGAGTGCGATCCGGCTGGCGCAGACGGGGCGCTAGCCCGGCCTACATCTTCTCCCACCGATAGGGCTCGTCCTCGCCGTTGCGGAAGAAGCCCTTCAGGTCGGGTTTGTCGTCGCCGTCGGTGTCGTACAGCGCCTCGTCGAAGTCGCCGTCGTGCTTGTCGTCGAAGTACATGACGTCGAACTTGCCGTCGCCGTCCTCGTCCATGGCCAACACGACGGGATCGCGTTTGCTGTCCGGGGTGATCAGCAGGGCGTCAGCCTTATCGTCGCAATCGGTGTCGATCAGCGCCGAAACGCCCTTCGGTTTGTCGGACCGCTTTTCGCTGACCTTCGCCGGTTCGCAGGTCTCGGCCGCCGTCTGCGTCTTGTGGGCGACGCGGTCGTCGGCGCGGGCCAGGAAGGTCTTCACGTCTTCGGCGGAGACGGCGTAGTTCATCCCCTCGCCCTCGCCCTTGAAGCTGTTGATGCCGACGATGGCCAGGTTGGCGTCGAGCAGCGGCCCGCCCGAGTTGCCGGGATTGATCGGCGTCTGGGTCTGGATGACTGTCGCCTCATGCTGGACCTTGTCCTCCGCCTGCCAGGCGTAGGCGCGGCGGATCTGGCTGACGATGCCGCGGGTGTAGGTCCAGGCTTCGCCGGTCGGGTGACCGATGGCGTGGACGTCGGCGCCGACCTGGACGGTGGTCGAGTTGCCGATCGCCAGCGGCTTTACGCCGGCCGGGACCTCCTCGACCTCGATCAGCGCCAGGTCCGTGACCTCGTCACGGCGCACGACCTTGGCGCGGCGGACGTCCGCCTTGCTGACGGCGGCGCCCTCGATGGCCGGCTTGAACACGACTCCCACTTCATCGGCGTCGCCGACGACGTGCAGGTTGGTGATGATCTTGCCGTCGGGGGCGATAAGAGCGCCGGAGCCGAGCGAGTCTTTGCTGACGATCAGCACGACGGCCGGCGAGGCCTGCTGGTAGACCTTGGTTTCCGCCGCGCCGCGGGTCGTCGCGCGGCTCTCGGGCTGCAGCCGGCTCAGCGCCTTGCCGATCGCCAGGCCGCCCGCCGACGGCAGCGCCGGAAGCTGGACCGCGCCGCCGGTCCGCGTGGCGCCCGTCGTGTCGAGCCGGCCGCCAAGCTGCGCTTCCTGCGCCCACGCCGGTGCGTATGATGTCGCCGAAGCGGCCATCAGAACCGCAAGCGTCCGGAACCGTTTCATAATGTCGTCTCGCCCCCGCGAAGCTGTACCGGGCAGAACCCTAGCGGCCCTGCTGCTCGCCACAAGCGTGTTTCTGGCGGATGTTCGCCCGGCCGCCGCCCAGGCTGCCGACCCGGCGTCGCAACTGGCTGCGGCCCGCGCCCGGCTCGACCTCTGCATCGACGCCCGGGATGACGCCTGCACCGTGCGCCACGTCGCGCCCTATCTCGATGCGGCCAGGGCCGCCCCCGCCCCGAACGCCGTCCTGCGCGCCGAGCTGGTCCGCGAAGCCGCCTACTACATCGACGCCGGCAAGCTCGCCCTCGGCCGCTCTGAGCTCACGGCGCAGATTCTCAGCGGAGACTCCTGGCGCAACGAGAACGCCGCCAACGGCGAGCTCTACCTGCGCCGGCAGTTGCTGGCGGTGCGGGTGCAGTTGGCCCTCGGACGACCTGCGGAAGCCGCCGCCACGCTCGACAAGGCCCTGTCGCTGATCGCCAGCCTGCGCAATCCCGAAGCCCGGCCGGCGTTTGTCGCCCAGGCGACGGCCGAGGCGATCGGCGGCCTCATCGCGGTTGGCCAAGTGGAGCGCGCCTGGGGTCTCTACCGCGCCGCCGGCCCGGCGGTCGTTGCCGCCCTCCCGCCGGCGAGCCCGCGCGCCCTCGACTTCCGCCTCGCCGAAGCCCGCCTGCTCCAGGCCACCGGGGATTTCGCCGGCTCGCTGGCGCCGCTCGACGCCGCCCTGCCGGCGCTCCGTGGACGATCAGGCGACGCCCGGCTAGCCGAGGCCCTTTCCCTCCAGGCACTCGGCTGCGTCGGGGCCGGCCAGCCCGACTGCCCTGACCCGCAGCTGCCGCGCCTGGAAGATCTCCCGACGACCCGCGACGGCGCGACCGTCCTGCGCGTTCGCCAGGCGCTGGCCGAGACCGGCATCGATCCCAAGGCCGCCTTCGCCCTTTTCCAGCTCGCCGGCCGCGCCGCCCCGACCTTCGACGCCGACGCCCTGACCCACCTCAGCCTCGCCCGCGACGAGGCCCACCGCCGCAGCCTGCATCAGGCCCTGCGGCTCAGAGCCCGCCGCGACCGCCTCGAGCGCAAGCACATCCAGGCCGTTCTGGCCCGCGCCGCCGCCGAGAAGGCGCCTGGCGCCTACCTCTCCCACGACCCCGCCGTTCGCCTCCGGTTGCGTGACTTCGCCCGCCGGCTCGACCGCGCCCAGTCCGCCGAACCTCGCGCCGGCCTCGTCGAACTTCGCGCCTTCCAGCGGGTCCTGCACGCCGACGAAACCGCCCTGGCCGTAGCTCCGACCCCCGACGGCCTCGCCTACCTCTGTGTCCGTCGCGACAGCGCCCGCGTTCACGCCGCCCGCGTCGACAAGGTGCGGCTCAAGATCGACGGCCGCCTCGTGCAGGCCGCCCTGACCGCCGGCCACGCGCCCTCCGAACGGCTCGACGCCCAGTACCCCGTCGAGGCGGCGATACGGCTCAACGCGGCGCTGATCGCCCCCTTCGCCGGCTGCCTCAAGGCCGGCGACCGGATCGTCTGGCTGCCCGGCACGGCTGGCCTCGACGCGCCGCTCGCCGCGCTGCTGCCCGCGCCGCCGCCGAAGCTGGCCGGCGGCGGATACGACCTGTCGCAAGCCGACTGGCTGGTGCGCCGCCACGCCATCGCCTACGCCGGCTCGGCCAGCCTGATCCTCGCCACCCGTTCGGCCGGCCCGCGCCCGGCTGCCGACTTCGATTTCCTCGGCGTCGGCGACCCCGTGCTGGAGGGCGAGGCGGCCGCCGCCGTCACCCGCGGCGCCCGCGGCCTGCGCGTTAGCGGGCTCGCGCCCCTGCCCGAGACCCGGGACGAGCTCGAGGCCTCGGCCAAAGCGTTCGGCGCCGCCCGCCTGCTCCTGAGGGACGCCGCCACCGAACGCTCGCTGCGGGGCGAGATGGTCGGCGCCTACCGCTACCTGTCCTTCGCCACGCACGGCCTGATGCGCGAGGACCTGCAGGGGCTGAACGAGCCCGCCCTGGTGCTCACCCCTGTCGACGCCGACGATCCCGCGAACGACGGCCTGCTGACCGCCTCGGAGATCGCCGACCTCAACCTGCGCGCCGCCTTCGTCGCCCTGTCGGCCTGCAACACCGCCAACTTCGACGTCACCCAGATGGCGCAGGACCTGCCGGCCCTGTCGTCGGCCTTCGCCGTGGCCGGCGTCCCGGCGACGCTCGGGACCCTGTGGCCGGTCGATTCCGAGACCGGCAAGCGGGTGGTCGCCGCGCTCTTCGCCGATATTGGCCACGCCGGCGTCGCTCCCGCCGACGCCCTCGCCGCGGCCCAGCGCGCCTTCCTGGCCGCGCCGCCCGGCAGGGCCTGGCTGCACCCGAGGTTCTGGGCGCCGTTCGTCCTGCTTGGCGACGGCGGTCCCGGGCCCGCCGCCAAGCCGCCCGCGGCGCTGGCGGTGAAATCGGTCGAGGTGCTGACGAAGGCCGGCGGCGAGGTGATCGCCCTCACGCCCGCCGGCGGCGGCGTCGCCGCCCGCCTGATCTCCGACGCCGACGCGAACGGCCGCCACGCCGGCGCGGTCAGCGTCTCCGGCGGCCAGAGCTGGCGGCAGGAGAGCCCCGGCGTCGGGGCCATGCGCTTTCTGGCGCAGCTCGGCCCGACCCTGGTGGCCGGCGGCCAGTCGCTTTCCGCCCACGGCCGCTATGCGCCGGTCCTTGAGACCTTCGGCCCGAACGGCGCGCGCGGCCCGGTCTGGACTGGCCATGACCTCAGCAAGGTCGACGCCTTCCTGTTGGCCGGCGTCCCGACCTCGCCCGACAGCGCCGTCATCGCCGTCGCCGAGCTCAACCTGCGCGATGCGTCCGGGGCGGGCGGCGGCCGGCTGCACGTGCTGAGCGTCGATGCGGCGCTCCAGCCGCGCCTGCTGTTCACCGCCCAGGCGCCGGCCGGCGGCCGCCTCTCGGCCGCCACCCTGACGCCCCTCGGTGCGGATCTCCTCGTTACCTACACCGACG
Source organism: Phenylobacterium sp. (assembly GCF_044236515.1). GTDB lineage: Bacteria > Pseudomonadota > Alphaproteobacteria > Caulobacterales > Caulobacteraceae > Phenylobacterium. The sequence continues at coordinate 17,155 of NZ_JBIIGK010000037.1, forward strand.
AGACCGCCGCCACGCCCGCCGCACCCGGGCCGGCGGTGCTGGACGATTGGCAGGCGTCCGACTGCGTCACCGAGCCGGTCACCTGGATCGAGCTGCGCGATGGCCGGACCGGCGCCCTCAAGGCCGCCCGCGAGATCCGCGGCCTCAGCCTCGCCGCCGCGGCGCTCAAGGGTCCGGACGCCTGGCTCGGCGGCGCCCTCAAGGCCTGCGGCGAAGACCGTCGCGCCGTTGTCCTGGCCGCGAACGCCCGCCTCGAAACCCGTCAAGTCTACGTCGACGACAGCCTCGGCGCGTCCGACGTCCGCGCCCTTGTCGTCCTACCCGACGGCCGCGCCGCCGCCGCCGCCGGCAAGCAGAACGTCGTCGACTATCCGCCGAACGGCGCCCTGCCGCCGAAGGCGAACCCCTACGCGGTGCTGCCCTTCCACGACACGGTCTCGGGGATGGTCGTCTTGCTGGGACGCAACGGCAAGGCCGCGCCGCCGCGGATGCTCGACTCCGGCTCGAACGTCTACGTGACCGCCCTGCAGACCGGCTCCACGGGCGAGATCCTCGTCGGCGGCGCTGTGGGAGGCCAGGCCGCCCTCATCCGCCTCGAGCCGGCTGGCGGCGCAAGGCCTTGACGGCGGCCGCGGCGCGGCCGACCAACGCGGCGTGACCGACAACCCCGCCACCAATCCCACGCCGAAGCGCGGCGGGCTGATCCGGTCCTCGGCGATCTTCGCCGGCCTGACCCTGGTCAGCCGCATCATGGGCCTGGCGCGCGACCTCGTGATCACCGCCCGCCTGGGCGCCAGCCAGACCATCGCCGCCGACGCCTACTATACGGCCCTGGCCTTCCCGAACCTGTTCCGCCGCATCTTCGCCGAGGGCGCCTTCGCCGCCGCCTTCGTGCCCGGCTACTCCGCCAAGCTCGCCGCCGACGGCCAGGAAGAGGCCGACCGCTACGCCGCCGACGCCCTGGCCACCGTCGCCGCCGCCACCGTCGCCCTGACGATCGTCTGCCAGCTGGCCATGCCGTGGCTGATGTACCTGATCAATCCGGGGTTCGCCGACGATCCGGCCAAGTTCAAGCTGGCCATCGTCCTCACCCAGATCACCATGCCCTATCTGCCGTGCATGGCCATCGCGGCGCTATTCTCCGGGGTGCTGAACGCCAAGGGCCGGTTCGTCGTCTCCGGCTTCTATCCGACCATCCTCAACGTCGTGATGCTGGCCATCGTCCTGCCGCAGGACGAGCCGGTGGCCGCCGCCTACGCCGCCTCCTGGGGGGTGCTGGTCGCCGGCGTCGGCCAGGCGGGGCTGTGCGCCTGGGCGGCGCGCAGGGCCGGCGGGCGCATCCGGCTCGTCCGCCCGCGCCTGACCCCGGAGATGAAGGCCATGGTGCGCCTCGCCGTCCCGGCCGCCATCGCCAACAGCGCCACCCAGATCAACATCTTCATCTCCGGCATCCTGGCCTCCCAGGTCGACGGCCTGCGGGTCTGGATGAACGTCGCCGACCGCCTCTACCAGCTGCCGATGAGCCTGGTGGGCGTCGCCATCGGGGTCGCCCTGCTGCCACGCCTCGCCGCCGCCTTCCGCACCGCCGACCAGGCCGACGCCCAGGTCGCCATGGACCAGGGCCTTGTCTGGGGCCTGGCGCTCAGCCTGCCGGCGGCGGCGGCGCTGATGGCCATGCCGGTGTGGCTGATCGACGGCCTGTTCACTCGCGATCAGTTTGTCGCCGCCGACGCCGCGGCGACCGGCCGGCTGCTGTTCCACTACGGCTGGGGCGTGCCGGCCTTCGTCCTGCTGCGGGTGCTGCAGCCGGCCTTCTTCGCGCGTCAGGACACCAAGACGCCGATGCGGTTCTCGCTGATCAGCGTGGCGGTCAACATCGCTCTCGGCGTCGGCCTGTTCCACCTGCTCGGCTTCTGGGGCATCGCCATGGCGACCTCGATCGCCGCCTGGATCACCGTCGCCCAGATGTGGCTGGCCCTCACGCGGCGCGGCCTCTACCGCCCCTCGGCCACGGCGCTGTTCAAGATCGGCCGGGTCGCCGCCGCCAGCGCGGTGCTCGGCGCCGTCCTCGGCCTCGCCGCCCACTTCCGCGCGGCCATCGAGGCGCCGCTGCTGGCCGGCGGCCTGCCGGCCAAGGAGGTCGGCGTCCTGGCCCTCAGCGCGCTCGGCCTTGGTCTCTACCCGGTGCTCCTCTTCGCCTTCGGCGGCGTCACCCCCTCCGAAGCCAGGGCCCTCCTCCGGCGCCGGCGGACCGACCCCGCGCCGCCCGCGGACCTGCTCTGACGCTTTTCCTCTCCTGGTCCACGTCGACGGGAAAGGAAGTTGCGGGGCCGGCTCCGAGCCCCTATCCCTTCCCGCATGACGACGACCCGGCGATGGCGCTGACCCGCTGACCTGCCCGAACTGGGCCTTGCGCCCGCACGTCCTCTCCGTCGAAAAGCCTCCCATGACCGACCAAGCCCCGACCCCCTACGCGGGTCCGAAACGCGTGCTCTCCGGCGTGCAGCCGTCCGGCGACCTGCACCTCGGCAACTATCTCGGCGCCCTCGTGAAGTTTGCGCGCCTGCAGCATGAGCAGCCGACCTTCATCTTCGTCGCCGATCAGCACGCCATCACCGTCTGGCAGGATCCGAAGAAGCTGAAGGACCAGGTCCGCGAGATCGCCGCCGCCTATCTGGCGACCGGCCTCGACCCCGCTGTCGCCACCATCTTCCCGCAGTCGGCCGTGCCGGAGCACGCCGAGCTCGCCTGGATCTTCAACTGCGTCGCCCGCCTCGGCTGGCTCGACCGGATGACGCAGTTCAAGGAGAAGAGCGGCAAGCACAAGGAGCGGGCCAGCGTCGGGCTCTACACCTACCCGGTGCTCCAGGCCGCCGACATCCTGGTCTACAAGGCCACCCACGTGCCGGTCGGCGAGGACCAGAAGCAGCACCTCGAACTGACCCGGGACATCGCCGGCAAGTTCAACCACGACTACGACGCGCCGGGGTTCTTCCCGCTGCCGGACCCGCTGACGCAGGGGCCCGGCGCCCGGGTCATGAGCCTGCGCGACGGGGCGGCCAAGATGTCGAAGTCCGACCCGTCGGACAACTCGCGCATCAACCTGATCGACGACGCCGACGCCATCGCCCAGAAGATCCGCAAGGCCAAGACCGACGCTGAGCCGCTGCCGGAAACCGCCGAGGGCCTTGACGGCCGGCCGGAGGCCAAGAACCTCGTCGCCATCTACGCCGCGCTGGCCGGCTCGACGGAGGCCGAGGTGCTGGCCGAATTCGCCGGCCAGGGCTTCGGGGCGTTCAAGCCGAAGCTCGCCGACCTCGCCGTCTCGATCATGGGCCCGATTAGCGCCGAGATGCGCCGGCTGAAGTCCGACCCCGGCGAGATCGACCGCATCCTCACCAAGGGGGCCGAGAAGGCCCGCGAGACGGCGGCGCCGACCCTTGCCGAGGTGAAGAAGCTGGTCGGGTTCTGGGGCTAGGCTTGCCAGCGGCGAAGCTGCGGCGCACCGTCCGGCGATGAGCGCCCGCAAGTTCCTGGTCGTCGCCGACGATACGCCGGAGTTCCAGGCGGCGCTGCGCTTCGCCTGTCGCCGGGCCCGCTCGACCGGCGGCCACGTGGCGATCCTGCGGGTCATCGAGCCGGCGGTGTTCGAGCACTGGAGCGGCGTGCGCGAGGAGATCGAGCGCCAGGCCCGCGACGAGGCCGAGGCGGTGCTGCAGGAGGTCGCCGGCTTCGTCCAGGACGAGACCGGCTTCGCGCCCGAATTCCTTATCGTCAACGCCGACAACGCGCGCGCCGGGCTGAAAAAGGCCGTCGCCGACGATCCGGACATCAAGATCCTGGTGCTGGCCGCCGCCGTCGGCGGCCGCGGCCCCGGCCCGCTCATCGCGTCCCTCGCCAAGGATGGCGTCACGCTCGGCGGCCGCAAGCTCCCCGTCACCCTGGTGCCCGGCGACCTCACCGACGCCGAGATCGCCGACCTGGCCTAGGCGGAGAGGTCGTCCCGCCGATCTGTGCAAACGGGCACCCTAGACGCGGGCGGCTACCCAAATCGCCCATACCTGCTGCATCTCAAACTGCACATCGTGCCAAGCGACCTGGCCGCTGTCGGACATAGCTGCGGCTTGCGACGGCACGAGGGACAGCTTCGACCATTGCTGCCAAGGTATGCGCTCAATAGAGCCGCCGACCTCTCGTCGTCCCCATGCAGACAGCCTCCTAAGGTGCAGCTTGTCTCTTATCTCCTGAAGCATCTCAGGGCCCGAGGGTCGGTGCTGAGACGCCCAATAGCTGCCCCGGAGCACATATTCACATACCTTCGAGAGCTTAGTGTCGGGAGAACCGTCGGGTTGGAATAGTTCACCTGGGGATTCGTCGATCAGGCTCACCGCTGGTTTCAGAGCCTGAGGTTCAGGGCGCAGCTTGAGATCAGCTTCGAGGCGAGCGATCCTCTCATCTCTCGCCTCAATGCGGTCTCGGACGCCGGCGTAGCGATGTTCCTGCCAAAAGAACACGACGACCCCTGCGATCAACAGCAGCAAAACCGCCGCGACCGGAGCTTCCGTCAGCACCCGCCACTCGGAGGCGGCGTGTTTCTCTATGATTTCCCACACGGTCACCTTCCTGCCGCGAATCGATGGGAAGCTTAAAGGGCATAACTTACTCTTCGCCGAGCCGGGTGGGGCAACTCCGCCCCGTCCCACGCCGCTTGCCTTCCCCGCCGCTCAGGCCCACATCTCGCCCATGTTCATCCAGACCGAACCGACCCCGAACCCCGAGGTCCTGAAGTTCCTGCCCGGCCGGACGGTGATGGGCGAGGGGACGCGCGACTTCCGCGACATCGACGAGGCGCAGGTCTCGCTTCTGGCCGAGACCCTGTTCCAGATCGAAGGCGTCGCGCGGGTGTTCTTCGGCCCCGACTTCGTGACCGTGGGCAAGCAGCCGGAGTTCGACTGGTCGCACCTCAAGGCGCCGATCCTCGCCGCCATCATGGACCACTTCACCTCCGGCCGGCCGCTGTTCGCCTCGGAAGGCATCGACGCCGGCGGCCACGAGGACGGCGCCTACGAGGGCGACACCGCCCAGATCGTCGCCGAGATCAAGGATCTGCTCGACACCCGCATCCGTCCCGCGGTGGCCCAGGACGGCGGCGACATTCTGTTCTCGCGATTCGAGCCGGACACCGGCGTCGTCTGGCTGAACATGCGCGGCGCCTGCTCCGGCTGCCCCTCGTCCACCGCCACGCTCAAGGCCGGGGTCGAGAACATGCTCAAGCACTATGTGCCGGAAGTGACGCGGGTCGAGCAGACCCTCTAAGAGGCCGGACATGATCGTCCTCGGGCTCGACACCTGCCTTGCCGCCTGCTCGGTCGCCGTCCTCGATGGCGACAGCGTGCTGGCCCATGCCGCCGAGGACATGGCCCGCGGCCATCAGGAGCGCCTCGCCCCCATGGTCCAGCGGGTGATGGCTGACGCCGGCGTGCCCTTCGACCGCCTGGATCGGATCGGCGTCACCGTCGGTCCGGGCTCGTTCACCGGCCTGCGCGTCGGCGTCGCCTTCGCCAAGGGTCTGGCCGCCGCCCTCCGCGCGCCCGCCGTCGGCGTCGGCGCCCTCGAGGCCCTGGCGGCCGGCCAGCCAAGCCTCGTCTTCGCCGCCATCGACGCGCGCCGCGACCAGCTCTACCTGCAGGCTTTCGAGGACGGCCGGCCAGTGATGGCGCCCGACGTCCTGCCCGTCGAGCTCGCCGCCGCACGGCTGGCGGAACTGGCGATGGGCCGTCCCGTCACCCTGGTCGGCTCGGGCGCGCCGCTGCTCGCGCCCACCGCGCCCGCCGCCCACGTGCTGACGCCGCAAGGCGCCGACGCCCGCCAGGTCGCCCGCCTCGCCGCAGCACGGCCCCTCACGCCGCTGCGCCCTCTTTATCTGCGGGCGCCCGACGCCAAGCTGCCCGGCGGGATCGTTCCGGCGTGACCGCGGCGAAGGCGGATCCGGCCGGCCTGAAACTGTCCTGGGCGACGCTCGCCGACGCCGACCGGCTGGCGCTCGCCCACGCCGGCGGCTTCCCGCGGCCGTGGGAGCGCGCCGATTTCGAGGCCCTGTTCGCCGGCCCCGGCGTGTTCGGCTTCCTGGCGCTGGATGCGGACGTCCCCGTCGGCATGGTGCTGATGCGCATCGCCGCCGCCGAGGCCGAGGTGCTGACCCTCGCCGTCGCGCCTCATCTTCGCCGGCGTGGCGTCGGCGCGGCCCTGATGACCGCGGCGCTCGAGGCCGCCGGCCAGTCGGGCGCCAAGGCGGCCTTCCTGGAAGTCGGAGCCGACAACCCCGGCGCCCGGCGCCTCTATGAGGCGCTCGGGTTTACCGCCGCCGGCGTGCGGCCGGGTTATTATGACCGCGGGCCCGACGGGCGGGTCGATGCATGCGTGATGCGGCTCGACCTTGCCGCCGCAGCCCCTTAGACATCTTCCGCGAACCGGAGAGAAGGAGCCTCGCCGTGCCGGACCGTATCGAGAAGCTGTGCGTCGACAAGGGCATGCGCATGACCGAGCAGCGCCGCGTGATCGCGCGCGTGCTCTCCGACGCCCACGACCACCCCGATGTCGAGGAACTGCACCGCCGGGCCCACGCCATCGACCCGCACATCTCCATCGCCACCGTCTACCGCACCGTGCGCCTGTTCGAAGAGGCGGGGATCATCACCCGCCACGACTTCCGTGACGGCCGCTCCCGCTACGAGGAGCACCAGGACGAGCACCACGACCACCTGATCGACATGAAGACCGGCAAGGTCGTCGAGTTCATGGACCCGCAGATCGAGGCTCTGCAGGAAGCCATCGCCCGCAAGCTCGGCTACAAGCTCGTCGACCACCGCCTCGAACTCTACGGCATGCCCCTGGAGGAGTGATGGCCTCGGGTTGCGCGCGCCACGCCCCGACCCCATAACGCCGGCATGTCCGAGACTGCGCCTCTCAAGCGCCTCTACATCAAGACCTACGGCTGTCAGATGAACGTCTACGACAGCGAGCGCATGGCCGACGTGCTGGCGCCGCTGGGCTATGGCGTCACCGACGACCCGCAGTCGGCGGACCTGGTGGTGCTCAACACCTGCCACATCCGCGAGAAGGCGACCGAGAAGGTCTATTCCGAGCTCGGCTA
>NZ_JBIIGK010000151.1:0-7092 GCF_044236515.1 Phenylobacterium sp.
CGGTCCGCGAGACCTTGGCGTCGAAATCCCGGTCGACGATGTCGTTGTAGGCGCACCCCGCCGCCCGCATCAGCGCCGCCCCGATCAGGAACAGCGCCAGCAAGGTCAGGCTCGGCCGCTCCCGCTCGACGCCGGCGGCCAGCGCCAGCCCCTGCCAGCCGGGCAGCATCAACAGCCAGATCCCCGCCGGCCGGTCGAACCGCCCGATCTTCAGCCACGGCCTCAGGCCTTCCGGCGCAAACCGATCCACCCAGTTGGAGGGCGCAGCGTCGGGCAGGGGAGCTGTCATTGGGCTCGGACTAGCAGACGCTCGCGCCTCCGTCTCGTCGCTCCGCGACGATCCACCCCCCCCGCACCTCCCCGTAAAACGGGGGAGGTGGCTCGGCGAAGACGAGACGGAGGGCGCGTAGGGCGCAACGCCCTACGCCCCACGCTCCCGCGCCAGATGCAGCACATATTCCGTCGCCTGCTCGGGATCCGCCAGCACATAGGACGCCGCGATCCGCACGACCTCGATCGCCTGGCCGGCCAGCCAGGCGTCCCGACGTTCGTCCCTCTGCGGCCGATCCCCCGCGCTGTGCGAGGCCCCGTCCACCTCGATGCAGAGCCGCGCCGCCGAGCAATAGAAGTCGAGCACAAACGGCCCCACCGGATGCTGCCGCCGAAACGTCGGCCGCCCGACTTCCCGCCGCCGCAACCGCACCCACAGCAGCTTCTCCGGCAGGCTCAGCGCGCTTCGGAGCTCTCGAGCTCGCGCGTGCGTCTTGCTGGGCGCTCTCACGGACCCCCTCCGTCTCGCAGCTTTCGCTGCGAGCCACCTCCCCCGCCAGCGGGGGAGGAGCGAGCCGACGCTTCCCGCTCCTCCCCCGTGAAACGGGGGAGGTGGCTCGGCGAAGCCGAGACGGAGGGGGCGCTCAGCGCACCCCCCAACGCCGCCGCCAAGTCCCCCTTCGGCGCAACCGCCACCCGCGCCAGCCCCAGCCAGCCGGCCATCGACGCCAGCTCCGCCGCCAGCCGCCCGGGCGTCGCGCCGCTCGCCCAAGGCTCGGCATGCGCCGCCTGCACCCGCAGCACGCCGGCCTTGCGGTCCGCCTTCAGGTCGACCCGGGCGGTGATGGCGTCGCCCTCCAGGAACGGCAGGACGTAATAGCCGTGCTGGCGCTTCTCGGCCGGGGTGTAGATCTCGATGCGGAATCGCACCCCGAACAGCCGCTCGGTGCGCTCGCGGAACCAGATCAGGTTGTCGAACGGCGACAGCAGCGCCCGGGCCTCGACCCGTCGTGGCCGCCGCGCGCCCGGCCACAGCCACGCCGCCTCGCGCCAGCCCGTGACCGCGACCGGCAACAGCTCGCCCGCCCCGGCCAGCTCGGCCACCCGCGCCCGCGCGTCCGCCACCCCCAGCCGGAAATAGTCCCGAAGATCCCGCTCGGTGGCCACGCCCATCGCCCGCGCCGCGATCCGCACCAGCTCGCGCTGGGCGTCCTCGCGGCTCGGGGTCGGCAATTCCAGCACCCGCGCCGGGATCACCCGTTCGGGCAGGTCGTAGACCCGCTCGAACGTCCCGCGCCGCGTCGCCGTGGTCAGGGCGCCTGTCCAGAACAGCCCCTCCGCCGCCCGCTTGGCCTCGCTCCAGCCCCACCAGCCGCCTTCACCCTTGTGGCCGAGCTCCAGCTCCGAGGCGGTCAGCGGCCCGCGCCGGCGGACCTCGTCCAGCACCCGGTCGCAGAACTCCGCCCGCTCGCGCAGGAACCGCGAGACCCCTTTCCATATGCCGACCCCGTCGGCGGCGTCCTGCATCCGCCAGCGCAGCAGCGGCTGCTGGTCCAGCGGCAGGAGCGAGGCCTCGTGCGCCCAGTATTCGAACAGCGGCCGCCGCTTGCCCCAGGCGATCTCGTCCAGCAGCTCCCGCGGATAGGCCCCCAGACGCGAGAAGGCCGGCAGGTAGTGGGTGCGCGAGACGACGTTGACGGAATCGATCTGCACGACGCCCAGCCGCGCGAGCGTCCGGGCCAGCTGCGCCTTGCCGACCCGCGCCGGCCGCGCCGTCGCGAACCCCTGCGCCGCCAGCGCGATCCGCCGCGCCGCGGCGGCGCTCAGGCGCTCCACTAGCGCTCCATCCGCCCGTCGGTCAGCGCCGCCGGCTCGAAGGCGAACAGCACCTTCGGGTCCGGCTCCGCCACCCCGCCGGCGATCTGCGGGGGCGCCAGCACCTTCAGCAGGTGACGCATGATGTTCAGCCGGGCGACCTTCTTCTTGTCGGTGCGCACGATCCACCAAGGCGCGTGGGCCGTGTGCGTGGCGCGCAGCATGGCGTCGCGAGCGGCCGTGTAGTCGTCCCATTTCTCCTGCGCGACGGCGTCCAGCGGACTGACCTTCAGCGCTTTCAGCGGATCGGTGGTCCGGGCCTGGAGCCGCTCCGCCTGCTCGGCCTTGGAGATGTCGAGCCACAGCTTGACCACCTGCACGCCCTCGTCGGACAGCATGGCTTCGAACGGCCCGACGTCCCGCAGGAAGGTCGCCTGCTGCTGCGGCGTGGCGAAGCCCATCACCCGCTCGACCCCGGCCCGGTTGTACCAGGAGCGGTTGAGGATCACGAGCTCCCCCGCCGCCGGCAGGTGCGCCGCATAGCGCTGGAAATACCACTGCGTCCGCTCCCGCTCCGTCGGCTTGGGCAGGGCGACGACCCGCGTGTTGCGGATCGAAAGGTGCTCGACCACCCGCTTGATCGCGCCGTCCTTGCCGGCCGTGTCGCGGCCCTCGAAGATGACGAGGTCCTTCTCGCCCGCCTCGATGGCGTACTGCTGGAACCGCACCAGGGCGATCTGCAGCTCCCGCTCCTCGGCGTCGTAGTCGTCGTCCTTGGCCATTGGCGAACTCCTCAAGCGGCATCTAGAACCTGACCCATGATCCGCCTGTTCGTAACTCCCGATCTTGCGGCCGGCGCCGAGCTTGCCCTCGACGAGGGCCAGAGCCGCTACCTCGTGGCCGTCATGCGTCTGGCGGTCGGCGACGAACTCCTGGCCTTCAACGGTCGCGACGGCGAATGGCGCGCGCGGGTGGCCAGCGTCGGCAAGCGCCAGGTCGTGCTGACCATCGCGGCCCAGGCCCGACCCCAGGCCGGCGGACCCGACCTCGACCTGGTCGTCGCCCTCGTCAAACGCGCCCGGCTGGAGACCATCGTCGAAAAGGCCGCCGAGCTCGGCGCCCGCCGCGTCCGGCCGGTGATCACCGAGCGCACCAACGCCGACCACACCCGCGTCGACCGCCTGAACGCCATCGCCGTCGAGGCCGCCGAACAGACCGGCCGCCTGGACGTGCCACAGGTTCTGGAGCCGGTGAAGCTCGACCGGCTGCTCGCCGATTGGGAGGACGGGCGGCGCCTGTTGTTCTGCGACGAGTCCGGCGACACCGCGCCCGCCCTCCTGGCCCTCGGCGGTCAGGCCGCCGGCCCCTGGGCGATCCTCATCGGCCCGGAAGGCGGATTCTCCCCGCGCGAGCGCGACATCCTCCGCGCCCTGCCCTTCGCCACACCTGCCGGCCTCGGCCCCCGCATCCTGCGCGCCGACACCGCCGCCATCTCGGCCCTGACCCTCTGGCAGGCGGCCCTCGGCGATTGGCGGAATTAAGCCGAGCCTTGACCGTGGAACGATTGCGCCCATCTGAACGCTCGACGTAAAGAGCCGGGGCGGGGGGCGCCCGCGGCGTGTGTACGACGGGGAGCAAGATCGATGGCCGAGGTCGCCTGCGACGATCGCCCCCTCGTCTTCGAGGATCTGGTCCGCTGGTTCGAGGCCGGCGCGAAGCCGGCGGCCGACTGGCGCGTCGGGGCCGAGCACGAGAAGTTCGTCTTCCGCCATGGCTCCCACGCCCCCGTGCCCTACGAGCCGCAGGGCATCCGGGCCCTGCTGGAGGGGCTGACCCGCTTCGGCTGGACCCCGGTCCTCGAGGGCGACAACATCATCGCCCTGGAGCGCGGCAAGGCCAACGTCAGCCTGGAGCCCGGCGGCCAGTTCGAGCTTTCCGGTGCGCCCCTCGAGACCGTTCACGAGATCAGCGAGGAGACCACCACCCACCTCTCCGAGGTGAAGGCCGTCGGCGACGAGCTCGGCCTCGGTTTCCTCGGGCTCGGCTACACCCCGATCTGGACGCGCGCCCAGATCCCCGTGATGCCCAAGGGCCGCTACAAGATCATGCGCGAGTACATGCCCAAGGTCGGCGGTCTCGGCCTCGACATGATGTTCCGGACCTGCACCGTGCAGGCCAACCTCGACTTCGGCTCGGAAGCCGACATGGCGGCCAAGTTCCGCACCAGCCTCGCCCTCCAGCCGATCGCCACCGCACTCTTCGCCAATTCGCCGTTCATCGAGGGCCGGCCGTCCGGCTTCGTCTCCGCCCGCGCCAACGTCTGGACGGACACCGACGCCGACCGCACCGGCATGCTCGATTTCGTGTTCCGCGACGGCTTCGGCTTCGAGACCTATGCGAACTATGCGCTCGACGTGCCGATGTACTTCGTCAAGCGCGAGGGCCGTTATGTCGACGTGGCCGGACGCTCGTTCCGCGACTTCATGGCCGGCCGCCTGCCGGAACTGCCGGGCGAGAAGCCGACGCTGAAGGACTGGGCCGACCACGTCACCACCATCTTCCCGGAGGTGCGGCTCAAGCAGTACCTGGAGATGCGCGGCGCCGACTCCGGACCGCTTAGCCGGCTGAACGCCCTGCCGGCCCTGTGGATGGGCGTGCTCTATGACGGCGCCGCCCTGGCCGCGGCCTGGGACCTTTGCAAGGATTGGGCGGTCGAGGATCACGAGCGCCTGCGCGCCGACGTCACCCGCCTGGGCCTGAAGGCGCAGGTCGGCGGCCGCACCGTTCAGGACGTCGCCAAGGACATGCTGGCCATCGCCCACGAGGGCCTGAAGCGTCGGGCGCGCCTGGCCGGCGGCGCCGACGAGACCGGCTATCTTTCCGACCTGCACGAGATCGCCGCCAGCGGGGTCACCCCCGCCGAGCGGCTTCTGGAACTCTACAACGGCCCCTGGGCCGGCGACGCCTCCCGCGCCTTCGAGACCTTCGCCTACTAGCGCAACCCGCCGTCCGGCCCACGCACGTTCGGCTCCCAGTGCTCGCGCTGCGAGGCGCCCGAGCCCGAGTCCGTGTGGCGGATGACGTCGCCGACGTCCTCGCCGCCGACGCGATCCTGGTCGACCAGGGCTTCGCGGCGGTCGTGCGGCAGCTCGCCCCGATCGGTGTGGTGGTGCGGGTTCACCGCTGCGTCGTCGACCGGATAGACCTCGATCTGGTCGGTCTCGAAGGCGATGCGGTCGCGCAGCCGCGCCGCCGGCTCGTAGGGGTCCTCGTAGCTGCGCGCGGCGTTCTCGGCGAACTGGCCGTCCATCAGAATGGTGAACCAGCCGGCCTCGCCCTTGTATGGACACTGCGTGGTCTTGTCGGTGCGCGACATGTACTCGGTCGCCACGCTGTCGCGCGGGAAGTAGACCGCCTGCGGGAAGTCGGCCTCCTTCAGGATCAGCGCGTCGTCGGTGTCGGCGATCACGTGGCCGGCGAAGAACGCCCGCCAGCGGGTCTTTCCGGGCTCGATGGAGATCGGGTGGTCGGGTCCGGGGGTCAACATGCTCGGGTCCTCCTTTGCGATGGGGAACGCCGCAGTGCCGTTTCCTTTCCCGGCCAGGTCCCTACTTCGCCCGGCGGACCCACCAGAGGTCGAACTCGTTGGTCCAGGTCTTTCCGCCGTCCTCGCTCCACCAGGCGGTCTCCTGCAGCCGGTTCTCGGCCACCAGGGTAAAGATCACGTGGCGCAACCGCTCGCCGCCGCCGGGCAGGGGATAGTTGCTGACCAGCAGCACCGAGTTCGGCCGGTCCGGCCGGCCGCGGGTGTAGCTCGTGCCGCCGGCGTTGGTGACCCACAGGTAGTGCCAGCTCTGCATCAGCCGGGAATAGGTGAACATGCCCCGCCCGCTGCCGACCCCGCTGTCGGCGTCCCAGGTCTGGGCGATGCCGCAGCCGTCCAGCGCCTTCTCCAGCCGCACCACCGCCGAGTGCTTGCCGGCCAGGCTGGTGACGTCCCAGGTCCCGAGCAGGTAGTCGAGCTGCTTGTAGGCGGGGTCGTCCGCGCACTTGGCCGGCGCCGCCGCGGGAGCCGCGGCTGTCTGCGCCCCAGCCGCCGCCGGCCAGCCGAGGGCCAGGGCGGCAAGCGCCGCCGCGATCCGGGCCCTCATCGCGCCCGCCGGTTCCAGAAGATGTCGAACTCCGCGGCCCAGGTCTTGCCGCCGTCCTCGCTGACCCACGAGGTCTCCTGCAGCCGGTTTTCGCCGACCAGGGTGAAGATCAGGTGCCGTGTCCGGTGGCGGCCGTCGGGCAGCGGGAACTCGCCGACCAGATAGATCGAGTTCGGCCGGTCCGGCTTGCCGCGGAAATAGCTCGTCGCCCCGGCGTTCGTCGCCCAGTAGTAGTGCCAGGCGCCCAGGACCTTGGAATAGGTGAACATCCCGCGGCCGTCGCCGACGCCGCTGTCGGCCGCCCAGGTCTGGATGATGGTGCAGCCGTCCAGCGCCTTCTCCAGCTTGACAACCGCCGTGTGGCGGTTCCCGGCGCTGATCACGTCCCATTCGCCGAGGATGTAGTCCATCTGCCGATAGGCCGGATCGTTGGCGCAGCCCCGCGCCGCGCCCGGCGGCGGGATCGGCGTCGAGCGCGTCGGCGCCTGAACCTGGGCCTGCGCCCCTTCCGCCGCCACGCTCAACGCCAGCGCGGCCATCATCGCCGTCAGCCTCATCCCATCCTCCCCAAACCTGTTATGCGGAAATCTCTCCCGCCAAGCTGAACTGCGCAAGCTTCCGGGCGGCGGGGGGCGCCCCGGCGGCCCCTCGGCATGTATCAAGGACGTCACTTGCTTGTGCTGGCGAGGGTCGCGTGATCTCTTTGCCGAAAATCGCATCAGGCCGGACGAAGTCGCCTCCAGGCGCCGCCGGCCGCAAAGGAAACGCTGCATGAACCTCATCCTGCTGCTGGGCGTCCTGATCACCCTGGCGACCGGCATCCCGGTGTTCCTGCAGCTGACCCGCAACCACCCGC
>NZ_JBIIGK010000038.1:0-24205 GCF_044236515.1 Phenylobacterium sp.
CTTCACCACCCGCGGCGCACCGGTGATGGTGTAGGGCCGGCTGCGGTCGGTGGTCTGGACGTCCCACACGGGCTTGCCCGTCTTGGCGTCGAGGGCGATCAGCCGCCCGTCGATGGTTCCGAAGAAAACCTTGCCGTCCCACAGGGCCGCGCCGCGGTTGACCACGTCGCAGCAGGCGTTGAGGCCGGACTGGCCGGGGACCTTCGGATCATAGCTCCACAGCTTCGCGCCGGTGCGCGCGTCGAAGGCGTGGACCTTCGACCAGGCGGTGGTGGTGTAGATCACCCCGTCGGCGACCAGCGGCGTCGCCTCCTGGCCGCGGTCGGTGTCGAACTCCGCCCACCAGGCGACGCCGAGCTTGCCGACCGTCCCACGGTTGACCTGGTTGAGCGGCGAGAAGCGCTGCTCGTCGTAGGTACGGCCGTAGGTGCGCCACTCGCCGGGATCGGCCCCGATCCTGGCCCCGTCGCCGCCGCCGCAACCGCCGACCAGCATCGCCGCGGCGAGCCCGGCCGCCGCCATCCAACCCTGCGCCCTCATGAGGCCCCCGCCCGTTCTTCAAGTGGCGCATCTTTACTGAAGACGGGGGCAGCGCAAGGGTGGCGTTAGTCGGGGTCGGCCTCCCCGTCCTGCGGGATGCGCGGACCATCCGTCGACGATCCCGTACGCTCGCCGCCGGGCGTGACGCCGGGCGCATCCCAGGCCTGGGGTCGCTTGCCAGCGGCGCGGTCCTGGCCGCTGCCTAGGCCGCCGGCGCCGTAGCCGGTCCCTCGCGCCTCGCCGTCGCCGCCAGGCGGCCGGTTCACCGGATCGTCGCTCATGGGAGACTCCTAAAGCCTCTTGCAGCAAGCACGGCGCAGCGGGGAGGTTCCGAGGCCTAACTTTGAGCGCGTCGGCGCGGGCTCAGGCCTCGAGTTCGATGTCCCAGTAGAGGTAGTCGAGCCAGCTTTCGTGGAGGTGGTGCGGCGGGAAGCGTCGGCCGCGTTCCTGGAGCTCGAAGGCAGTGGGGCGGCGCGGCTTGTGATGGGGCTGCATGTGCGCCTCGGCCGGGGTGCGGCCGCCCTTGGCGAGGTTGCAGGGCGCGCAGGCCGTGACGATGTTTTCCCAGGTGGTGCGGCCGCCGCGCGAGCGCGGGATGACGTGGTCGAAGGTCAGGTCCTCGCCGGCGGAGCAGTACTGGCAAGAGAAGGCGTCGCGCAGGAACAGGTTGAAGCGGGTGAAGGCCGGGGGCCGGTCCTGGGCCACATAGTTCTTGAGCGCCACGACGCTGGGCAGGCGCATTTCGAAGGAGGGGGAGTGGACCTTCTGGTCGTAGGTCGAGACGACGTCGACGCGGTCGAGGAACACCGCCTTGATCACCTCCTGCCAAGGCCAGAGGGACAGCGGGTAGTAGCTGAGCGGCCTGAAGTCGGCGTTGAGCACGAGACAGGGCCAGCCCGAAGGCGGCCGGCTAAGCACCTGCATCGCCGGCCCTCCCGTGGTCTGAGGGGCCAGGGATCGGCGGGCCAAGCGGCCAGGGACGGGGATCCGCCCATCTATCGTACGCTACCGGACTGAAGACCAAGCCTCCGTCACACAGAACGCAACAGCCGGATCGGCTGCGAGGTGACGATAGCGGGGATTCGGAGACATCTCCATGACGCAGACCCGGAATAGCGTCAGGCACAAAAAAGGGCCCCGGGGGAGCGGGGCCCTTATCCGTCTGCGGACACCTGTCCGAACTTACGCGCCGAGAGCCGCCGTGGCGCCCGCGGCGGTGAAGCCGAGGAACAGCAGCAGGGCCGGAGCGATGCGATCGAAGAAGCGGCCGAGATTGTTGGTTGCGAGAGTCATGAGACACACACCTTTCAGTTTAAGACCCCTGCCTCCCGGGGAGGAGAAGCGGGGCTGTTTTGTTATTTGAACGGTGCTTAGATAGGCCGCCATCTAATCACTGTCAAGTTTATCTTGACGGCGCTCAGATTGGCGCCCAAGGGTGTGGCCAATGAGTGACAGTGAGCCGTCCGCGACTCGGTCCTACCACCACGGCGACCTGCGTCGCGCGCTGGTCGAGGCCGGCCGTCGGCTGGTCGAGGCCGAGGGGTCGACGGCCCTGTCGCTGCGCGCGGTGGCGCGCGAGGCCGGCGTCAGCCCGGCGGCGCCCTACCACCACTTCAAGGACAAGAGCGAACTGCTCCAGGCCATCGCCGACCAGGGGTGGGACGAGCTCGGCGACATCATGGACGCCGTGGCCGCGGAGCACGAGGGCGCCGGCGCCCCCGGCGTCGCCTACGTTCGCTACGCCCGCGCCCATCCGGCGCTCTACCGCGTGATGTACGACGCCGCCCGCGACCGCCCGTCGATCCCCGACGAGGCCGAGGATTCGGCCCACGCCAAGGTCCGTCGCGCCTTCCTGACCGCCGCCGACACGGCCGAGGCGCCTCTGGATCTGGAACTCGCCATCGTCGCCGCCTGGTGCGCGGCCCATGGCCTGGCCGAGATGGCCGCCTTCAAGCACTTCCACCGGCTGCGCGCCGAGGTCGGCGGCGAGGACGCCTTCCTCCAGGCGGTGCTCGGCCGGCTGGGCGTCGCGCCGCGCGACCCTTAGGTCGTGAGCTTCGTCACCCGTTTCGCCCCCTCGCCGACCGGCTGGCTGCACAGGGGCCACGCGTTCTCGGCCCTGACCGCCTGGCGCGCCGCGAGATCGGCCGGCGGTCGCTTCCTGCTGCGGATCGAGGACATCGACGCCACCCGATGCCGCCCGGAATACGAGGCGGCGATCTTCGAGGACCTCGCCTGGCTCGGGATCGAGTGGGAGACCCCGGTTCGCCGCCAGTCCGATCACCTCGCCGACTATCGGGCCGATCTCGACGCCCTGGCGGCGCGCGGCCTGATCTACCGCTGCTTCCGCACCCGCAAGGAGGTCGCCGAGGAGATCGGCCGCGCCCCGCACGGGCCGATGGAAGCGTTCCGCGGCGCGCCGCTGTCCGCCGACGAGGAGGCCGCACGCCTGGCCGCCGGCGCGCCCTACGCCTGGCGGCTGTCGCTCGACGCCGCCGACCGTGAACTCGGCGGCTTTGGGCAGCTCAGCTTCCACGACGAGGACCGCGGCACGGTCGCCGCGCGGCCGGCGCTCGGCGGCGACGTCGTGCTGGCCCGCAAGGATGTCGGCGTCGCCTATCATCTGGCCGTGGTCCACGACGACGCCCTGCAGGGCGTCACCCATGTCATCCGCGGCGAGGACCTGTTCGAGGCGACCCACGTCCAGCGCCTTCTGCAGGCGCTGCTTGGCCTGCCCGTTCCGGCCTACCGGCACCATCGGCTGCTGGCCGGAGCCGACGGCCGCCGCTACGCCAAGCGCGACCGCGCCGAGACCCTGCGCGAACTGCGCGCCGCGGGGGTGACGCCGGACGAGCTTTTCCGGGAGATGGGATTTGAGTGACGCCACCCCGCGCTGGCGGGCCATCGCCGCCCTGTTGTTCGGGGCATGCGTGATCGGCGTCTCGCCGATCCTCTTTCGGCTGGCCGACACCGGCCCGGCCGCCGCCGCCTTCTGGCGGCTGTTCTTCGCCGTGCCGCTGCTGCTGGCCATGACCTGGCGGACCGAAGGCGGGCCCGGGCGTCCGACCGGGCTCGGCGCCATCGCCGGGGTGATGTTCGCAGGCGACCTGATCTTCTGGCACTACGGCATCCAGCTGACGACGGTCGCCAAGGCGACGGTGCTGTCGAACCTGACGCCGGTCGTGGTCACGCTGTTCGCCTGGATCTTCCTGCGCGAGCGGCCGCGCCTGCAGTTCCTGGCAGCCGTCGCCCTGGCCGTCGGCGGCGCCTGGACCATGGCGCTGGCGAAAGGCTCCGGGGCGGCCGGGATCAACGAGCCGCTGGGCGATCTGTTATCGGCGGCCACGGCCTTCTGGTACGCCCTCTACATGCTGGCCATCGGCGCGGGCCGTCGCACCACAAGCGCCGGGCGGCTGATGGTCTGGTCGAGCATCGTTGGCGCGCCGATCATGCTGGTCGCCGCCCTGATGTTGGGCGAGCAGATTCTCCCCCTGAGCCTCGGCGGCTGGGCCGCCTGCGTCGGGCTGGGGCTTACCCATGTGTTCGGACAAGGGGCGATCGCCTGGGCCCTCGGCCGACTGCCGACCTCCACGGCCTCGGTGGTGGTCCTGGTCCAGCCGATCGTCGCCGGCTTGCTCGGCTGGCTGCTGTTCGCCGAGGCGTTGGGGCCGCTTCAGGGGCTCGGGGCCGCGATCGCGCTGAGCGGCGTGGTGCTGGCGCAATGGGCGACCCGCCCGCGCGCTCAGCCGAGCACGCCGAACACATAAAGCAGAAAGAGGACCGGCAGCGGCACGGTCCCGAGCCAGCGGAGCGCAGGTTTCCAGCCGGTTCCCATGGCAGGGCAATGGGACGGCGGCGTCTAGGTTCCCTGCGCGGGCAGGCCCCAGCCCAGGCGGACGGCCTCGATGCGCGCCAGCTTAGCCTCGAATTCGCTCCAGTCGTCGTCGGCGGCGATCGGCTCCCAGATGGCTTCGATCTCGTCGTAGAGGAGCTCTTCGGGCTCGGCCTTGCCGAACATCGGGTGCGTGAGCCGTTCGGGCCGGTCGGGGGTGTAATCGGCGAGCAGGCGGCGGAACTCCACGAACGGCGCCTCGCCGTAGACTTCGCCCCGCGGACCGGCCAGGGCGCGGTGCGTGGATCCGCAGAACCAGTCGAAGAACACCGGCTCCCAGCGCACCCGATCGCCGGCGGCGGCCATGCCCTTCAGCAGCGCCTGACTGAGGGCGAAGTCGGTGTCCTCGTCGTTCGGCGTCAGGCCAAGCCGCGCCAGCAAGGCCGCGGAGAGTTCGCGCCGATAGGCCGGGCCGAAGGCGTTCAGCGCCGCCACCAGCGGCTCGGTCTCGCCGATCAGGGTCAGGCAGCCGGCAAGCTGCTGCAGGTTCCAGAATACCGCCTCGGGCTGACGGCCAAAGGCGTAGAGACCGGTCTGGTCGAAGTAGGCGGCTGTGAACGCCGGGTCCGAGCGTGGCAGGAAGCGGTACGGACCGTAGTCGAAGCTCTCGCCGGTCAGGCTCATGTTGTCGGTGTTGAGGACACCGTGGACGAAGCCGGCCGCCATCCAGCGGGCGGTCAGCCGCGCCATCCGCGCCACGACGGCGCCCAGCAGCGCCGCGCCCTTGTCCGCCGCGTCGGACAGCTCCGGATAGTAGGTCTCGACCACGTGGTCGGTCAGCGCCTGAATCCGGTCGGCGCGTTGGAAGAAGGCGTGGCGCTGGAAGGTGCCGAAGCGGATGTGGCTGTGCGACAGCCGCACCAGGACCGAGGACCGGGTGGGGCTCGGCTCATCGCCGCGCACCAGGTTCTCGCCGGTCTCGACGAGGGAAAAGGTGCGCGAGGTCGGCACGCCCAGCGCCTCCAGCATCGCCGTCGCCAGCACCTCCCGGACCCCGCCCTTCAGGGTCAGCCGGCCGTCAGCGGTGCGTGACCAGGGGGTCTTGCCCGATCCCTTCGTCCCGAGGTCGAGCAGCCGGTCCGTTCCGGCCTCGCGTAGCTGGGCGAACAAGAAGCCGCGGCCGTCGCCGAGCTCGGGGTTGTAAACCCGGAACTGGTGGCCGTGATAGCGCTGCGCCAGGGGCGGGTCGATGTTGTCCGGCAGGGGAGCGAAGCGGCCGAAATGGGCGATCCACTCCTCGTCGCTCAGCGAATCGAGGCCGACGCCGGCCGCCGCCCGGTTGTTTCGGTAGCGCAGAATGGTCTTCGGGAAGTCGGCGGCGGCCACCGGATCGGCGAATTCCTCGCCCAGCGCGGGGAACCTCGGATCGGGGCGGTAGGCGGCGGAAACGGGCATCGGTCCCAGATGGGCCGCCGCCGCCCGCCGGGCAAGCGGCGGCGCGTCCGCAAAGCACCTTCACAGGGCTGTCACAAACGCCTAGAGGCTCGCCATCCGCGGGGAGATTGTCCGTATGCTGAGGTGGTTCCAGGCGTTGATGCCGCGCGAGGAAGGCTTCTTCGACCTGTTCGAGGAGCATTCGCGCACCCTCTGCGCCGGGGCGCAGGCGCTGCGCCGCATGCTGGAGGGCGGACCCGACGTGGCCGCCCACTGCGCCGAGGTCGCCCGGCACGAGGACGCCGCCGACGCCGTGACCCGCCGGGTCATGCAAGCAGTCAGCCGCACCTTCATCACCCCATTCGACCGCAGCGACATTCGCGAGCTGATCAGCTCGATGGATGACGCCATCGACCAGATGCACAAGACGGCCAAGGCGGTGACCCTGTTCGACCAGCGCGAATTCCAGCCGCACATGGTCACCCTGGGCGACGTCATCGTCCGCTCCGCCGACCTGACCGCCGAAGCCGTGCCGCTGCTGCGGGCGCTGCGCAACAACGCCACCCGCCTGCACGCCATCGCCGAAGAGGTGACCCGGCTGGAGGAGGATTCGGACCAGCTGTTCGACCAGGGCATGGCGGCGCTCTATCGCGGCCCGGCCCGCGCCGACCCGATGGCGTTCATCGTCGGGGCGGAGATCTACGACCATCTGGAAAAGGTCGTCGACCGGTTCGAGGACGTCGCCAACAAGATCAGCGGCGTGCTGATCGAGCACCTCTGAGGAGCGCCGCGTGGTCGACGCCGGCGTTCTCCTCATCGTCCTCATCGCGGTCGCGCTGGCGTTCGACTTCCTGAACGGCCTTCACGACGCGGCGAATTCCATCGCCACCATCGTCTCGACGCGCGTCCTGCCGGCCAACTATGCGGTGATGTGGGCGGCGTTCTTCAACTTCATCGCCTTTCTGGTCTTCCCGCTGCATGTCGCCAGCACGGTCGGCAAGGGGATCATCGACGCCCAGATCATCTCCGACGCGGTGATCTTCGGGGCGCTGGGGGGGGCGATCACCTGGAACGTTCTGACCTGGCTGCTCGGCATCCCCTCCTCCTCGTCGCACGCCCTGATCGGCGGACTGTTGGGGGCGGGCATGGCCAAGGCCGGGCTCGACCCGGTCGTCTGGAGCGGCGTGATCAAGACCGCCGCCGGCATCGTCATCTCGCCGACCCTCGGCTTCCTGCTCGCCCTGACCCTGGTACTGATCGTCTCCTGGACCTTCCTGCGCAGCACGCCGGCCTTTGCGGACTCCGCGTTCCGCAAGCTGCAGTTCGTCTCGGCCTCGCTGTTCTCCCTGGGTCACGGCGGCAACGACGCCCAAAAGACCATGGGGATCATCGCCGTCCTGCTTTACTCGCACGGCCAGCTGGGCGGAGAGTTCCACGTGCCGTTCTGGGTGGTCATCTCGTGCCAGGCGGCGATGGGGCTCGGTACGCTGATGGGCGGCTGGCGCATCGTCCACACCATGGGCTCGCGGATCACGCGGCTGTCGCCGCAGCAGGGGTTCTGCGCGGAAACCGGCGGGGCGCTGGCGCTGTTCTTCTTCACGAACCTGGGCATTCCCGTGTCGACCACCCACACCATCACCGGCTGCATCGTCGGCGTCGGGGCGGCCCGGCGGGTGTCGGCCGTCCGCTGGGGCGTGGCGGGGCGGATCGTCTGGGCCTGGGTGATCACCCTGCCGGCCGCGGCGCTGATGGGCGCGGGCTTCTACTTCCTCGCCCGGCTCGGCGACCGGCTGTTCGGCTGATGGCGAAAAGCAAGGCCAAGGCCGCCAAGCCCAAGACCCCGAAGTTGAGGGCCGAGCCGGACCGTGAGCCGCGCGACCAGTTCGCCGCCCTGCCCTGGCGGCGCAACGCCGACGGCGCGGTCGAGGTGCTGCTGATCACCTCGCGCGAGACGCGGCGCTGGGTGATCCCCAAGGGCTGGCCGATCAAGGGCCTGACCGCCGCCAAGACGGCCGCGCGCGAAGCCTACGAAGAGGCCGGGGTGAGCGGCGACGTCGCCAAGAAGAAGCTCGGCGCCTTCCACTACGACAAGCGCCTGGCGAGCGGCCGGCTGCAGCACGTCAAGGTCACGGTCTATGCGCTGCGTGTCGAGCGCGAGGCCGACGCCTGGCCAGAGAAAGGCCAGCGCGACAGGCAGTGGACCGCGCCGGCCGACGCCGCCGCGGCGGTCGACGAGCCGGAACTCCAGGCGCTGATCGCCGCTTTCAAGCCGGCCTGAGCGTCTTGCAGGCCCGGCCCGGCCTCGCTAAAGCCGGGCTTACATCTTGAGTTCGGAGCCGACCATGATCGGGATCTACACCATCCTCGCCTTTATCGTCGTGATCGGCGCGCTGAACTTCTACGAATTCGGCCGCCTCGACTGAGCGGCGGACCGGGTCTGACGACATGACCAGCCGCGGCGCCGCGCTCATCACCGGCGGCGCGCGGCGCATCGGCCGGGCGCTGGTGAGCGCCGCCGCCGACGCCGGCTACGACGTCGCCATCCACGTGCGCGAGCCCGGCGACGACGCCGAGGCCGCCGCCGGCGAAGTCCGCGCCCGCGGCCGCCGGGCCGCGATCCTGGCCTGCGACCTGCGCAAGGAATCGGCCGTCGTCGCCCTGACCGGCGAAGCGGAGGCCGAGCTCGGCCCGGTCACCCTGCTGGTGAACTGCGCCAGCGTCTTCGAACCCGACGCCTTCGCGGACATGAACCGCGCGTCGTGGGACCTGCACCTCGAGACCAATCTGCGGGCGCCGCTGGTGCTGTCGCAGGCCTTCGCCCGCCGGCTGCCGGACGACCGCGAGGGGCTGATCGTCCACCTGCTCGACCAGCGTGTGCTGAACCCGACGCCCGAGTTCTTCTCCTATTCGCTGAGCAAGGCCGCCTTATGGGAGGCGACGCGGCTGATGGCCCAGGCGCTGGCGCCGCGTGTGCGGGTCAACGGCATCGGTCCCGGCCCCACCCTGCCCTCGATCCACCAGGACCAAGCCGCGTTCGAGGCCGAGGCGGCCGCCACGCTGATGGGCCGGCCCGTCAGCCCGCAGGATATAGCCGCGGCGCTGCGCTACCTGATTGACGCTCCGGCGGTCACGGGCCAGATGATCGCCGTCGACTCCGGCCAGCACCTGGCCTGGAAGAATTGAGGGCCGCCCGTGGTCGCCGCACCCCGTTCCGATGAGGCCCTGTCCCCCGCCGCCGACGCCCGGGTGGTGATGACCAAGGTCTTCGTCACGGGCATAGAGGTCGACGCCCAGATCGGCGTCTATGGCCACGAGAAGGGCCGCCACCAGCCGCTGATCGTCGACGTCGAGCTCGACGTGCCGGTCGCCGGCGCCGAGCGGCTGGCCGACACGCTGAACTACGAGACCATCCTGCAGGCCGCCCGCGACGTCGCCGCCGAGGGCCACATCGGCCTCGTCGAGGCGTACGCCGAGCGCCTGGCCCGCGCCTGCCTCGCCGACCCGCGGGTGACCCGCGCGCGGGTCCGCGTGGTGAAGCCGATGGCCCTGGCCCCCCACGCCGCCGGCGCCGGGGTGGAAGTCACCGCGGTGCGCTAGCTTGAATCCTCCGCCGGAAGGGGCACATCCTTCCAATATGAGGCGTCCATGACCGAACCGCTCGTGACCTCGACCGCCGAGGAGCGCACCCTGCCCGCCGTGGTCTACGGCCTCTACCTGCTGGCCTTCGCCACCGTGATCACCGCGCCGCTCGGCGCGATCATCGCCTATGCGCAGCGGGGTCGAGCCGACCCCAAGGCGCGGAGCCACTACGACTTCCAGGTCCGGACGTTCTGGATGACCTTCGCCTGGGCGGCGATCGGCGGCCTGCTGTTCGTCTTCGGCGTGCCGCTGAGCTTCGTGCTGATCGGCCTGCCCATGCTGGCGCTGAGCTGGGTGATCTGGGGCCTGATCGGCGTCTGGTTCGCCGTCCGCTGCGTCGTCGGCGTCATCTATCTGGCACGGGACGAGGCCTATCCGCGGCCGCGGACCTGGTTGGTCTAGTTCCTCTCCCGTAGAACGGGAGAGGAAAAGACGTCAGGCCGCTACGGTCTCGCGGCGGACCATGCGGGCGTAGTCGTCCATCAGGCTCAGCGAGATAGCGCCCGGGGTGAAGCTGTACTCGCCGATCAGGCTGACCGGCGTCACCTCGGCCGCGGTGCCGACGATGAAGCACTCCGAGAAGCCGGCGAGTTCCTCCGGCTTGATGTGCCGCTCGACCACTTCGATGCCCTTGCTCTTCGCCAGCTTGATCACCGACTGGCGAGTGATGCCATTGAGGAAGCAGTCCGGGGTCGGGGTGTGCAGCACGCCGTCCTTGACGAAGAACACGTTGGCGCCCGTCGCCTCGGCCACGTAGCCGCGGTAGTCGAGCATCATCGCGTCGGTGAACCCGTCCTTCTCCGCGGCGTGCTTGGAGATGGTGCAGATCATGTAGAGGCCGGTGGCCTTGGCGTGGACCGGCTCGGTCTCCGGGCTCGGACGCTTGTACTTGGCCCAGGTCAGACGAACGCCCTTCGCCTTCTCTTCCGGCTTGAAATAGCTCGGCCAGTCCCACACCGCGATGGCGACGTGGATCTTGGTGTTCTGCGCCGCGACGCCGATCATCTCGGAGCCGCGCCAGGCGATCGGGCGGATATAGGCGTCGGTCAGGCCGTTCTTGGCGCAGGTGTCCTTGCAGGCCTGATCGATCTGGGCCACCGTGAACGGAATCTGGAAGTCCAGCATCTCGGCGGACGCGAACAGACGCTCGGTATGCGCGGTCAGCTCGAAGATCTCACCCCCGTACATCCGCTCACCCTCGAACACGGCCGACGCATAGTGCAGGCCGTGGGTGAGTACGTGCACCTTCGCCTCGCGCCAGGGCACGAACTGGCCGTCCAGCCAGATCCAACCGTCGCGATCGTCGAAGGGAACAACAGACATGAGGGTGCGACCTCCTTTCAAAGAGGCCCCCTTGAACCGCCCCATCGGTCGCGCGTCAAACAAAATGGGCGCGTGAAGTGATCACACCGGCCGATCCGCGCCTGATCCTGCGCGACGACGAGCTCGACGCCGGCGTCGAACTGCTGATGCTCGCCGAGGCGGCCGTGTGGGCAGGGGTCGACGCCGGGCTGGAGGCCGAGGGCCTCGGCCTTGGTCGCTCGCACTGGCGCGCGGCGTTCCTGTTGCGGCGCCGGCCCGGGGTCGGGGTGCAAGAGCTCGCCCGCCTGACCAGCCTGTCGAAACAGGCCGCGAGCCGCATCCTCGTCGACCTCGCCGCGAAGGGCCTGGTGGAAAAGACCGCCGGCGACTTCGACGGTCGCCGCCGCACCGCCGCCCTGACCGCCAAGGGGATCGCGTTCGAAGGCGCCGTCACCGAGCGGCTGCGCGGGCAGCTGGCCCGCGCCTATCGCACAGCGGGCCTCGACGGCGTGCCCGGGGCGCGGCGGGTGCTCGCCGCCCTGGCCGGCTCGCGCACCCGGGGGAGCGGCGCGGGATGAGCCTCGAGATCGCCGCCTCGGCCCGCAAGGCCCGCCACCTGCTGATCGTCGACGACGACGACCGCATCCGCGACCTTTTGAAGGAATATCTCGCCCGCGCCGGCTTCCGGGTGACGGCGGCGTCGGGCGGGCCATCGGCGCGCAAGCTGATCGAAAGCTTCGACTTCGACCTGGCGGTCTTCGACGTGATGATGCCGGGCGAGGACGGGTTCTCGCTGGTGCGCTGGCTGCGCGAACAGCGCGGCCGGGCCGGCCGCACGCCGGTGCTGATGCTGACCGCCCGCGGCGAGCCGGGCGACCGGATCGAAGGCCTGAAGCTCGGCGCCGACGACTACCTCGCCAAGCCGTTCGAGCCGGAGGAGCTGGTCCTGCGCATCGAGGCGATCCTGCGCCGGGCCCAGGACCGGCCGCAGGGCCCCGGCCCGTTGAGCCTCGGCCGCTGCCAGTTCGACGCCGACCGCGGCGAACTGATCTGCGACGGCGAAGCGGTGCGGATCACCGAGGCCGAGGTCGCCCTGCTGCGCCAGCTTGCCCGCACCCCGCACGAGCCGGTCGACCGGCTGGAGCTGGCCCGCGGCACCGTCGATCCCTCGGGCCGCGCCGTCGACGTCCAGGTCACCCGCCTGCGCCGCAAGATCGAGGACGATCCCAAGACGCCGCGCTACCTGCAGACCGTGCGCGGCGTGGGATATCGATTGGCGCCGGACTGATGGTTGGCGCTATCGCCCCCTCCGGCCCTGCGGGCCACCTCCCCCGCTCCACGGGGGAGGAGCGAAATGCGCCGACCCGCTCCTCCCCCGCCTGCGGGGGAGGTGGCGCGAAGCGACGGAGGGGGCGCGCCCCATGCGCCTGACCCCGCCCCGCGTTCTGGCCCGCTGGTTCAAGCGCCAGCTGCCCAAGACCCTGTTCGGCCGTTCACTGCTGATCATCGTCCTGCCGGTGGCGCTGATGCAGGTCGCCGTCACCTACGTGTTCTTCGACGCCCACTGGCAGACGGTCACCGCCCGCCTGTCCGAAGGCCTGGCCGGGGACATCGCCTGGGCCGTCGAGAGCTATGAGGAAGACCCCAGTCCGCAGGCCCTCGCCCGCCTCGCGGCCCGGGCCGAGGACTCGATGGGCCTGTCGATCGCCCTGCAGCCGGGCCGGGCCCTGCCCCAGCGTCGGCGCGATCCGCCGGTGCTGTTCGAGCCGTTCTTCGCGCCGATCGACCGCTCGCTGGAGCGCGCGCTGGAGGCGCGCCTCGACGCGCCATTCTGGTTCGACACCACCCGCTATCCGGCCTACGTCGACATCCGCGTCGCCGCGCCCGGCGGCGTGCTGCGGGTTCTGGCCCCGCGCGAACGCGCGTTCGCCACCCAGGGCCATATCTTCGTCCTGTGGATGACCATCGCGACGGTGCTGCTGACCGGCGTCGCCATTCTGTTCATCCGCAACCAGGTGCGCGCCATCGAGCGCCTGGCCAACGCCGCCGAGGCTTTCGGGCGGGGCGAGGACCTCGTCGCCTTCAAGCCGCATGGCGCGCGCGAGGTGCGTCGCGCCGCCACCGCCTTCCTCGACATGCGCAGCCGCATCCAGCGGCATATCGACCAGCGCACCACCCTGCTGGCCGCCGTGAGCCACGATCTGCGCACCCCGCTCACCCGGCTGAAACTGGCGCTTGCGCTCTCGCCGCCGTCGACCGGCGCCGAGGCCATGAAGCGTGACCTCTCCGAGATGGAGCAGATGATCGACGAGTACCTCGCCTTCACCCGCGGCGAGGGGGGCGAGGCGACCGCGGAGGTCGGCTTGCGGGAGCTGCTGGCCGCTGTCGCCGACGACGCGCGCCAAGCCGGCGCCAAGGTCTCCATCGAGGCCGACCCGCAGCTGACCGCTGCGCTGCGCCCGAACGCCATGCGACGAGCGCTGTCGAACCTCGCCACCAACGCCGCCGCCCAC
Organism: Phenylobacterium sp.; assembly: GCF_044236515.1. GTDB lineage: Bacteria > Pseudomonadota > Alphaproteobacteria > Caulobacterales > Caulobacteraceae > Phenylobacterium. Next base: position 13,261 of record NZ_JBIIGK010000038.1, read on the forward strand.
GGCCGGCGCGTCGCCCTGACCGCCCAGGCCCGCGCGACCGGCGGGGTCGAGATCGTCGTCGACGACGATGGGCCCGGCATTCCGCCCGAGCGGTACGAGGAGGCCTTCAAAGCCTTCGTACGGCTGGACCCGTCCCGGAACCAGAACACCAAGGGGGTCGGGCTCGGCCTCGCCGTCGCGCGCGACATCGCCCGCGCCCATGGCGGCGACATCACCCTGGACCGCGCGCCGCTGGGGGGACTGCGCGCAGTAGTGCGGCTCCCGGGCTAGGCGCCCAACTCCTTCGAGCGTTTTACGGCGCGGGTCACCGCCTCACGCAGCAAGGCCGGCAGGCCGCTGTCGCTCAGCAGCACGTTCAGCGCCGCCTCGGTCGTGCCGCCGGGCGAGGTCACCTGGCGGCGAAGCTCGGCCGGCTCTTCGCCGGTCTCCGCCAGGAGGGCGGCCGCCCCGGTCAGAGTCGCCCGGGCGAGGCGCCTGGCTTCCTCGGCGGGAAGGCCGGCGGCCTGGCCCGCGCCCTCCAGGGCTTCGACGAAGGCGTAGAGATAGGCCGGGGCCGAGCCGGACACCGCGGTCGCCGCGTGCATCAGACCCTCGTCAGCGAGCGTCACCACCGCGCCGAGCGGCGCGAACAGCGCCCGCGCCCTGGCGAGGGCCTCCGGATCGTCGGCGTAAACGCTCGCCGTGCCCTGATTGATCGCCACGGCGGTGGTCGGCATGACCCGCGCAACCCGTCGGCCGCCGAAGGCGGCGGCGATGTCGGCCGCCCGCACGCCGGCCGCCACGGACACGATCACCGCGTCCGGCGCGAGCAGCCCGGCGGTCTCGGCGGCCACCGCCTTCCACATCTGCGGCTTGACGCTGAGCAGGACCGTCCCGGCCCGGGCGAGGTCGGCGTTCGGCGGGTTGAGGGCGGCTCCGTCCGCCGCCGCGGCCTCGGCGGCCGGCGACGGGTGGGGATCGCGCAGGATGAGGTCGGCGGGGGCGAAGGCGGCGGCCCTGCGCCAGCCTTCGATCATGGCGCCGCCCATGCGACCGGCGCCCAACATCAGGATCGTTGTGGTCATCGGCGCGACCCTAGCGGTCGCGCCGACTCCAAGCGAGGCCGTTTCGGCCGCGATCGTCAGGCTTCGCCGACGGTCTCGAACATGCAGGCGGCGATCGCGTCCTGGGGCGACTTGGCGCCGCGCACCAGGAAGTCGAAGGCCGGGTAGAAGCGATCGGCCGCCTCGACCGCCACGTCGATCATCGCCGCGGCCTGAGCCAGGCTCGGCTGCTCGCCGGTCATCAGCGCCATGCCGTGACGGAAGATGATCTCGCCGTCCTCCCACAGCTCGTAGTGGCCGAGCCAGACGCGCGGATTGATGGCGTTGATCAGATCGAGGGCGGCGGCGCGCTGGTCGGCGGCCACGGTCAGGTCGATCGAGCAGCACAGCTGAAGGCAGTCGCCCTCCGGCCGCCAGGCGAACCAGAGTTCGTAGTCTTTCCAGTCGCCGGCCAGGGCGAAGGCGAGGTCCCCGTCTTCCGTACGGTCGAACGGCAGGTTCTCCGCCGTCAGCACATGTTCGACCACGTCCAGCGGATCGTTCCCGAGGAGGACGGTGTCGTCAGACTGGGTGATGTTGTCCATGAGACCCGAGGTCCTTTCGCAAGGGCTGGGTGCGACGCCTCGCACCCGAATCGCCTGCGATACTGAGGTTAGTCCTGTTTGCGTCCCGCCGGTCCACCGCGTTCTTGTGACGGGCGAGCCGCGCCGCGATGTGCTGGGGATATCTCAGGCTGCTGGCCCTTCCGCCGCCGGCGCCGCGGCGGCGCGCAGCTCGGCGACCTCAAGGCGGAGCGCGGCCAGCTCGGCCTTCAGCGCGTCGAAGTCGTCTCGGCGTACGAGGTCAAACTCGGCGGCGACGCGGTCGGCCTGCGAGCGCATGGCCGCCTTGGCCTCCTCTCCCGCCGCCTGGGCCAAGCCCATGGCCGCGGTGGTCAGCTTCGCCATCTCGTCCAGGAAAGGGTTCTGAGTCTGCATCGTCTACTCGAAACGGCGGGTGCTTCCGCCTGTTCCGCATATATGGCGTCTGCGGTCAGATTGCCACCTGACGCCTCGGGCGGGCGCGCCAAGCGCCGTAAGCCACGATGACGACGGCCGCCGCGACGGCCGAAGCGGCGACGGCCGGCTTGTCCGCGCGCTCCCCGGCCCAGACGCCGATCAGGCCCCAGGCGACCGGGATGGCGTAAACGCTGGAGGCCCCGGCCCGCAGCATCGCCAGGGCGGCGAGCAGCACCGCGGCGACGCCGGCGTAGGCCGCCGGTCGGCTCGCGTCGCCGACCAGCCCTTCGGCCGTCAGCACGGTCAGGATGTTCACCGCCGAGGCGATGGTCAGCCAGCCGGCCAGCAGCGCCAGGGGCCATAGCGCCAGCAGCCGGTCCTTGAGGTCCTCCGCCCGGTCCCGCGCCCGCAGGACGGCGGTCACGGCCGCCGCGGCGCTGGCGACGATAATCGCCACCGTCGCCCAGCGGACGTCGGCCGCCGAGGCCCAGATCCACAGGCCGCAGCCGGCGATCGCCGCCGCCGCCGGCCAGCCCAGCGCCCGCGCCACCGGCCGGTCCGTGCGCGACTGGTAGGCGGCGTAGGCGAGGAGGCCGGCGTAGATCAACGTCCAGATCGAGAACGCCCAGCCGGCCGCTCGCAGGGTCGAGTCCCCTTGGGCGGCGAACTCCGCCTGGTCGAGGCCCCAGCCGCTGACCGCCTGGGCGATCGGCGAGGCGATGGCGAGGCCGACCGCGGCGACGGTCGCGGCCTTGCGCGCCGCGCTCACCGCGGAGCCTCGCCCCGCGCGCCGCTGAGCTGCGGCACGTAGAGGCCGGTCGCGAACTTGGCCAGCCAGCCTTCCGGCCGCAGGCGCGGACCGTATTCGGCGCAGGGATCGGGCGTCGGCACGGGGCGGCCCTTGAAGCCGTCGGGCGTCATCACCTTCGCCGCGTCGTCGGCGAACGGCTCGACGAACTGCAGGGCGTCGCCGATCCGGCTGAGCGAGGGGTTGTCGGCGCCGACCGCCGTGGCGTTGCGCGCCCAGACCGTCGCCGCAATCTGACGCCCGTCGCCGTCGACCATCTCGGCCTCGCCGCTGAACCCGCCGAGGGTCCCGGGCACGCGCAGTCCGATGGGCCCCGGGATGAAGAAGCCGGCGGCGGCCGCCATGGTCGAGCCGACCTTGCCGGTCGGCTTCACCCGCGTGACCCAGGCCCGCACCCGGGCGTCCGGGGTCTCGCCCGGCGCCGCCAGGTCGAAACGCTCGGTCAGTTCGAAGCACAGCTGGGCGGCGACCTCGCGCAGCATCAGGGCCTTCTCGTCCTCGGACATCCAGTCCGTGTCCGGCCCGGCGACCAGCTGCGGCGGCTCGATCGCCACCCGGCGGATGGCGTCCGGGGCCAGGGCGTTGCGCCGCTCGGACACCTTGGCGCGCAGGGTTCCCTCCTTCGCGGTCAGGCCGTCGTAGCTGGACAGCTGGCCGGAGTTGCGCACCGGCGCGGTGGCGCAGGCCGAAAGACCCGCCCCGAACAGCAGGGGGCAGAGGATCAGGGAAAGGGTGCGGTGCATGGGATCCGGACGATTGCTCAAGCTTCAACGTCGGGCGGGGCCCGAAGTTTCGCGACCGGCCAGGGTAGGCTAGGCTCGCGTCGAAACCGCGACAGTCGGGTGGGAGGAAACATGCGTAGCGGATTTGGGATACTGGCGATCGCCGCGATGCTCTGCTTCGGGTCGGCCGCGGGGGCCGGGCCCTTGGTGAAGCTGCCTGCCGATCCGGCCAAGGCGGCGGGGCTGCGCACGACCAAGGCCGGCAGCATGGACATGCTCTCCGCCCCCGTCGCCATCGAGGCCCCGGGGCGCACCGGCGTGTTCGGCCTGAACGGCCGACAATACCGGATTTCGCAGCCAACACAGGCCGAAGTGGTCCACGTCCAGGCCGGCCAGAACACCTGGGTCGACAAGGGCGGCAAGGCCCACCCGGTCACGAAGGGCGATGTGCTGTTCTTCGCGGCCCGCCGGCCGAATACCGCCCGCGACGCCGCCGGCTATGTCGACCACTATGTGCTGTTCCCGGCCACGGGCGAGGCGGCCGACAAGACGCCCGACGCCATGCCGCTCAACCCGGCCGAGGTGGACGCCAGCCGGTTCGCCGCCGCGGCGGGCGGCCGTGAGCACGTCTATCTCGCCACCGACGAAGGCTCGCGCGTCGTCGCCTGGCGGGCCGACGACCAGGGCTCGGTCTCCAATAGCCCCGACTTCCGCTATCTGGCCGTCACCGCCGGCCGGGCGGTGTTCACCGAAGGCGGCGCCAGCACCGAGGTCGCGGCCGGAGACACCCTGCTGATCCCGGCCGGCAGCAGCTACAGCTGGCGCGGCCAGGGTCTGGTCGGCGTGCTGGTCAGCATGAAGCCGAAGGCCAACTAGCCGGCGAAGGGACCCTTGAAGACGAACCAGGCGCCGGCGGCTATCAACAGGAAGCCGACGCCGTGGTTCAGGGTCAGCCGCTCTCCGAGGTAGGCGACCGAAAACACCGCGAAGACCGCCAGGGTGATCACCTCCTGCATCGCCTTGAGCTCGGCCGGCTCGTAGGCCAGTCGGCCGATGCGGTTGGCCGGCACCGCCAGGCAGTACTCGAAGAAGGCGATGCCCCAGCTGATCAGCACGATCAGCCAGATCGGCCGATGCTCGACCTTCAGATGGCCGTACCAGGCGAAGGTCATGAAGACGTTCGAGACGACCAGCAGCAGGACCGGCGAGACGAAGATCCAGAGCGAGGGCATGGGGGCTCCCGGGTTCGAGCGACCCGCAAAGCTCTGGCTTGCGCCGCGCCGCCCGGCAAGGCCGGGGGAGGCGGGAGGGCTTCTCCACCCGCTATCCGGATTTCTGTCGTGTCCGTCGCACGGACCCGTGCTTTCTAGCCCGTCATGACGACGCGCAACGCGGCCTGCGCCTGCGGCCAGCTCCGGATCGAGGTCAACGGCGAGCCCTTGGGCGTCGGCGTCTGCCACTGCCTGGCCTGTCAGCGCCGCACCGGCAGCGTCTTCGCCACGCTGGCGACCTTCGCCGAGCCCTGGACCGTGGCGGGCGAGGCGCGCGAGTACGTCCGCAAGGGCGACCAGGGCGCCGAGTTCCGCTTCCGCTTCTGTCCGGACTGCGGGACGTCGGTCTTCCATACCGAGACCGGAGACGACGGCTTTGTCTGCGTCGCCGTCGGGGCGTTCGCCGACCCGGAATTTCCGCCGCCCGAGCTCTCGGTCTACGAATGCCGCCGCCATGCCTGGGTACGCCTGCCCCAGGCCCTGCCGACCTACGACAAGGATCCGATGTGAGACCGGCGGTTCAACGGCGGCTGCTCTGGGCGCTGCCGCTGGCGTTCGCGGTCGCGTGCTTCTTCGCCCTGGCGGCCTGGATGTTCGGCGGCGCCTTCATCAAGGAGCGCGAGCGCAGCATCGCGGCCTCGGCCGCGGCGCACGCCGGCGCGCCGGCCTGTCCGACCCTTACCGCCGGCGAGTTCGAGGCCGCGCACTACCGGCGGCTGCAGGGCGTGCAGTACTTGAACGGGACCTTCGTGCGACAGCACGGCCATGTTGAATGCGTCACCGCCGCCGACCGCAAGGGCCCGCTGAAGACCTATGCGGTTTGCGCCTTCACCTCCCCCAGCGTCCTGAAGGTCACGACCGCGAAGGGCGACTGGTACTTCGCGCCCGGCGTGGGCCAGCCGGCCACGGTCTCGACGGCCGGCGACGTCGCCCGCTGCGTCCTAGCCTCCGACTTCACGATCGCGACGCTGGAAGGACGCGCGGCGCGCTAAGCGACAGTTGGGGGCTGTATCCCCCGGCCGCCTCGTCTAACCTCCGCCGCAAATCCACCAGGAGCGCCACGCATCGTGCCCTTTCCGGACTTCGACCCCGTTCTCGTCCAGATCGGGCCTTTCGCCATCCGCTGGTACGCGCTGGCCTATGTCGCCGGGATCCTCATCGGCTGGCGCTGGGCCGTGGGGCTGGTGCGCAATCCGAAGCTCTGGACCAACCGCGCGCCGCCGCTGACCTCCGAGCAGATCGACGACCTCGTGCTGTGGGTCACCCTCGGGATCATCGTCGGCGGTCGCCTCGGCCACGTGATTTTCTACACGCCCAGCCTGATCGTCGAAGATCCGGTGCAGATCCTGCAGGTCTGGAAGGGCGGCATGAGCTTCCACGGCGGCGCCCTCGGGGTGTTCATCGCCCTGATCGGCTTTGCGCTGCGCAACCGCATCGACCTCTTCAGCCTCGGCGACATCGTCACCGCGGCGACGCCGTTCGGCCTGTTCTTTGGCCGCATCGCCAACTTCATCAACGGCGAGCTCTGGGGGCGGCCCACGTCGGCGCCCTGGGGGGTCGTGTTCCCCGGCGCCGGTCCCTCGCCGCGCCATCCGAGCCAACTCTATGAGGCCGCGCTCGAGGGGCTGCTGCTTCTCGGCGTGCTGATCTGGGCGACGCACGGCGCCAAGCTCCTGAACCGCCGCGGCGTCGTCGCCGGCCTGTTCTTCGCCGGCTACGGCCTGATCCGCGTGAGCCTGGAGAACGTCCGCGAGCCGGACGCCTACATGCCCGACTTCCCGTTCGGCCTGACCATGGGGATGATGCTGTCGATCCCGATGATCCTCTTCGGCCTGTGGCTGATCTGGCGGGGAATGCGCGAGCCCCTGCCGCCGGCCACCGCCGTGGCGACGGAGAACCGTCCTGAACCTGCGTGACCGGTTGGCGGCCGAGATCGCCGCCGAAGGGCCTATCACCGTCGCGCAGTATATGGCCCGCTGCCTGCTCGACCCGCACGACGGCTACTACGCCATCCGCCCGGCGCTGGGCGAAGGCGGCGATTTCATCACCGCGCCGCTGATCAGCCAGATGTTCGGCGAGCTGATCGGCGTCTGGTGCGTGGCTGCCTGGCAGGCCATGGGCGCGCCGGCCAAGGTCCGGCTCGTCGAGATCGGGCCGGGATGCGGCACGCTGATGAGCGACCTGTTGCGCGCCGCGCGGCTGGATCCCCGCTTCCTGGAGGCAGTGGAGGTCTGGCTGGTCGACGTCTCCGAATACCTGAAGGCGCTGCAGCGGGAGCGGTTCGGCCAAACCGTCAACTGGGCGGATCGCCTGGGGGACGTCCCCGGCGGCGTCCCGACGCTGATCGTCGCCAACGAGCTCCTCGACTGCCTGCCGGCCCGGCAGTTCATCCGCACGGCCGCCGGTTGGGCCGAGCAGGTGGTGGCGACCGACGAGACGGGCGCCCTGGCCTTCGCCCGGGCCGGCGCTCCGCCGCTGCCGTTTCCCGACGCCCCCGAGGGTGCGGTGTGGGAGCACTCGCCGGCCCAGGCGGCGCTCGGCTCGGACATCGGCCGGCGCATCGTCGACGACGGCGGCGCCGCCCTGCTGATCGACTACGGACGTGATGCGCCAGGGTTCGGCGATACGCTGCAGGCCCTGCGCCGCCACCGCAAGGAACACCCGCTGGAAAGCCCCGGCCGCGCCGATCTGACCGTCCACGCCGATTTTCCGGCCGTGCTGGCGGCCGCGGCGGCCGAAGGGGCGGCCGGCGCCCTGCTCACCCAGGCCGAGTTCCTGGCCCGCCTCGGCATCGGTGAGCGGGCCGAGGCCTTGATCCGCGCCCAGCCGGAGCGCGCCGCCCTGATCGGCCGCCAGCTCCACCGGCTGGTCGCCGCCGACGAGATGGGGACTCTCTTCAAGGCCATCTGCATCCACCCGCCGGACTTCGCGCCGCCGGCCTTCGAGGGGGCGGCGGCGTGACCGACCTGCCGGTCCTGACTTCGCCGCGGCTCGACCTGCCCGGGGTGCGCCACGCCTTCTTCACGCGCCACGGCGGCGTCTCGCAGGGGATCTACGCCAGCCTCAACGTCGGCCGCGGCTCCGACGATGATCCGCAGGCCGTGCAGGAGAACCGCGTCCGGGCCGCCGTCCAGCTCGGCGGGCCGCTGGTCACCGCCTATCAGGTCCACTCCGCCAACGCCGTGGTCGCCGACGGGCCGTTCCCCCTGGGCCCGCCGCATGCCGACGCCGTGGTCACCGCCACCTCCGGCGTCGTGGTCGGCGCGCTGGCCGCCGACTGCGCGCCGATCCTGCTGGCCGATCCGGAGGCGCGCATCGTCGCCGCGGTGCATGCCGGCTGGAAGGGCGCCCTGGCCGGCGTCGCCGAGGCCGCCGTATCGCGCATGCAGGGGCTCGGGGCTCAACCCGGCCGCATCCGCGCCGTCGTCGGCCCGTGCATCGGCCCGGCGTCCTACGAAGTCGGCGCCGATTTCCTCGAGGCGTTCCGCGCCAGGGACCCCGGCCACCTGCGGTTCTTCTCGGCCGCGCAGAGCCCGGAAAAGCGGATGTTCGACCTGCCGGCCTTCGTGCTGTCGCGGCTGGCCGCGGCCGGCGTCGACGACGCCGAGTGGATAGGCCGCGACACCTGTGCCGAGCCAGACCATTTCTTCTCCAACCGCCGGGCCTTCAAGGCGGGAGAGCCGGATTTCGGCCGGCTGTTGTCGGCGATCGTGCTCGACTGATCCCACTGCGGACGGATTGGCGAGGCAGAATCTAGGCCTGCCCCTTGCTCGCTGGCCCGCGCCTGCTACAAGCCCGCGCGATCACCTGATGGGCGCGGGGAAGACCATGAAGCTGCTGGCCGGCAACTCCAACCAAACCCTGGCCCAGGCCGTAGCCGACCATCTCGACCTGCCGCTGACCAAGGCGCAGGTGAAGCGGTTCCCCGACAACGAGGTCTGGGTCACGATCGACGAGAACGTGCGCGGCGAAGACGTCTTCGTCCTGCAGTCGACCAGCTACCCGACCAACGACAACCTGATGGAGCTGCTGATCATCATCGACGCGCTGAAGCGCGCGTCGGCGCGGCGGATCACGGCGGTGATGCCCTACTTCGGCTATGCCCGTCAGGACCGGAAGACCGGCGGCCGGACGCCGATCTCGGCCAAGCTGGTCGCCAACCTGATCACCCGGGCCGGCGCCGACCGCGTCCTGACGATGGATCTGCACTCCGGCCAGATTCAGGGCTTCTTCGATATTCCCACCGACAACCTACAGTCCGCGCCGCTGATGGCCGCCGACATCAAGGCCAATTACGAGAAGCCCGGCGAACTGCTGATCGTCTCGCCGGACGTCGGCGGCGTCGTCCGCGCCCTGGCCGTGGCCAGCCGGCTGAACGCCGACCTCGCCATCGTCGACAAGCGCCGCTCGGGCCCGGCCAAGTCCGAGGTCGCCAACATCATCGGCGACGTCCAGGGCCGCCGCCTGATCATGTTCGACGACATCGTCGATTCGGCCGGCACGCTCTGCTCGGCGGCTCAGTCGCTGATCGACGCCGGCGCCACCGAGGTTTCCGCCTACGTCACCCACGGCGTGCTGTCCGGCGCGGCCATCGAGCGGGTGAAGAACTCCGTACTGAAGGAGCTGGTGATCACCGACTCCATCGAAGCCCCGCAGCCGATCGTCGCAGGCGGCAAGATCCGCCACGTCTCCTGCGCCCCGCTCATCGGCGAAGCCATCCGTCGCATCGCCAACGAAGAGAGCGTCTCAAAGCTCTTCGACTGACGCGCCGGGCGCGGAACTTTTTCCGCCCCCGTTTCAGCCAAGCTTGCTCAGCAAGAGTTTACCAAGCGGGGGCCACAATCTCGCCTGCCCGGCATGTATGCTCGGCCCTGTCTGTCCGTTGGGCCGATCTTCTGGGGGAAGGCTAGCTTGCTTATGACGTCGAAGTTCCCGTTCCGCCGGGGCCTGAGCCTCGCCGCGCTCGCCGCCGCCGCGGTGCTGGCCGCCTGTACGGAAACGCCGCCGCCCCCGCCGCCCCCACCCCCGCCGCCGCCGCCGGTCGCGCTTTCACCGAAGGTGATCGAGCAGGCCGCCGCCTACCGCGCCTATGTCAGCCGCGCCCAGGCCATCTCCCCCGCCTTCACCCACGGCTCGCACGTGGCCGACGGCGTGCGCGTCGGCGCGGCCTACGAGCCGCAGCAGTTCGTCCGCGGGGCCATCGCCTACGGCGCCATCGCGGCGATGCAGGACCCGGCGTTCCGGGCCGGCGTGCGCACCTATGCGGCGGACGCCGAGCGGCGCCGCACGGTCGCCTATGAGATCATGAAGGATCCGGCCTACGTCATCGGCATCGAGGGCTCGGCCAGCGCCGCCGGTCACGTGATCGCCGCCATCGGCGGCGACGGCCAGAAGCTGCTGGAACAAGGTCGGCTGGTGAAACAGGCGGCCTACGACGTCCAGCGCTCGCCGTGGTCCAAGGCCGATGTCGCCGGCCGCGACGCCCGGCTGTCGCAGGCCAAGCAGTTGTCGGCCACGCCGGTCCTGCCCGAGATCGCCGAGACCGCCCGCCTGCAGGCGGCGGCCGGCGGCGGCGGCGCCCTGGGGGTCACGCCGTCGGCGGTCAGCCCGCCCTATTCGCCGGTCGTCGTGCGGGCGATGGCCGTCGCGGCGCTGGCCAACCTGGGATACGGCGAGGAGGCCAACCTCGAACAGGTCATGCCGATGCTGGCTGACCCGGCCTCGGCCTCGTGCCTGAACATGTCGAAGCTGAACCTCTATCAGTGCCTGGCGGTGGCCAAGCCGCACTATGAGGACGTCTTCTGTCTGGGCCAGCACGTGCTGATCGACACCGGCAAGTGCCTGATCAAGAGCGCCGGCCTGCCCGAGCCGCAGGACGGCCGGATGGCGATCGCCGCCAGCCCGGCGCCGACCACTACCGGCACGACCCGGGCGCGCTGAATTCCGCGCGGCGGCCTGTTGCGCAGGCCGTTGCGTACGCCAGGGCTTTTGTGTATCTACGCGCACCTTTCGCCCCCAGTGGGCGCGGATTTTCCGTCGCCGCGCGGGCCTCGCGCGGCGGCTTCGTTTTGAGGCATGGCGATGGCCGAGATCATCCTGAACG
>NZ_JBIIGK010000152.1:0-7058 GCF_044236515.1 Phenylobacterium sp.
TGAACGCCGGTGATGAACACCCGGCCTTCGTCGAGAAGAAATTTGTCGTCGAGGGTCGCTTCGCTGCGGACCATCGCAATTTCTTTCCTTCCGGGCCTCCCAAACCCACTCGCAAGATCCTATAAGTGGGCGGCAATTGCTTGCCAAAAGCGTGCCCTCGTCTTCGGTTCCCGGCATGAAGAACGCCCCGATATGGGGCGCGACGGAGGAAAAATTGTCCGACGCCCTCGATGCGGTCGACGCCAAGATCCTGGACCTGATCCAGCACGACGCCGGCCTGTCGGTGGCCGAGATCGCCGACCGCGTCGGGCTGTCGTCCAGTCCTTGCTGGCGGCGCATCAAGCGGCTGGAGGACGCCGGCATCATCCAGCGCAGGGTGACGATCCTCGACCGCGAGCGCCTGGGCCTGAACTTCGAGGTCTATTGCACGGTCAAGCTCAGCCTGCCGACCAAGGACAACCTCGAGGCCTTCGACGCCGCCATCGCCCGGATGCCGGAAGTGGTGAGCTGCGCCACCGTCACCGGGGCGGCGGACTACGAATTGCGGGTTGTCACCCGGGACATGCACGCGTTCGACGACTTCCTGCGCGACCGGCTGCTGTCGCTGGGCCTCGTTTCCAACATCGAGAGCCGGATCGTCATCCGCTCGGTCAAACACACCACGGCGGCGCCGCTCGGCCTGGTCAGCCCCTATGTGAGTTCCAAGGACTAAGGAGCACCCGGCATGATCGATCTCGTCATCGACCAGCGGCGCAAGGATCTCGGCGGGTTCGAGGTGGGCCGGGTGCTGCCCCACGCCGGCCGGCGGATGGTCGGGCCGTTCATCTTCTTCGACCACATGGGGCCAGCGGAATTCCAGCCGGGGTTCGGCCGCGAGGTCGACGTGCGGCCGCATCCGCACATCGGGCTGTCCACCCTGTCGTATCTGTTCGAGGGCGGGATCACGCACCGCGACAGCGTTGGCGCGCACCAGGACATCTGGCCGGGCGAAGTGAACTGGATGATCGCCGGGCGGGGCATCACCCACTCGGAGCGGTTCGAGCACCTGCGCGCCAACGGCGGACGGATGAACGGCATCCAGTGCTGGATCGCCCTGCCGACCGAGGACGAGGAGACCGATCCGGGCTTCGTCCATCACGGAGCGGAGGAACTGCCGGCCTATGAGGACGGCGGCGTCTCGGCGCGGCTGATCGCCGGCAAGGCGTTCGGCGCCGCCTCGCCCGTGCAGGTGCATTCGCCGCTGTTCTACGTCCACTGGACCCTGGCGGCCGGCGCGCGGGCGCAGCTGCCGGCCGAGTACCCGGAGCGGGCGGCCTATGTGGCGCAGGGCGTGGTCGAGGTGGACGGCGGGCAGTTCCACGAGGGGCAGATGCTGGTCTTCACGCCCGGCCAGCCGGTGGTGGTCACGGCGGTGACGGGGGCGCTCGTCATGCTCCTCGGCGGCGAGCCGGTCGGGCCGCGGTTCATCGAGTGGAACTTCGTCTCCTCGTCGAAGGAGCGGATCGAGCAGGCCAAGGCCGACTGGCGCGCCGGCCGCATCAAGCTGCCTGACGCCGACAATGCCGAGTTCATCCCCCTGCCCGAGCCGGCGCCGCCGCCCAACCCGATGTCCTGATTGTCGGGAATGCCTTCGCCCGATCGTCATCCTGGTGTTCGATGGGTCGGACCAGGGAGACGACGACGATGCGCTATCTGATGATCGTGAAGGCGACGGCGGAATCGGAACGGGGCGAGTTCCCGCCGGATTCGGCGCGGCTGTTCGCCGAGATGGCCGAGTTCAACAATGAGATGATCGCCGCCGGCGTGATGCTGGACGGCGCTGGGCTGAAGCCAAGCTCGAAGGGCAAGCGGATCCGGTTCGAGGGGCGGGGAAATCCGGTCGTCACAGACGGGCCGTTCGCCGAAACCAAGGAACTGATCGCCGGCTTCTGGGTGATCGAGTGCAAGGACATGGACGAGGCGCTGTCCTGGGCCCGGCGCGTGCCGTTCGAGGCCGGCGAGGTGGAGTTGCGCCCCTACCAGGAGCCCGAGGACTTCGAGGGCCTCGGCGTCGTCGACCAGGAGGTCATCGACCAGGAGAAGGGCTGGCGGGACGAGCAGGCCCGCAACGCGCCCAAGGCGGCGGGATAGCCCGCCTCAGGCCAGCGCCTTGCGCGTCCGCTCCCAGTACTGGGCGCCGGTGATCAGGGTGACGACGGCGGCGATCCAGAAGAGGATGTGGGCGGCGGTGGCGAAATTGCCGCGGAAGCCCGCGTCCTCCGGCAGGCTGAAGGCGCCCCAGGCCGCGACGATCAGTTCCAGCGCCAGCGACGTAAGCTGAAGCGTCGTCTTCCACTTGGCGAGCAGGGTGACCGGCAGGCTGACGCCCTTGCCGGCGCCGACCTCGCGCAGGGCGCTGACCGTGAACTCGCGGAACAGGATCAGGCCGGCCGGCAGCACGACCATCGGCTGGGGGCCGAGGCTCAGCAGCCCGAGGATCGCGCCGCAGACCAGCACCTTGTCGCCGATCGGATCGAGGATCGCGCCCCAGACGCTGGTGGCGTTCAGCTTGCGGGCGAGCCAGCCGTCGAAGAAGTCGGTCACCGCCGCCACCACGAAGGCGTAGACCGCCCAGCGCTGCAGGGCGAACTGCGCCATCGGATCGAGGCGCTCCGACAGGTAGGGCACGCCGCCGGCCGCGGCGGCCAGGGCCAGGAACATGAACAGCGCCAGGACCAGGCGCAGGGACGTCAGGATGTTCGGCAGGGCCTTCATGCGAATCTCCGGCCCGGCGGGGCGTTCGGAACTATAGCTCAGGTGACGGGCGTCAGTTCCACCCAAGGCTGAGCTTGTTCGGTCGCGGTCAGACCTTGTGGAAGAAGGCGTAGATGCGCTGGGCCAGCGGCAGGCTGACGCCCTCGACCTTGGCGAGGTCCTCGACCGAGGCGCGGCTGACGCCCCGGGCCGAGCCGAAGGCGTGCAACAGCGCGCGCTTGCGGCCGGGGCCCACGCCGTCGATCTCGTCGAGCGGGTTCTTCTTGATGTCCATCGACCGGCGGGTGCGGTGGCTGCCGATGGCGAAGCGGTGGGCCTCGTCGCGCAGGCGCTGAAGGTAGTAGAGGACCGGGTCCTTGGGCTCGAAGCGGAACGGCTCCTTGCCCGGCACGAAGAACCGCTCCATGCCGGCGTCGCGGTCCAGGCCCTTGGCCACCCCGACCACCGGAATGTCGTCGACGCCGAGATCGGCCATGATCTCGACCGCCGCTGAGAGTTGGCCAGCGCCGCCGTCGATCAGCACCAGGTCGGGCCGCGGGGCCTCGGCGCCCTCTTCCTCTTCCTTGACCAGGCGCGAGAAGCGGCGGCGCAGGACCTCGCGCATCATCCCGAAGTCGTCCCCGGGGGTGATCTCCGTCGAGCGGATGTTGAACTTCCGGTACTGGCTTTTCTGGAAGCCCTCGGGCCCGGCGACGATCATCCCGCCGACGGCGTTGGTCCCCATGATGTGGCTGTTGTCGTAGACCTCGATCCGCTCGGGCGGGCCGTCGAGGCCGAAGGCCTCACAGACACCGGCCAGCAGCTTCGACTGCGCCGAGCTCTCGGCCATCTTGCGGCCGAGGGCTTCGCGGGCGTTGGTCAAGGCGTGCTCGACCAGCTTGCGCTTCTCGCCGCGCTGCGGCCGGCCGATTTCCACCTTGCGGCCAGACTTCTGGCAGAAGGCCTCCGCCAGCAGGTCGGCCTCGCTGGGGTCGATGTTGGTCAGGATCACGCGGGGGATCGGCTTGTCGTCGTAGAACTGTCCGAGGAAGGCGCTCATCACGTCGGCGTCCTCGTCGGACCTGTCGACGCGCGGGAAGTAGGCGCGGTTGCCCCAGTTCTGACCGGCGCGGAAGAAGAAAACCTGCACGCAGGCCTGCCCGCCCTCGGCGTGCAGGGCGAAGACGTCGGCTTCGTCGACGGTCTCGGGGTTGATCTGCTGCTCCTGGGCGATCGAGGCCAGGGCGCGGATACGGTCGCGCAGGCGCGCGGCGCGCTCGAACTCGAGGTCGTCGGAAGCGGCCTGCATCTGCTCGGCCAAGGTCGACATCACCGCCCGGCTCTTGCCGCGCAGGAACGCCTGCGCCTGGTCGACCAAGCCGCTGTAGTCCTCGAGGCTGATGAGGCCGGTGCAGGGCGCGGCGCAGCGACGGATCTGATGCAGCATGCAGGGCCGCGTGCGGGTGTCGTAGACGCTGTCCGAGCACGAACGCAGGAGGAAGGCCTTCTGGAGGGTGTTCAGCGTGCGGTTGACCGCCCAGGCGCTGGCGAAGGGGCCGAAGTAGTCGCCCTTGATCGTGTGGGCGCCACGGTGCTTGCGCAGCTGGGCCGCCGGATGTTCCCGGCGGATGACGATCTCGGGGAATGATTTGTCGTCGCGCAGCAGGACGTTGAAGCGGGGCTTCAGCTGCTTGATCAGGTTGATCTCGAGCAGCAGGGCGTCGGTCTCGGTCTTGGTCGAGACGAACTCCATCGCCCGCGTCAGGTCGACCATGTGGGCGATGCGCTGGGTGTGGAAGCGACCTTGCGCGTACTGCACGACGCGCTTCTTCAGACTGCGCGCCTTGCCGACGTAGAGCACCTCGCCGTCCTCGCCGATCATGCGGTAGACCCCCGGCCGGTCAGGCAGGCGCTTCACCTCATCCTTGATCAGGGCGGCGCCCTTGAGGGCCGGGTCGACGAGCATGCCCCTCATATAGGCCGGTTCGGCCGGCATGGGAGCGCGACGTTGCGCCCGGAACGCGCTATGTGACGGCTCATCACGAGTACCGCGGTCCGGAACGCCCGCGCCCAAGAGGTGAGTATGCGCGAGGCGGCCCCGTCGTCCGAGAACGCCGAGGTCGGGCGGCATCAGGCCGGCGATCGGCATGTCCCGGATTTCGCAGCGGCGTTCCTGAGCCTGCCCAGTCCGTACATGATCCTCGATCGGGACCTGCGCTTCATCGAGGTCAACGAGGCCTATTGCACGACGCTCGAGCGCAGCCGCGAGGAGCTGATCGGCAAGCCGTTGTTCGATCTGTTTCCCGATCCCGGCGAGAGCGGCCGACGCCTGCGGGCTTCGTTCGACAAGGTGCTGGCGACCGGCAAGCCGGACACCATTCCGTTGATACCCTATCCCATCGAGCGGCCGGCCAGCCGCGGCGGCGGGTTCGAGATGCGCTACTGGTCGGCGGCCCACGTGCCGCTGCTGGGACCCGACGGCCGGACCCGGTTCATCATCCAAAACACCGTCGACGTAACCGAACTCCAGCGCCTGAAGGAGATCGCCTACGGCCCGGCAGGCCAGCCGATCCAGCCGGGCGAGAAGGACCTGCTCCAGCGCACCCAGGAGATGGCGGAGATCAACCGCGCCCTGCAGGAGGAGACGCAGGGCCTGCGCGACCTCTTCATGCAAGCGCCGGGATTCATGGCCGTGCTCCAGGGGCCCGACCTGACCTTCGCCCTCGCCAACACCGCCTACCTGCAGCTGATCGGCCACCGGCAGGTGATCGGCAAGCCCATCGACGAGGCCCTGCCGGAAGTGAGCGAGCAGGGTTTCACGGCGCTGCTCCGCGAGGTGGTCGACAAGCGCGAGCCGTTCATCGGCCAGGCGATCAGCGTGTTCCTGCAACGCGCCCCTGACGCGCCGCTCGAGGAGCGGTTCGTCGACTTCATCTACCAGCCGATCCTGGGCCCGACCGGCGAGGCCTGGGGCGTGTTCGTCGAAGGCAGCGACGTCACCGACCGGGTCCGGGCCGAACAGCAGCAGAAGCTGCTGCTCGACGAGCTGAACCACCGGGTGAAGAACACCCTGGCGACGGTCCAGGCCATCGCCGCCCAGACGCTGAAGTCCAGCCCTGACCCGGTCGAGTTCCGCAAGATGTTCGAAGCCCGGCTGATGGCCCTGTCGGCCACGCACGATCTGCTGACGGCGACAAGCTGGCGCAGCGCGAGCCTGCGCGACGTGGTCAGCGTCGAATTCCGCCCGTACGACCCCAGCCGCTACGCTCTGAAGGGACCGGATGTCGCACTGGCCCCGGCCGAAGCGCTGGCTTTGGGCCTGCTGTTCCACGAGTTGGCGACCAACGCGGTCAAGTACGGGGCGCTGTCGAACGCCGGCGGCTGCGTCGAGGTGGAATGGCGGATAAGGGACCGCGCCCTGGCCCTGTCGTGGGTCGAGCGTGACGGGCCGCCCGTCCGCGTCCCGACGCGCCGCGGCTTTGGCTCGCGGCTCATCGAACGCAGCCTGAAGGGCGAGATGCGCGGCGAAGCGGTGCTCGATTTCGCGCCCGGCGGCCTCCGCTGCCAGGTGACGCTGCCGCTGCGCGACGCGGGCTGAGGAGCCGCTACGTCCGGGCCGCGGCCTGGACGACGCGCTCGTGGTTCGTCTTGGTGATGCGCACGTAGCCGCGCTTGCCGTCGTGGAAGAACAGGGCGCCCTTGACCCGCGCCGGGTCGTAGCCATCGGCGACCAGTTCGGTCTTGCGCAGCTTGAAGGTGCCGGTGGTCTCCATCTGCGGCAGCAGGCGGACGAACAGCGGCTGGGCATAGGGCGGCAGCTCGCGGGCCACATGCTCGCCCAGGGTCTTGATATCGAACTCCGGCCCGGTGACGAGGGCGACCATCCCGGCGCGACCGTCGGAGCCGGGGACCTCGACGCCGTAGACATTGGCTTCCTGCACCCCCGGGGCGGCCTGCAGCCGTTCGGCGACCTCGTTCGTCGAGACGTTCTCCCCCTTCCAGCGGAAGGTGTCGCCGATGCGGTCGACGAAATAGAGATAGCCGTCCGCGTCGGTGCGCATCAGGTCGCCGGTCGCGAACCACGCGTCGCCCCGTTCAAAGACGTCGCGCAGGACCTTCTTTTCCGAGGCGGCCTTGTCGACATAGCCGGCGTATTCGGTGCGCGCGCCCTGGGCGATCTGGCCGATGCATTCGCCGATCTGGCCGGGGCCGCATTCGATGCAGAACCCGTTGGCGCCGCGGATCGGGGCTTCGGCCTCGACGTCGAACTGGATGACCCGGATGTTGAAGCGCTTGCGCAGCCACTTGGGCACGCGGCCGATGGC
>NZ_JBIIGK010000153.1:0-7052 GCF_044236515.1 Phenylobacterium sp.
CACCTGCCGGAAGGCGCCTTCTACATGGTCGGCGCCATCGAGGAAGCCGTGGCCAAGGCCGAGAAGATGGCGGCGGAAGCCTAAGCGATCATGGCCGCCAAGCTCCACTTCTCCCTGGTCTCTCCGGAGCGCGAGCTGTTCTCGGGCCTCGTGGACCAGGTCGACGCACCCGGCGCCGAAGGCGACTTCGGCGTGCTGGCCGACCACGCGCCGTTCATGACGGCGCTCAAGGAAGGCGAACTGCGCGTCCACAATGACGGCAAGGTCACGGTCTACCAGGTGCGCGGCGGTTTCGCCGACGTGACGCCGGAGGGCCTGACGGTCCTGGCCGAACACGCGGCCGAAGCCGAGGGCTAAAGGTTCCTGTGCGGCGTCGGCGGGCCTTGCCTCCGACGCCGCCCTTGAGTTTGATAAGCGGAATTCTGGGGGAAACCGCCGATGCGTATCGCCTTTGCTAGCCTGATCATCGCCGCCGGCCTGGCGAGCGCTGCAAGCGCTCAAACCACCGACGCTCCGGCCGCCCCGGCGGTCCCGGCCCCGGCGCCCGCCGCGGTCGAACCGCCCCCGGCCCTGCCGACCTCCGGCGACGGCGCCGAAGTGATCGCCGCCCTCGACCAGGTCTGCCTGCCGGCCGTGCGCGGCGGCGACCTCGAGGCGCTGGCCAAGGCAAACGGCTACAAGCTGAACCGCCGCGACCAGACCTGGGCCAAGCCGCTGGGCGGCCAGAAGAACTACGCCATCGTCCTGTTCCCGCAGGGGTCCAACAAGGACGTCTGCTTCGCCGAGCTGCGCTATGCGATGGGCAAGGACGACGAGATCGCCAAGGCGCTGAACATCTGGGCCTTCACCCGCCAGCCGCCGCTCGACCCGACCGCCAACTACACCCAGCCGGTGGATCCGGACGGTCTGAAGCGCGTCCGCCGCTCGTGGGAATTCCTGAGCGCCAGCCAGTCGATCGGCCTCAACTTCTCGACCGTCCGCAAGCCGGACGACACCCAGGTCGCCAAGAACTACGACCAGGGCACGCTGCAGTACCAGGAGCGCAAGCTTCAGTAGGGGTTCCGCCGCTCCAGGGCGAAAGACCGCCGCCGGGACGACCCGGCGGCGTTTCTTTTTGGCGGGGACGACCCCGCGCGATGGGGGCCATGATCCGTGGCTTGGACGCTTCTCTTCGTCGCCGGCCTGTTCGAGATCGGCTGGGCGATCGGCCTCAAATACACCGAAGGCTTCACGCGCATCGTGCCGACGGTCCTCACCGCGGCCAGCATGCTGGTCAGCGTCCTGCTGCTTGGCCTTGCCGCCCGCAGCCTGCCGATCGGCACCGCCTATGCTGTGTGGACCGGGGTGGGGGCGATCGGCACGGCCATTCTCGGCGTGATCCTGTTCCGCGAACCGGTGACGGTGGCGCGCCTCGTCTGCCTCGGCTTGATCTTCGCCGGCATCATCGGCCTGAAGCTGTTCAGCGGGGCAAAGGCCTGAGCATCGCCCTCCCCCTCACGTGGCGGGGGTCCTAGGCTGCGAAGGGCGCGAAGGCCTTTACCACCGCCTCGTAGGCGGCGCGCTTAAAGGGGACGATCAGGTCCGGGGTCTCCGCCAGGCGCGCCCAGCGCCAGTCTTCGAATTCCGGCTCGCCGTGAGCCGCGAGGTCGAACTCGCTATCCGGCCCGTCGAAGCGGAAGGCGAACCAAACCTGCTTCTGGCCCTTGAAGCCGCGCCGCGATTTCGAGCCGCCGGCGCCCTCGGGGAAGTCGTAGGCGATCCAGCCTTCCGTGCGGGCGAGGAAGGTGACGCTGTGCGCGCCGGTCTCCTCGGCCAGTTCGCGGCGGGCCGCGGTCTCGAAGTCCTCGCCGGGATCGACGCCGCCCTGCGGGAACTGCCAGTTCCACGGCGGCGGCGTGGCGGCCCGGCGGCCCAGCCAGACCCGGCCGTCCGGATGGAACAGCACCACCCCGACGTTCGGGCGGTGATACGGGAACGGGTCGTCCGCGGTCATCGTCTGGTGGCGAGGGCGGAGGCTGGGGCCAGCTGGTAGCCGCGCGCTTCGACGCTGGCCGCCCACGCGGCCACCTTCTCCAGGGTGACCGGATAGGCGAAGCCGGAGCCGAGGGCCTGGCCCTTCTGCAGGGCGCGCGCTTCCAGCCGCAGCAGCTGGTCGTCGACCGCCTTGGCGGTGAGCTGGTCGTCGACGACATAGGCGGCCGAGGCGCGCGGCAGGCCGCCGGCGCTGGCCGCGGCCGAGCCGTCGTCGATGAAGCCCAGGCCACGGGCCCGGGCGGCGGCGGCGAAGGCCTCGTAGGCGGCCGGCTCGGCCAGGAAGCGCGAGCCGAGATAGTTGGTCAGGCCGAAATAGCCGGTAGCCCGCGACAGCACCCATTCCAGCTTCTTTGCGGTCTCCTGGGCGCCGCCGCGCGCCATCAGGGTGTAGGGGCCGGGATCGTTGTCGGGATAGTTCTCCGGCTCCATCGGCGTTTCCAGCAGCACCTCGTGGCCGTGCTGTCGGGCGAGGTCGATCCAGCCTTGCAGGCCCTCCGCATAGGGCACGAACGACAGGGTCACGGGGCCTGGCAGGGTCTCGATAGCCTGCTGGGTGGCGCGGGCATTCAACCCGAGGCCGCCGATAACCAGCGCCACCTTGGGCCGGCCGTTCGACTGGAAGGGGCGCGCATAGGCCTGGAACGGCGTACGCCCGTCGGCGGCGATGATTGGCAGCGGCCCGCCGGGACCGGGCGCGAAGAAACCTGCGATCGGCGCCGCAGGCAGGGGGCCGCTCGCCCAGGCCTGCGTCGGGCTCGGCGCGGCCGCGTTCCAGGTCGGGGCGGCCATCGGGGCCAGCGGACGGGCCGACAGGCGGATGACGTCGTGGCTGACGACGTGGCCGTGCGGCGCCTTCAGCGCCTCGTGCCAGCCGCGCGGGGCCTTGCCCAACGTGGCGTGGGCGCCGGACGCGCCGCCGAGGGGGCCCAGGAAGCTCACCAGCGCCGATCCGGCGGCGACCAGCAGCACCGCGGCGGCGGCGACCGCGGCGTGGGGACTGGTGGCGACGCCGCGCAGGCGGGCGATCAGCGGTCCGGGCGCGGCAAACTGGGGTATCGCGATCATGGCCAAGGGTGAACGCTCCTGCCTGAGCAGGGTCGCGAAATATGGTTAACGCCGCATCAACCCGATGGCGACGGCGGGCCTAGAGCCCCATCCGCCGCGCCTTGCTGGCGATGGTCAGGGCCAGCCGTTGGGCGATCAGCTGGTCGGGCGCGCCGGCGCTCTTGCAGGCCCGGTCGGCGGCCAGCACCTCAGGCTGCAGGCGGTCGAGCTCGTCGAGGTTCCACGAACGCGCCTGGCGCAGGAATTCGCGCTCCTGCTTCCAGAACACCCCCGACGCCTTGGCCGCCTCCTGCAGGCTCGCCCCCGACTTGGCCAGCGTCAGGGCTCGGCGCAGGCGGCCAAGGTACATGCCGATGGCGCGGACGGCGGCGGGGCCGGCCTCGCCCTCCTGGGCGGCGCGGCGCAGACCCGCCTGCGCTTCGGCCAGGCGGCCGCCGAACGCATCGGCGGCGGCGTCGGACAGCGAGGCCTCGGGCTCGACGCCGAGGAAGGGCTCGAGGTCGGCGGGGGTCGCCTGGACGCCGCTGCCGGGGCCGAGGTAGAGGGCCAGCCGCTCGATCTCGACCTTGGCGACCCCGCGCTCCTTCGGCAGGCGGGCGACGAACATCGCCAGGGCGTCGGCGTTCAGGCCGACGCCGTCGCGGGCCAGGGTCTCCCGGACCAGTCGCGCGACGTCGCCGGGCTCGTCCTCGTAGCAGGGGATCGCGGCCGCGCCGTCGGCCTTCTCCGCTGCCTTGCGCAGGGCCGAGGTCTTGTCGAGGTTGCCGGCCTCGATCAGCAGGAACGCCTCGGGATTGAGCTCGCCGGCCGCGTGGCGCACCAGGGCCTCGGCGGCGATCTTGTCGGGACCGCCCTTGTCGCTGGTCAGCCGCAGGCGCACCAGCCGCCGGCCGCCCATCAGCGACTGGGCGGCGAGTTCGCCCTCCAGCCGGCCGGCGTCGGCGTCAAGGTCGCCGTCGGTCAGTTGGGCGACGTCGAAGGGATCGTTGGGGTCGGCCACCACCTTGCCGGCCAGGGCGTGGCCGCGGTCACGCACCACGCCGATGTCCCGCCCGTAGATCACCACGGCGCGGACGCCGGCGTCCGGCTGGCGCAGGAAACGTTCGATGTCGGGGCGCTTGGAGAGGATCACGCCCGACGCCTCAGGCCCCGGTCCGGTTCTCGCCCGCCAGCCAGACCGCCAGCTCCAGCTGGATGCGTCGCGCCGCCTCGCTGGCGGCTCGGTCCTGGGCGTCCTGCTGGGCCGCGATCGAGGCGTAGGGCTGGTCGGCGGAATCGTAGGTCAGCGCCACCCGCACCCGGCCGCGCTTGGCCTGGGCGCCCGACGGCAGGCTGGTCAGCCGGTAGGTCGCCTCCAGCACGTATTCGTAGCGGGTCGCGACGTTGTCGATCCGCACGCCGCGCGGGTACCGCGCCTCGGCCACCGAGACGTCCATCCGATAGGCGGGGGCGGCGCCGCGGTTCTTGGCGAAGGCGTCGTCGAGGTGCTGGCGGATCAGGTAGCCGGTGCGACCCTCCGAGGCGACGATGTCGATCGCCGCCAGGTTCGAGACCACCGACGGATCGCCGTAGAGGGGGGTGAAGCCGCAGCCCGCCAGACCGGCCGAGGCCAGTCCGACGGCGAGCGCGACCGCGAGGTTGCGGCGGGCGC
Source organism: Phenylobacterium sp. (assembly GCF_044236515.1). GTDB lineage: Bacteria > Pseudomonadota > Alphaproteobacteria > Caulobacterales > Caulobacteraceae > Phenylobacterium. The sequence continues at coordinate 4,751 of NZ_JBIIGK010000153.1, forward strand.
GCATCAGGCGGCCACGATGTTGACGATGCGATCCTTCACCACGATCACCTTGCGGATTGTCAGGCCCTCAAGGCGCCGCGCGATCTCCGGATCGTCAAGCACGATCTTCTCGACCTCCGAGGGCTCGGCCCCGGCGGGCGCGGAAATCTCGCCGCGCCGCTTGCCGTTGACCTGCACCGGCAGCACGCGAACGGCGTCCTCGGTGAGGGCCGGATCGAACTGCGGCCAGTCGGCCTCGACGACCATGCCGGCGCCGCCGATCCGCGCCCAGCATTCCTCAGCCAGGTGCGGGACGAAGGGGCCGATCAGCCGCGCGAAGGCCGACAGGGCCTCGTGCCGCGCGGCCGCCAGGGCTGGCGAGGCGCCTGCCGAGGGGTTGGCCTTCAGGAGGTTCAGGAATTCGTAGAGCCGGGCGATGCCGGAGTTGAAGCGGAAACTCTCGATGGCCTCCGTCACCTGCTTGATCAGCTTGTGCGTCGCCACCCGCAAGGCCTCAGCCGCCGCGTCGCCGTCGGCCGGCGCGGCCTCCGGGACCATGCCCGGCTGGCTGTCGAACTCGTCCCACACACGGGTCACGAACCGCCAGGCGCCCTGGACGCCCGAGGTGGACCACTGGGTGTCGCGTTCCGGCGGGCTGTCGGACAGCACGAACAGGCGGGCGGCGTCGACGCCGTAGACCTCGAAGATCTCGCCGGGCGCGACCGTGTTTTTCTTCGACTTCGACATCTTCTCGATGTCGCCGATGGTCAGCGGCTCGCCGGTGCTGATCATCCGGGCGGTGCGCGCCTTGCCCTCGGCCGTCAGTTCGACGTCGCCCGGCTCGACCCACTCGCCGCTCTCGCGCCGATAGGTCTCGTGGGTGACCATGCCCTGGGTGAAGAGGCCGGCGAACGGCTCGCGCACGCTCAGCATGTTCTCGTCGGCCAGGGCCTTGGTGACGAAGCGGGCATAGAGCAGGTGCAGCACCGCGTGCTCGATGCCGCCGATGTACTGGTCGACCGGCAGCCAGTAGTCCGCCGCCGCCGTGTCGATCGGCTCCGGCGCGTCCGGGTCCGCGAAGCGGGCGAAGTACCAGGATGAGTCCACGAAGGTGTCGAGTGTGTCGGTCTCGCGCGTGGCTGGACCGCCGCAAGCCGGGCAGGTGGTGTGCTTCCAGGTCGGATGGCGGGCCAGCGCGTTGCCTGGCTTGCCGAACTCCATGTCCTCCGGCAGGGCGACCGGCAGCTGGTCGCGCGGCATTGCGACGACGCCGTCCTTTTCGCAGTGGACGACCGGGATCGGGCAACCCCAGCCGCGCTGGCGGGCCACGCCCCAGTCGCGCAGGCGGAACACCGTCGCGCCCTCGCCGTCCCCCTGAGCCTCGATCCTGGCGATGGCGGCGTCCTTGGCCGCCTCGACGTCGAGACCGTCCAGGAAGGCGGAATTGAAGATCGTTCCAGGGCCCGTGTAGGCCTCGGTCGCCTCGCTCGCCATGTAGGCGGTGAAGGCCGCGGGGTCCTCGCCGGGCGGCAGCACCACGGCGCGCACCGGCAGGCCGTATTTGCGGGCAAAATCGAGGTCGCGCTGGTCGTGGGCGGGACAGCCGAAGATCGCGCCGGTCCCGTAGTCCATCAGGATGAAATTGGCGATCCAGACCGGCAGCTCGACCGAGGGGTCGAACGGGTGCTTCACCGTCAGGCCGGTGTCGAAGCCGAGCTTCTCGGCCGTGTCGATCTCGGCCTGGGAGGCGCCGCCCTTCTTGCACTCCGCGATGAAGGCGGCGGCCTCGGCGGTGGTCTTGGCGACCGCCTCGGCCAACGGGTGGTCCGGGGCGACGCCGACGAAGGCCGCGCCGAACAAGGTGTCGGGGCGGGTGGTGTAGACCTCGACGTCCCGGGCGCCGGAAGCGGGGCCGCCGCCCGCGCCGCGGAAGGTCAGCTGCAGGCCGCGCGAGCGCCCGATCCAGTTCTCCTGCATCACGCGGACCTTCTCCGGCCAACGGTCCAGGGTCGCGATGTCGTCCGTCAGCTGGTCGGCGTAGTCGGTGATCCGCAGGAACCACTGATTCAGCTTGCGCTTCTCGACCACGGCGCCGGAGCGCCAGCCGCGGCCGTCGACGACCTGTTCGTTGGCTAGAACGGTCTGGTCGACCGGGTCCCAGTTCACGGTCGCCTCGCGACGATAGACGAGGCCGCGCTTGAACAGCTCGAGGAACCAGGCCTGCTGCTGGCCATAGTAGGCGACGTCACAGGTCGCGAATTCACGGCTCCAGTCGATCGACAGGCCGAGCTCCTTCAGCTCGTCCCGCATCCGGGCGATGTTG
>NZ_JBIIGK010000039.1:0-24109 GCF_044236515.1 Phenylobacterium sp.
GCAGGTAGCGTTCGCCGACGGTCTGGAGCTCGGCGTCGGTGCGGGCGCTGGAGCGGGCGGCGGCCAGGGCGGCGGAGTCGAGGGCGTCCTGCAGCTGGACCTTGCCGCTGACGGCGCTGGCCAGGTCGGCGGCGCCGAGGCCGGCCAGGGACAGGGGCAGCATGGCGAGGGCGGTGAAGACGGCGACGTTGCCGCGGCGGTCGCGGAGCAGCCGGCCCAGGCGAGCGGTGTTCGTCATGCACGAAGGGTGGCGCAATCCTGGGTAGCGCCGGGTTAAGGCGGGTGGTTAAAATTGCGATCACTATGCCAGGTTGAAAGCTTAAGAGTTACTTGGGTTTAGCAGCGTAAAGTCGCGGCATGGAGCACCGCCCTGTCCCCCTAGACCGGTTCCGGCTGGACGCGTCCGGCGCGACAGCGGTGGAGTTCGCGCTGGTGTTGCCGCTGCTGGCGTTCCTGCTGTTCGGAATGGCGGAGGTCGGGATCCTGGGCATCGCGGCGGCGGAATTCGACAACGCGGTGTTCGACGCCGCCCGCACCATCCGCACCGGCCAGGACGACGGTCCAAAGAGCGCGACGGCGTTCGAGACCCTGGTGTGCAGCCGGATGACCGCGCCGCGCACCGAATGCCGCGAGCGGCTGACGGTCAGCGTCCGCGAGTTCGACAGCTTCGCCGACACAGCCGGGCCGGCGGCGGGCGACCCTGGCGGGCAGTTCGAGGAAAGCGGCCCGGGCGCGGTGATGATGGTCCAGGCCGTCTACCGCCGGGAGATCATCTCGCCGATGCTGGCCCCGGTGCTGCGCTCGAGCCGGCCGCGGGACATCGTCCTGCGGGCTACGGCGGCGTTCAAGAACGAGCCGTTCGGATGAGGCGGCTGTGGTCGGATCGGCGGGGCGTGGCGGCGGTGGAGTTCGTCCTGCTGCTGCCGATGCTGCTGACCCTGTACCTCGGGAGCGTCGAGGTGTTCGCCCTGTTCGGCGCCGACCGGCGCGCCGCGCACCTGGCCGCGGCCATGGCCGACGTAACGGCTCAGAGCCGGTCGCTGAGCAACGCCGAGCTGACCGACATCCTGGCGATGGGCGCGGCGATGATGCACCCGGAGCCGGCCGGCGCGCGGCTCCAGCAACGGATCACCAGCCTCGTGGCCGACGACAACGGCCGGGTGACCCCGGACTGGTCGGTGAACCGCAACTTCAGCGGCGCCGCCCCGACCCTGCCGGCCGGCTACCTGGCGCCCGGCGAGAGCGCCATCGTCGCGGAAGTCCGCTACGGCTATCAGACGGTGTTCGGCCTGACGCGGGCGTCGCTGAACCTGCGCAAGAGCGCGGCCGTGCGGCCGCGGCTTTCGGATCGGGTGGCGATGCGCTGAAATCCGTCTGCGATCGCAAATTCCCCTCGCCAAGTCGCTTCCCCGGCGGCAACCTTCGCCCTCCAAAACGTGGGGGGAAGCTTTTCATGCGCATCCTGAAGTCTCTGAAGCTCGGCGTAACCGGGCTCGCACTCGGCCTCGGCCTGGCCGCCTGCTCGGGCGGCGGCGAAAAGGCCGACATCGTCATCCTGCACGGCAAGGTCTACGCCGCCGACGGCCAGGCCGGCTTCAAGCAGGCGGTGGCCATCCGCGGCAACAAGATCATCCTGGTCGGCTCGGACGAAGAGGTCGAGAAGCTGCGTGGCGGCAAGACCCAGGTCATCGACGCCCAGGGCAAGACCGTGCTGCCGGGCCTGATCGACAACCACGTCCACTTCCTCGGCGGCGCCGGCGCGCTGGAGGGACCGGACCTGACGCAGGTCAACGACGTCGCCAGCATGCAAGCGGCGATCCGCACCTTCCTGGCCGCTAATCCCAACACCACCTGGATCCGCGGCGGCGGCTTCTATGCCGACATCAAGCGCCAGGACCTCGACGCGGTGACCGGCGACAAGCCCGCCGTGCTGATGGCCGGCGACGGGCACAGCGTCGTCGCCAACACCAAGGCCCTGGAAATGGCCGGCATCACCAAGGACACCCCGGCCCCGGCCGGCGGCGAGATCGTGAAGGACGCCAACGGCGAGCTTACCGGCGTCTTCCTGGAGACCGCCCAGTCGGTGATGGAAAAGGCTCTTCCGAACTGGACCGCGGCCGACATGGAGCGGCTGGTCGCCAAGGGCACGGCCGAGGCCCACAAGGCGGGCGTGACCACCATCTTCAACGTCGCCCACCCGCCGGAGCTGGAGGTCTACGACAAGCTCAACAAGGCCGGGCAGCTGAACCTGCGCATCTACAACGCCCTGTGGCTGACGCCGCGCACCAACGAGGCGCGGCCGGGGATCGGCTTCCCGTCGGTGTTCACCTTCACCGAGGCGGACGCGGACGAGTTCGACAAGCTGCGCACCCAGTACAAGGGTGACGACAAGCTGCGGGTCGAGGCGGTGAAGATCATGCTCGACGGCGTGATCGAGTCGCACACCGCCTGGATGCTGCGCGCCTACGACAACCGCAACACCACGGGCGTGCCGAACTACACGCCGGAGGAACTGACCAAGGCCGTCTCGCTGATGGACAAGCGCGGCTGGCAGATCATGACCCACGGCCTCGGCGACCGGGCGGTGCGGGTGGCGCTCGACGCCTATGACGCCGCCAACAAGGCGAACCCAGCGCCGGCCCGCGGCCGCCGCCACAAGATCGAGCACATCGAGACCATGGACCCGGCGGAAGTCCCGCGGTTCGGCCAGCTCGGCGTCACCGCCTCGCTGCAGCCGGAGCACGGCGCAGGGATGAACGATCCGCAGATGCGCGGCGAGCGCTGGCGCAACCTCGGCTACACCCGCTCGGCCTGGGGCTTCCCCTGGAAGAGCATCAAGGACGCCGGCGGCCGCGTCGCCTTCGGCAGCGACTGGCCGGTCGTGACGATCAATCCGGGCCGGGCGATCCAGATCGCAACCAACCGCATCCCCCACCCGCCGATCCCGGACCAGAAGCTGACCCTGGCCCAGGCGCTCGACGCCTACACCCGCGACGGCGCCTACGCGATCTTCGCCGACAAGTCGGTGGGCTCGTTGGAGAAAGGCAAGCTGGCCGACGTGGTCATCCTGGCGGACGACATCTTCACCAACCCGCCGAAGGGCGACCTGGTGGTCGACAAGACGATCTTCGACGGCAAGGTGGTCTACAGCCGGACGAAGTGAGCTGGCGCGGCCGGGGTCACGCGACCCCGGCCGCCTCCAGGTCCGCGGCGATCGCCACGACGACCGAATCCCAATCCCCCGGCGCCGGCTGCCGATAAAGCCGGGTTTGCGGATACCAGGGCGTGCGGCGCCCGTCGGCCCAGCGCCAGTCGAGGGCGATGTAGGGCAGCATGACGAAGCACGGCCGGCCGAGGGCGCCGGCCAGATGCGCCATCGCCGTGTCGGTGGTGATCACCAGGTCGAGTTGTTCGAGGATGCTGGCGGTGTCGGCGAAGTCGCCGCGCGGCTCCTGCAGGTCGACGAGACCGTAGTTGCGCAACGGGTCCAGGAGGTCCGGGGACGGCAGGCCGCGCCAGCGCTCGATCGGCTGGTGGCTGGCGCCGTGCCAGACGACGCCGATGCGGCCCTCGTCGAAGCCGGCCCACCGGGCCCGGGCCGCGGCGGGCGCAGCGAGATAGGGCGGCGCCGGCGCCGCGCCGAGCCACAGCGGCAGCGAGAAGGGCGCGGTCCACAGGTCGTGCGGCGGGGCGTGGACCGCCTCGTCCGGTGCGCAGGCGATCACTGCGTCGATGTCCGGCATGGCCGCAAACAGGCGGACCAGCGGCGGCGGAGCGACGACGGTGAGGCGGCCGGCCCCGCGCGCCTTGAGCAGCGGGACGTAGCGGATCATCTGGATCTGGTCGCCGAAGCCCTGCTCGGGCAGCAGCAGCAGCGAGCGGCCGTTCAGCGGCTCGCCGCGCCATTCCTTGCCAGGTATCCCCTGCCCGCGCCGGACCACCAGGTTCGGCCGAGCGTCCTGCAGCCGCCAGCCCTCGGCGTCGCGGCCGCAGGCGAGATAGGTCAGGCTGGCGTCGAGGAGGAGCTGCGGGTTCGCCGCGCCCCTCGCCGTCTCCAAGGCGATCACCTGGTCGTACAGGGCGGCGGCCTGGGCCCAACGTCCGGTAAGCCGGCGCAGGTTGGCGAGGTTGACCAGCGGCCGGGGGTCGCCAGGCGGGGCGAGGGCTACGGCGCGGTCGAGCAGAGCACCCGCCTCGTCCACCCGGTCGAGGCCGCGCAGCAGCGAGCCGAGGTTGCTGAGCGCGCCGAGATGGTCCGAATCGGCGGCCAGAACAGCGCGGTAGCCGACCTCGGCCTCGCCCGTTCGCCCGGCGCGGTGATGCTCGGCGGCCTTCGCGAACGCCGCGGCGACGTCGTCCATCAATCCATCAGCTGCTGGTGCAGGTAGGTGTATTCCAGCGCCTGCCGCAGGGCCCGTTCGTTGAGGTTGGCCGCGGCGGCGTGGCCGCCGTCGATGTTCTCGTAATAGACGTAGTCGTAGCCGTATTCCTTGAGGCGCGCGGCCGCCTTGCGGGCATGCGCCGGATGCACGCGGTCGTCCTTGGTCGAGGTCTCGAGGAAGACGCGCGGGTAGGGCTGACCGGGCCTGAGGTTCTGGTAGGGCGAATAGGTCTCGATCACCGCCCGCTCGGCCGGGACCGCCGGGTCGCCGTACTCGCCGACCCAGGAGGCGCCGGCGCCGATGCCGGTGTAGCGGATCATGTCGAACAGCGGCACCTGGATGACCACGGCGCGATAGAGCTCCGGTCGCTTGGTCAGGGCGACCCCCATCAGCAGGCCGCCGTTGGAGCCGCCCATGATGCCGAGGCGGCGCGGGCTGGTGATCTTGCGGGCGATCAGGTCCTCGGAGACGGCGAAGAAGTCCTCGTAGACCCGCATGCGGTTCAGCTTGAGGCCGGCGTTGTGCCACCTCGGGCCGAATTCGCCGCCGCCGCGGATGTTGGCGACCACATAGACGCCGCCCCGCTCCAGCCAGAGCTTGCCGGCGGTGGTCAGATAGCCCGGCGTCTGGCTGACCAGGAAGCCGCCGTAGGCGTAGAGCAGCGTCGGCGCGGCGCCGTCGAACTTCAGGTCCTTGGGCCGGACCACGAAGTACGGGACCTTCGTGCCGTCCTTGGAGGTCGCCCACAGCTGTTCGACGACGTGGCGCGAGGCGTCGAAGCGCGCCGGCGATTGCCGGAGGGTTTGGGCGGCGCCGGCGGCGGCGTCGGCCAGATACTGGCGCGAGGGATCGAGGAAGCCGGTGGCGTAGAGGATGGTCCGGTCGTCGGCTTCGGTGGTCGAGCCGATGGTGACCGAACTGTCGGCCGGCAGGGGCAACTGGCGGGTGGTCCAGCCGTCGCCCTGGCGGGCGAGGCTCAGGACCTGGCCCTTCACGTTGTCATAGAGGGCGACGACGAGGCGGCTGCGGGTCGTCGCCACCTGCTCGATCGACTGGCTCTCGGTCGGACGCAGCACAAGGGTCGGGACCGGAGCCTGGGGCGCGGCCTTGAGGGCTGCGAGGTCGAAGTCGAGGAGGTCGCCCTGGCGGAAGCCCCGTTCCGGCCAGTCCTGTTCGAGCGTCAGGATCATGCGCCCGGCGACGTAGCCCTGGACCGTGGACTTCGGTGGCAAGGCGACCTGTGCGGCGCCGGCCTCGGTAATGAGGTGGGTTTCGGCGTTGTAGGTGTCGAGCGGCCGGTGGGCGAGAAGGGCCTGCACCCGGCCGTCCGGATCGCGCAGCACGATCGGCTGGACGCCGTAGCCACCGTCGTCGGCCCGGCCACGGAACACCTCCCGCGCCGCCGACAGCGACTGGCCGCGCTTCAGCAGCTTGAGGATGTAGGGATAGCCGGAGGTCGTGACCTCGCCCGGGCGCCATTCGGCGGCGACGGCCAGGGTGTCGCGATCCAGCCAGGCGTAGCGGTGCTTGCCCTCCGGGAGGGTGAAGCCGCCCTCGACGAAACGGCCGGCCGCGACGTCGAATTCGCGGACCACCGCGGCGTCCTTGCCGCCGTCGGAGAGCTCGACCAGGCAACGGGCGTCGTCCGGCGGCAGGCAGGCGACGCCGTGCCAGACCCAGTTCGCCGACTCCGCCTTCGCCAGGGCGTCGAGGTCGATCAGGGTGCGCCAGTCGGGCGCGCCGGCGCGATAGCTTTCAAGGCTGGTCGAGCGCCAGATGCCGCGCACATGGGTCTGGTCCTGCCAGAAGTCGTAGAGCCGGCCATCCCCGCCGAGACCGACGGCCGGGATGCGGTCGGTGGCGGTGGCGATCTTCAGGGCGTCAGCATAGAGACCGGCATAGCGCGGATCGTTCTGCAGTTGCGGCAGGGAGCGGGCGTTCTCGGCCTTGGCCCAGTCGAGCGCGCGGGCGCCCTCGATCTCTTCCATCCAGACGTAAGGGTCGTCTTGAGGGGCAGCGCCCATAAGCAGCACTCCAGCCATGAGGGTCGCGATGGCGCGCAGGATCATGGCCGGATAGAGCGCGAACGGGCGCGGAAGCTCAAGCCCCGTGGCGCTCGCGCCAGATGTCGAGGGCGAGTTTCGGGCGGACCAGGTAAAGCCCGGCCCAGATGACGCGGGCGAGCGCGCGCTTCAGGCGGCGGCGCGGACGGATCTCCAGCTCGTAGACGATGGCGTAGTCGGCGACGGCGGTCATGGGCTTGCTCCTCTTCACGAGGAACAGGGGCTAAGGCTCAGCTACGTCAGGATCGGACGCATGGGCGGCGCGGGCGAGTTCGATCTGCTCGCGCAGGAGGGTGCGAAGGCGCGGGGGCTCCAGGATCTGGACCTGGTCGCCCCAGGTGAAGAGGTGCCAGGCCAGCTCGCGCATGCCGCTGGCCCGGAATCGGACGATCACCGCGCCGTCGGGCTGCGGCTCCAGGGTCTGGTCCGCATGGAAGCGCCAACGCAGGGCGCCCTCGGCGGAGGCCGGCAGGATGCGCAGCACCACATCCTCGGTGTCGTCCTGATAGATGCCGAAGCTCTCGTCGGCGTAGTCCTGAAGGGAGAAGGACGGGTCGCGGGCGGCGGGGGTTCCGGTCACCTCGACATCGGCCAGGCGGTCGAGGCGCCAGTTGCGCGGACTGCCCTCTCCTTCCGCGGCGACAAGGTAGTTGGCGCGGCCGAAGAGGACGCCATAGGGCGTGACCTCGCGCACCCGGCCGGGGGTCGAGCCGCCTTCGTAGCGGAAGCGCAGGGTCGAAAGGCTCTTGAGCGCCTCGCGGACGGCGCCGAGCACGGCCTCGTCCTCGAACGGCCGCGGGCCGGCCTGGACGGCGATGGTCTCGGCCTGCAGCAGGGCTTCGAGGTCCGGGGCGAGGCGGCGGCGGGCGGCGGCGCGGGTCGCCGACAGCACCTTGTGCTCAAGGGTGCGCAGGGCGCCGGCGCGGGCGTGGGCGCCTTGCGCGGCCCAGGCCTCGGCGGCGGCGCCGAGGGCGGCGAGCTCCTCGGCGGTCGGGGCCTGGAACAGGCCGTCGAGGCCGGCGGGGATGCGGAAGCGGCGCGTCGGCGGGTCCTCGACCTCTTCCATCTGCGGGAAGACCTCGCGGACGGCGTCGCGCATACGCTCGGCCGTGCGGCGGCCGACGGCGAGGCGCTCGGCGATCTCGTCGAGCGTCAGGCCCTCGGAGGTGCTGGCCAGCATGCGGGCCAGGTCCAGCAGGCGGCCGGCTTTTTCATGTCGCAAGGAAGCTACGTCCGATTCTGGCGCACCCGGCGATCAAAAGGGGAACCGTCGCAAAACGCAACGGAGTTCGCGTCCATGGCCAGCTACCGCCGCTTCAAGCCCCGCGCCGCCCGCCCGATCGCCGATCCGCGCCCCCTGCCCCCGCCGGCCGCCCTGGTCGACGCGGTGCTGCGCTTCCACGACGAAGAGCAGGAACAGAGCTCGGGCTGCACCCTGTTGCGGCTGTCGGCCAAACGGGCGCGGCAGCGAGAGGTGAAGGCGGCGCTGGGCCCCCACGCGGCGCGCGCGGCGCGGGTCTCGATCCTGTGGAACGAGCGCGAGAGCGAGATCATCCGGGTGCTGGAGGCGGCGTGACGATCAGTAGCGGGCGTCGAAGAGGGCGGGGAGGCTTTCCGGGAGGCCGAGCAAGGGGCCGGAGGAGAGCAGGAGGACGACCTCCTCGCCGCTCAGGGCGCTGAGGGCCTGATGTACCGCCTCGGCGGTCTCAACGCCCTCGACGGCCACGCCGGCGGCGGCGGTGCGGGCGAGGATGTCGTCGAAGCTGGCCTGGTCGTGGCTGGCGGCGCCGTGTCCGGGCGGCGGGACGAGGAGGACGCGGGCCGCGCCCTCGAACACCGTGTCGTACCAGGGCAACGCGTCACGGTTGCGCCAGGAGAAGGTGTGGGGCTCGAACACCACGGTGAGCGGCCGGTCGGGATAGTGCAGGCGCATGGCCTCGATCGCCGAGCGGGCCTTTTCGTAGGATGAGCCGAAGCCCTCGATGAGGGGCACGGCCGAGCGCGTGGTGAGGATGTCGAGGCGTCGGCGGATGCCCTGGAAGCCGGCGACGGCGGCGGCGAGCTGGGCCTCGGTGGCGAGGCCGCGTTCCAGGACGTAGGCGGCGACGCCGACGATGTTCTCGACGTTGTGGGCGCCCAGCAGGCGAGTGGTCAGCCGCAGGCGGGCGCCGTCGGGCGACACCAGGACAAAGCGGCTTTCCTCGCCGAACACGACGTCGTCGGCCCACCAGCCCTCGCCGCGCTCGGCGCCGTACCAGACCACGCGACCCTTGGCGATCGGCGCGATGGCGCGGATCGCCGGATGCTCGCGGGCGACCAACAGGCCGTCGGCGGGCAGCAGGGCGAGGAGCTCGCGGAACGGCGCCTCGTAGTCGGCGAAGGTCGGGAAGACATTGACGTGATCGTGGATCAGCGACGTCAGGAGGACGTCCTGCGGGTGGTAGAGCACGAACTTGGACCGGCGGTCGGTCGGCCCGACGATGTACTCGTCGCCCTCCAGCACCACCTCCGGCCCCGAGCCCCAGCGGCCGGTGGCCGGCAGCGACGGCGAGATGGCGCCGATCATCCAGCCCGGATCGCGGCCCGCCTCCGCCAGGACATGGGCGAGGAGCGCGGTGCAGGACGACTTGCCGAACGAGCCGGCGACGACGGTGTTGCGGCGGCCGGCCGTGGTCTCGCCGACCAGCTCCGGGAAGGTGGTGACCGGGACGCCGCGGGCGCGGGCGGCGGCGACCTCCGGGTTCGACTCGCCGCCGAGCTTGGCGCTGGCCCCAAGCACGAGGACGTCGAGCCCGTCGGGCAGATTCTCGGCCGCGAAGCTGCGGTGGAAGGGGAAGCCCAGGCCCTCGACGTAGGTCGACATCGGCGGGAACACGTCGGCGTCGGAGCCGGACACCTGGTGACCGGCGTCTCGCATCATCAGGGCCGCGGCGCTCATGCCCGCGCCGGCCACGCCGGTGAAATGGATTCGCATGGATGAGTGACTAGCCGATCCGCAGGGGGCGTCCAATCCATGGCCGGAGAGCCCGCGATTCGCGAGCCGAACGCAACGCGGACGGGAATTCCTTAACGTTCGGAAGCGTTTACCGATCTTAACGCCGGCTTAACCAGGGCCTACGAATCTATGAACGTCTTTTCGAAGACACCCCACCATCACAGACTTTATTTCAGCCCGGCGGTCTCCGCCGGGCTCTTTTTTTGGCATCGGGCGGAGGTGGCGTTTGCGACGCTTGCGCGGCCGCAAATCGCGGCGTATACGGCCCGCCTCTCGACGGCCCTGATCCTCGGTAGCTCAGTTGGTAGAGCAGGCGACTGTTAATCGCCGGGTCGCAGGTTCGAGTCCTGCCCGGGGAGCCATCGAGAGGCTTCTTCCCCCTTCGAAGACCTAGGCTGGCGCCAGCGCCGGCGCCTCCTGCCGGCGCCCGATCATCAGGGCCAGGGCGGCGGCGACGATGGCCAGGGCGCCGGCGAGCATGAAGGCCTCGGTGTAGCGACCGGAAAGGTCGCGCAGCACCCCTGCCCCCAAGGCCGCGGTGGCGGCGCCGGCCTGGTGGCCGACGAGCACCCAGCCGAAGACGATGGGCCCTTCGCGGTCGCCGAAGTTCTCGTTGGCGAGGCGGACGGTCGGCGGGACGGTGGCGATCCAGTCGAGGCCGTAGAACACCGCGAAGACTGTCAGGCTCATGGCCCCGAAATCGGTGAACGGCAGCACGACCAGCGAGAGGCCGCGCAGGGCGTAGTAGACGCAGAGCAGCTTGCGCGGGTCGTAGCGGTCCGTCAGCCAGCCGGACGCCGTCGTGCCGACGAGGTCGAACAGGCCCATCAGGGCCAGCAGGCCGGCGGCCATGGTGAGCGGCAGGCCCATGTCGGCGCAGAAGCTGATCAGGTGGACGCCGACCAGGCCGTTGGTGGTCAGGCCGCAGACGAAGAAGGTGGCGAACAGCAGCCAGAAGGCCGGGGTGCGCACGCCACGGGCGAGGACGCCGAGCGCCAGGCGCAGGCCGTCGACGGCGCTGCCGGGCGGGCTGGGCGCGGCGTCTTCGGCGGCGCCGTAGGGGCGGAGGCCGATGGCGGCGGGACGCTCGGGCATCAGCAGCAGGACGACGGGGATCAGGGCCGCCGTGACCAGGGAGACGAGGATCGCCACCGGCCGCCAGCCGCCGCCCTCGGCGAGGGCGGCCATGGTCGGCAGGAAGATCAGCGAGCCGGTCGCCGTGGCGGCGCTGAGCAGACCCATCATCAGGCCGCGGTTGGCGACGAACCAGCGGTTCACGACCGCGGCGCCCAGCACCATGCCGACCGCGCCGGAGCCGAGGCCGGAGAGGACGCCCCAGGTGGCGATGTAGTGCCAGGGCTGGGTCATCAAGAGGCTGAGCCCGGTGGCGGCGCTCATCAGGGCGAGGCCGCCGACCAGGGTGCGCCGGATGCCAAGCGTCTGCATCAGGGCGGCGGCGAACGGGCCAACGAGGCCCATCAGGAAGAGGCCGACGGCGGCGGCCAGGGAGACCTGGCTGCGCGACCAGCCGAAGGCCTCCTGCAAGGGGGTCATGAGGACGCCGGGCGCCGAGCGCATTCCGGCCGCGGCCAGCAGGGAGACGAAGGCGACGCCGACGACGACGAAGGCGTATCTCGGGCCGAACGGCCGGCGTGCGGTCATGACGCCCCTCCCCTAAGGTGAGGCTCGAATATGGGCCGGCCGCCGGGCGGCTACCAGACCCCGGTGTTGGGCATCGAGGCCCAGGGCTCCTGCGGGGGCAGGCGGGCGCCGGCCTGGAGCAGCTCGATGGAGATGTTGTCGGGCGAGCGGACGAAGGCCATGTGGCCATCGCGCGGCGGCCGGTTGATCGTCACCCCGGCGTCCATCAGCCGCTGGCAGGCGCCGTAGATGTCGTCGACCTCGTAGGCCAGGTGGCCGAAGTTGCGGCCCCCGTCGTAGGGCTGCGGGTCCCAGTTGAAGGTCAGCTCGACCATCGGCGCGCGCCCGGCCCGCGCCTGCGCCTCGTCGCCGGGAGCGCAGAGGAAGACCAGGGTGAAGCGGCCGGCCTCGTGCGCCTGGCGGGAGACTTCGGCAAGGCCGAGCTTGTTGCAGTAGAAGTCGAGGGACGCCTCGAGGTCGGTCACGCGGACCATGGTGTGAAGGTATCGCATGGCCGAGGATTTAGGCGAGCCGGGGCCGCTTCGCCATCGCGCCGGCGGGGGTATCGGCGTTATGCTGGCCTTCCATGACGAAACCCTGGTTCGCTCCGAAGCGTCCTGGATACGGCGCCGGATGGCCGATCGCCTGGCAAGGCTGGGCTGTGCTGGCGGCCTACGGCGCCGCCGTCGTCGCAGCGCTGGCCACCCTGGAGCGCCTGGCGCTGGTTGGGGCGATCGTCGGCCTGACGGCGGCGCTGGTGGCGTTCGTCGCCCGTCGAACCGACGGCGAGTGGCGCTGGCGACCGGAAGATCCCCCCTCGCCCTGAGCCGCAAAGTCGTCGCAAGATCAGGGCCGCGGAATCGAGGAAAGACTCAAGAATGGACGTTCGGGGCAAGGTCGTCGTCATCACTGGCGCGGCGAGCGGGATCGGCAAGGCGCTGGCGGAGCGGTTCCATCGCGAGGGCGCCGAGGGCCTGGTGCTGGGCGATCTCAACGAAGCCGGCGTCGCCGAGGTCGCCGCCTCGATCAGCGGGCTGTCGATGAAGGTCGATGTCACTCAGGAGGCCGACATCCAGCGGCTGGCGGCGGCGGCCGAGGCGCGGTTCGGACGCATCGACCTGTTCTGCTCCAACGCCGGCATCGTGGTGCGCGACGCCGACCTGCACAACGTCGCCTCGACGCCGGACGCGGGCTTCACCCTGAGCTGGGGCGTCCATGTGATGTCGCACATCTACGCCGCGCGCGCCGCCCTGCCCGGCATGATCGCCCGCGGCTCGGGCTATTTCCTGAACACGGTGTCCGCGGCGGGCCTGCTGTCGCAGATCGGCAGCGCCGCCTATTCGACGACCAAGCACGCGGCGATCGGCTTCGGCGAGAGCCTGGCGATCACCCATCGCAATGACGGCATCGGCGTCTCGCTGCTGTGCCCGCAGGCGGTGGACACGCCAATGCTGAACGGCGCGCGTGGTTCGGCGTCCGTCGACGGCGTTCTGTCGACCGACGCGGTGATGGACGCGGTGATGGCGGGCCTGGCCGAGGAGCGATTCCTTATCCTGCCGCACGAGCAGGTCCTGACCTACATGCAGCGCAAGGCTGGCGACTACGACCGCTGGATCCGCGGGATGGTGAAACTGCGCGACCACACCCTGGCGGCGGGCGGCGACCTGGTCGGCTGAGACGGCCTCAGGGCGCGCCGCCGGACGGCAGGGCCGAGCTCGGCGCGTCGGTTCTCAACGCCAGGGCCACCAGGCCGCCGGCCACGCACAGCCCCGCGGTGAGGCCCGCCACCGCCGGCCAGCCGCCATGTTCCCAGAACCAACCGCCCGCTCCACCGACGAGGCTGGATCCGAGGTAGTAGAACAGCATGTAGAGCGCCGAGGCGTGGCCCTTCGCCCCCTCGGCGAGACGCCCGACCCAGCCGCCGGCGACCGCATGGGCGACGAAGAAGGCGCCGGTCACCAGGGCGAGGCCGAGCGCGATGACGCCGAGGGGCCGCGCCAGGGTCAGGACGACGCCGCAGGTCATCACCGCGAAGCCGAGCGCCAGGACCGTGCGGCTGCCCAGCCTGTCGATCATCCGGCCGGCCAGGGACGAGGAGACCATGCCGAGGGCATAGACCAGGAACAGCAGGCTGACCTCGGTCTCGCTGAGGCCGTAGGGCGCCGCCTCGAGCCGGAAGGTCGCGTAATTGAACAGGGTCACGAAGACGCCCATCAGAGCGAAGGCGACCACGAACAGCCGCCGCAGGCGCGCGTTGCGTAGGTGACGGCCCCAGGCGCCGAGGTGGAAGCCGGGGTCGAAGCCGCCCTGGCGCTCGAAGTTGCGTGAGGGCGGCAGCAGGCGGATGAAGGCCAGGGCGGCGGCGAGTCCGACGAGGCCGATGCCGGCCATGGCGATCCGCCAGGATCCGAGCTCCGTCAACAGGCCCATGCCCACCCGCCCCATCATGCCGCCGAAGGCCGTACCGGCGATGTAGAGCCCCATGGCGCCGGCAAGGTCGGCGGGCTCCATCTCCTCGGACAGGTAGGCCATGGCGACGGCGGGCACGCCGCCAAGGGCGAGGCCTTCCAGCGCGCGGGCGGCGAGCAGCAGGGTCCAGTCCGGGGCCAGCGCGGCGGCGAGGTTGAGGATGGCGGCCAGGCCCATCGAGGCGAACATCAGGCCGCGGCGGCCGATCGCCTGCGAGAAGGCGCCGGCGGCGACGATGGCGACGGCCAGGGCGCCGGTGGTCAGCGACAGCGGCAGGGCGCTTTCGGCCGGGCTGACGCCGAAGTGGCGAGCGAACTGCGGCAGCAGCGGCTGGACGCAGTAGAGCAGTCCGAAGGTCGAGAAGCCCGCGAGGAACAGCGCCAGGCTCATCCGCCGGAAGGCGGGCGTGCCGCGGGCGATCCGGGATGACGGCACAGGCGCCATCAGGCCTGCCGGGTCTGGCGTCGCCACAGGGCGGCGTATTCCCCGCCCTTGGCCAGCAGCGCGTCGTGGGTCCCGTTCTCGACGATCCGGCCGCGCCGCAGGACAATGATCTGGTCGGCGTCGGCGATTGTCGACAGGCGGTGGGCGATGACCAGGGTCGTGCGGCCGGCCTTCACCCGGCGCAGGGTGTCCTGAATGGCGGCCTCGGTCGGCCCGTCGAGGGCGCTGGTCGCCTCGTCGAGGATCAGCAGGCGCGGGTCGGCCAGGAGCGCGCGGGCGATGCCGACCCGCTGGCGCTCGCCGCCGGAGAGCTTCAGGCCGCGCTCGCCGACGCGGGTCGAAAGGCCGTCGGGCAGGCTGTCGATGAAGCCGCCGAGTTCGGCGGCGTCGGCGGCGGCCCGAACGGCGGCGGCGTCGGTGTCCGGCCGGGCGAAGGCGATGTTGGCCAGAAGGGTGTCGTTGAACAGGGCGACGTCCTGCGGCACCAGGGCGACCGCGCGGCGCAGGGAGGCCTGGCGGACGTCACGCATGTCGAGGCCGTCGATGGTCACGCGGCCGGCCTGGGGGTCGAGCAGGCGCATGGCCAGACGCACGGCGGTGGTCTTGCCGGCCCCCGAGGGACCGACGAGGGCGATGGTCTGACCGGGCCGGGCTTCGAAGCTGACGTCGACGAGGCCGTGCGAGCGGGCGTCGTGGCGGAAGGTGACGGCCTCGAAGGCCAGGGCCGCGCCGGCCCCGGTGGCGGGCGGCAGATCGCGAGCACCGGGAGCGTCGGCGATGTCCGGCCGGCGGGCCTTGAGGGCGACCATCTGCTCCATGTCGATCAGGCCCTGGCGGATCTCGCGGTACTGGAAGCCGAGCATGCCGAGCGGGGCGTAGAGGTTGGAGAGCAGCAAGATCGCCAGGGTGACGTCGCCGATCCGCAGGGTCCCGCCGCTGACGCCATAGCCAGCCATGACGGTCAGGGCGGCGAGGCCGAGGTTCAGCACCACCGCTTGGGCGGCGTTCAGCAGGTTGAGCGAGCCGGCGGCGCGGGCGTTGGAATCGACCAGCACGCCCATGGCCGCCTCGTAGGCGCCCATCACCCGCGCCTCGGCCCCGAAGGTCTTGACCGTCTCGTAGTTGATCAGGGCGTCGTTGGAGAGGCCGGCGCTCCGGTTCTCGGCCTCGTTGACCTCCCGGCGATGTGACAGGCGCCAGTCGGTGATCTTGAAGGTCACGGCGGCGTAGACGACCAGGGTCGCGAAGGCGGTGAGCGCGAAGCGCCAGTCCAGCCGCAGGGTCATCACGCCCATGGCCAGGATCAGCTCGATGAAGGTCGGCCCGAGGCTGAAGATCAGGCTGCGGATCAGGAAGTCGGT
Organism: Phenylobacterium sp.; assembly: GCF_044236515.1. GTDB lineage: Bacteria > Pseudomonadota > Alphaproteobacteria > Caulobacterales > Caulobacteraceae > Phenylobacterium. The sequence continues at coordinate 15,356 of NZ_JBIIGK010000039.1, forward strand.
CGATCGGGCGCCGCGCTCGATCACCCGAGCCAGGGCGCCGGTCTGTTTGGTCTGGTGGAAGTCGAGGGACAGGGCCAGGGCATGGCCGAAGGTCTCGACGGCGGCGCGCGCCAGGGTCGATTGCGAGACACGGGTGAAGATGGCGTCGCGGGCGAAGGGCGCGCAGGCCGCCAGCAGCCGCAGGGCGGCGAAGCCGATCGCGAAGAGGGCGAAGCCCGCGCCGACCACCACGCCGCCGGCGGTCGGCGTCAGAGTGTTGATGCCCTCGGCGAGCATGACCGGCGCCCAGACGCTGGCCGCCTTGCCGGCGAGGACCAGGGCCAGGGCGGCGGCGATGCGGGCGCGCAGCTGCGGCGCGCCGGAGCGCATGACAAGGCCGGCGAGATCGCGGAGCGAGCCCCAGAAGTCGAACCTGGCGTCGGCCGGCTCGACCGCGCCGGGATGGCCGTGGCGCCGCCCGCCCCTGTCGGCGAAGGCCATGCTCACTCGGTCAGCAGCGTGGATTGCACCCCGCCTCCGGGCGTCAACCAGTCGGCGCGCAGGCCTCCGGCGGTCGGGACGCTGCGCAGCGGGCCGTCGCTGAGCGGCGCGGCGTCGGAGGTGGCGACCGTGACCGTGTCCTCGAAACCGTCGCCATAGACCTGCAGGCGATGCGCCTCGCCGCCGAGGGGCGCGAGCGGGATGACGAAGCGGCCGGCGGCGTTGGCGCGGCCTTCGGCCGCCTGGCGGCCATCGAGGCGGACGAGGACGACGGCGCCGGGCGGGGCGGCCCCGGAGACCACGGCTCCGCCGCCGTTGTCGAAGTCGAAGGCCCCGACCCCGAAGCCGGCGGCGTCAAGGCGCAGGGAACCGCCGCCGGCCCGCAGCACCGCCGCCTTGCCATCCGGGGCGACGAGCACATAGCCCTGCGCCTGGACCCGGCGGCCAGCCGTGGTCATCGACAGGCCGTAGATCCTGGGTTCGGTCGCGACCGGAAGGGCGACCTGCCATGCCCCCTCCCCGTCCGCCGTGGTGAGGGTGGCCTGGCCGGCGGGGGTGGCAAGCCGCACCTCGGCGCCGGGGGCGGCTCGGCCGACCAGCACGAGACCGGCCGGCTCGCGGCGCACGGCTTGGGGCTCGGGCGCCGTCAGATAGCCCGCGGCCGCCGGTTCCGGCGCGGCGTTCGCCTGATCGGCCTCCTGACCGCCCGGGGCGCAGGCGGCCACGGACCCGATCAGGGCCGCGGCCATCAGGGCGGGCGCGAGGGCGCGGCGCGTTGGACGGGCGGTCGGGAACACGGTCGCCTTGAAACTCCTTAGGGCTCGGCCATAGCTAGTCGGGTTTCGCCTCCCACTGAAGTGCGGGCGGCCTGTTTCGGAGAGTTTCATCATGGGGGCTAAGCGCCCGGGTTCGGTTTGCGTGTTCTGCGGCTCGTCGGAGGCGGCCGATCCGGCCTTCCTGGAGGCCGCGGCACGCCTGGGCGACGAGCTGGCGGCCGCGCGGCTGGAGCTGGTCTACGGCGGCGGCGGGGTCGGGCTGATGGGCCAGGTGGCGCGGGCGACGCACGCGGCGGGCGGCAAGGTGCTGGGAATCATCCCGGACTTCCTGGTCGGCAAGGAACGGGCGCTGGAGAGCGTCGAGCACGTGGTCGTCGGCTCGATGCACGAACGCAAGATGATGATGTTCGAGCGGGCCGACAGTTTTGTCGTGTTGCCGGGCGGGGTCGGCACGCTGGAGGAGATCGTCGAGCTGCTGTCGTGGCGTCGGCTGGACCTGCACAAGAAGCCGGTGGTGTTCTACAGCCCGCGCGGGTTCTGGGAGCCGCTGTTCGCCCTGTTCCAGCATACGGTCGACGAGCAGCTGACGCCGCCGGCGTTCATGGGCGCCTGGACGACGGTCGAGCGGATCGAGGACGTGGTGCCGGCGCTGCTGGCGGAAGGGGCGTCGGAGGACGACCTGGACGAGGCGCGGGTGGTGCGGATGAGTTGAGGCGGCCCGGTCGGGCGAGCCTTTGAATCGGCGACGGCCCTAGGGCACGTTGGCGGCAAGCTCTTCCAGCCACAGGCGGGCCGTGCCGTCGGACGGGGCGCGCCAGTCGCCGCGGGGCGAAAGATTGCCGCCGGAGACGACCTTGGGGCCGTTCGGCAATGCCGAGCGCTTGAACTGGCTGAGCTCGAAGAAGCGGAACAGGAAAACCTCGAGCCAGCGCTTGATGGCGGCCAGATCGTAGGCGTTGCGGGCGTCGTCCGGGAAATGGGCTGGCCAGGCGCCGTGGCCGACGTCGCGCCAGGCCTGCCAGGCGAGGAAGGCGACCTTCGAAGGGCGTAGGCCGTAGCGGGTGATGTAGTAGAGGTTGAAGTCCTGCAGCTCGTAGGGACCGATCCGGGCCTGGGTGCTCTGGATGGCGCCCGAGGCGTCGGCGGGGACCAGTTCCGGCGAGATTTCGGTGCCGAGCACCGACAACAGGGTCTCGGAGGCCTCGGCGTCGAACTGACCGGTCTCGGCGACCCAGCGGATCAGGTGCTGGATCAGGGTCTTCGCCACCGAACCGTTGACGTTGTAGTGGCTCATGTGGTCGCCGACGCCGTAGGTGCACCAGCCGAGGGCCAGTTCCGATAGGTCGCCGGTGCCGAGCACGATGCCCTTGCGCTGGTTGGCGAGGCGGAAGAGGTAGTCGGTGCGCAGGCCAGCCTGCACGTTCTCGAACGTCACGTCGTAGACCGGCTCGCCCGCCGCGAAGGGGTGGCCCATGTCCTTGAGCAGCTGGGTCGCGGCCGGGCGGATGTCGATCTCCTCGGCGGTCACGCCGAGCGCGCGCATCAGCCGCCAGGCGTTCGACTTCGTCCCCTCGCTGGTGGCGAAGCCCGGCAGAGTGAAGCCGAGGATGTCGGCGCGCGGCTTGCCCAGCAGGTCGAAGGCCTTGGCCGCGACGATCAGGGCGTGGGTGGAATCGAGGCCGCCGGAGACGCCGATCACCAGGTGCTGCGACTTGGTGTGCTGCAGCCGGCGGACCAGGCCCTGGACCTGGATGTTGAAGGCCTCGTAGCAGTCCTTGTCGAGACGGGCCGGGTCGTCGGGAACGAAGGGGAAGCGGTCGACGGTCCGCTCGAAACCGACGTCGCGGAACGACGGCTTGTGGGCGAAGCGGATGCGGCGGAATTGGCCCTCCGGGCGGCCGGCGGCGACGGCCGCGTCGTTGAAGGTGGGGCTGCGCATCCGCTCCAGGCGCAGGCGCTCGACGTCGATGTCGGTGACGGCCATCTGGGGACCGGTCGGGAAGCGGTCGGTGGCGGCGAGCCGGACGCCGAGCTCGTGGACCGTCGCCTGCCCGTCGAACGCGAGGTCGGTGGTGCTCTCCCCCGGGCCGGCGGCGGCGTAGAGGTAGGCGGCTTGGCACCGCGACGACTGCGAGGCGCAGAGCAGTTCACGCTCGTCCGCCTTGCCGACGACGATGTTGGAGGCCGACAGGTTGCAGAGGATCAGGGCGCCGGCCAGGGCGGCGGCGGTCGATGGCGGCGTCGGAGCCCAGACGTCCTCGCAGATCTCGGCCGCGAAGACGAAGTCGGCGAGGTCGTCGGCCTCGAAGATCAGGTCCGTGCCGAACGGCGCGGTCTGGCCAGCGATGCGAACCTCCAGCCCGGTGATCCCGTAGCCGGGGGCGAACCAGCGCTTCTCGTAGAACTCCCGGTAGTTGGGCAGGAAGCTCTTGGGGACGACGCCCAAGACGCGGCCGCGGTGAATGACCACAGCGCAGTTGTAGAGCCGGGCGGTGTGGGCGACCGGCGCGCCGACGACCAGGACCGGGGCGAGGTTGCGGCTGGCCTCCACGAGGCGGGCGAGCTCGCCGTCGACCCGGCGCAGCAGGGCGTCCTGCAGCAGGAGGTCGTCGATGGCGTAGGCGGAGAGGCCGAGCTCGGGAAACAGCATCAGGTCGCAGTCGCGGGCGTGGCCCTCGCGGGCCAGGGCCAGGGTCTCGGCGGCGTTGAAGGCCGGGTCGCCCGTGGCGACGCGCGGGGTGCAGGCGGCGACGCGGACGAAGCCCTGCGCGTGGATCGAATAGAACGCCTTGCTCACCGGGCCTCGCCTCGCCTGCTCCTGCGCATCATAACGCACGGCGCGGGAAATGCTCAATGTGAGCATATGGGGCCGCGCGGGTCAGTCTGGCGCGGACCCGTGAACAATCCGTCTTTCAACGGCGCCCGCGGGCGGGGCGGCGGCACAAAAAAGGCCCCGTGCGGGGCCTGAAGAGTCAGTCGTCGCGGTGGACGCGCTCGCGCCGCTCGTGCCGCTCCTGGGCTTCGAGGCTCAGGGTGGCGATCGGGCGGGCCTCGAGGCGGGCGATGCCGATGGGCTCGCCGGTCTCCTCGCAGAAGCCGTAGGACCCGTCCTCGATGCGTCGCAGGGCCTCGTCGATCTTGGAGATCAGCTTGCGCTGACGATCTCGCGTCCGGAGTTCAAGAGCCCGGTCGGTCTCCGAAGAGGCGCGGTCGGCAAGATCGGGGTGGTTCTCAGTCTCGGTCTGTAGATGGGTGACCGTTTCGCGAGATTCCTTGAGGATGTCCTCTTTCCAATCCAGGAGCTTTTGCTTGAAGTACTCAAGCTGACGCTCGTTCATGAACTCCTCGTCCTCGGTGGGACGATACTCAGGCTTTTCAGCCGTAACTGCGGCTGCAGTCATGAAAACCTCAGGCCCCTAAGAACGAGACACGCGTCCGGCTTATAGCAAAGAGAACAACGGTTTCAACGCGCCTCATGGTAGAGCGCAATTACGCCGCACGGCGGGCCTGATCAAGCTTCGCCATCTCAACTGCGGCGCGCAACTCGATCTCGTCGAGCACGGCTTCGAGAACCGGATCGTCCGTGCTCCCCCGCTCTTCGCGCAAGGCGCGGGCCAGGCGGTCAAGATCTCCGGCCCCGAGGGCGCCGTCGAGCAGGGCGATCTTCACATCGTCGAGAACGTCGAGCAGGCGGCTGGCGCGGCGCACGGCCTTGCGGCGGCGCTCCAGCGGGCCGCCGACGTCCTGCATCGCCAGGAGCGCCTCGACGCCGAACACGCCGGCGACGCCCGCGGTCCCGGCGACCTGGGCGGGGCCGGCCGCCTCGCCGACGCCCGGCAGGCGGAACCCGGCGCCGCCCGCCGGCCGCGCCCTGGCCGAGCCGCCCGGCTGCCCTACGCCGCCCGTTCCGATCACCTTCATCTTCGAGGCCCGCCGCTCCCAGGATCTGACGTCAATCTCCCCCGCGCCGCTTGCGGTATGGTTAATGCCCGGCAATTTCTGCCCTCGGCGCCGGGCGCCGGGCGCCCTTCCTACCGCCAACCCTGAATCCATTGGCCTTTTCGCAAGGCGGAGGTTGGCACGCGCGTCGCAAGGCGGAGCCGGAAGCAGCTTCGCGGTTAACCATGATGCGTTCCCTCCGTTTCGTCTCCGCCCTCCTCATGTCGCTGGCGCTGACCGCCCAGCCGGCCCAGGCCGCGTCGCGGATCAAGGACATCGTCGAGTTCGAGGGTGTGCGCGAGAACATGCTGGTCGGCTACGGCATCGTCGTCGGCCTCAACGGCACCGGCGACGCGCTGCGCAACGCGCCCTTCACCAAGCAGAGCCTGGAGGCGATGCTGGAGCGGCTCGGGGTCAACACCCGCGACGCCACCCTCAACACCAAGAACGTCGCCGCGGTGATGGTGACGGCCAGGCTGCCGGCGTTCGCCGCCGCCGGGGCCCAGATCGACGCCACGGTGTCGGCCCTGGGCGACGCCAAGAGCCTGCTCGGCGGCACGCTGCTGGTCACCCCGCTGATGGGCGCGGACGGCCAGGCCTACGCGGTGGCGCAAGGGACGGTGCAGACCGGCTCGATCAGCGCCTCGGGCGCGTCGGGCTCGGCGGTGACGAAGGGCGTGCCGACCGCCGGCCGCATCGCCGGCGGGGCGGTGGTCGAAAAGGAGATCGGCTTCCAGCTGGCCAGCATGAGCCAGATGCGCATGACCCTGCGCAATCCGGACTTCACCACCGCCCGGCGCATCGCCGACGCGGTGAACCGCAATTTCCCCGGCTCGGCCCTGGCCGAGAACCCGACCATCGTCGCCATCCGGCCGCCCGCGGGCCGGGACATGATGACCTTCGTCGCCCAGGTCGAGAACCTGACCGTCGCCCCGGACGCGCCGGCCAAGGTGGTGATCGACGAGGTCGCCGGGGTGATCGTCATGGGCGAGAACGTCCGGGTCTCCACCGTCGCGATCCAGCAGGGCAACCTGACGATCACCGTCCGCGAGACTCCGGCGGTCAGCCAGCCCGCCCCGTTCTCGCGCGGCGGCGAGACGGCGGTGGTGCCGCAGAGCGACGTGGCGGTCGAGGAGGAGACCGGCCGGCAGTTCGTGACCCTGCGCGACGGGGCCTCGCTGTCGACCCTGGTCGCCGGGCTGAACGCCCTCGGCGTCACGCCGCGGGACATGATCTCGATCCTGCAGACCATCAAGGCCGCCGGCGCCCTGCAAGCCGACATCGAGGTGATGTGATGGACGTCGCCGCCCTCGCCGCCCCGGCCGATCCGACCGCCGCCAAGCGTGGCGAGATCCGCGCCACCGCCCAGAAGTTCGAGGAGCAGTTCCTCTCGATCATGCTGCAGCAGTTGTTCGAGGGCGTGAACACCTCCGCCCCGTTCGGCGGCGGGCCTGGCGAGCAGATGTTCAAGTCGTTCATGACCGAAGCAATGGCCAAGCAGATGACGCGCGGCGGCGGGATCGGCCTGGCCGACACCGTGGGCCGCGAGATGCTCAAGCTGCAGGGCCTGGAATAGGGAGATCCGCCATGGCGCTCGCCGCCGAAGACGCTGAAGACCGCGTGGGCCAGCTGATCGTGCTGACCGAACGGCTGACCGAACTGATCGCCGCGCAGTGCCAGGCTTTCGAGAACCGCCGGCCGCAGGACGCCGCGGCGCAGATGGACGAGACCTCGCGCCTCGCCAACCTCTACCGGCACGAGAGCACCCGCGTGCGGGCCGATCCGGACCTGGTGGCGGGCGCGGCGCGCGAGCAGCGGCTGCGGCTGGTGCGGGCGACGGAAGCCTTCGACGCCGTGCTCGCCCGCCAGGGCCGGGCCATCGTGGCGGCCAAGACGGTCACCGAGGGGCTGGTCCGCGCCATCGCCGAGGAGGTCGCCGGTCAGCGCCACCAGGCGGCCGGCTACGGCCCAGGCGCTAGGATGACCGGCCAGGCGGCCCACACGGCCACGGCGATCACGCTGAACCAGACGGCTTAGCGAACGTCCCGAAACAAAAACGCCCCCGGCGCGAGCCGGGGGCGTCGTCGTGTCTGGAGCCTGGCGGCTTAGGCCGAGTAGCCTTCCGGCAGGTCGTCTTCCTTCATCAGCTCGTCCTTGGAGACGGGCTTGTCCTCGACCTTGGCCTTCTCGACGATCAGGTCGACGACCTTGTCCTCGAAGATGGGGGCGCGGAGCTGGGCCTGGGCCTGCGGGTTCTGGCGGAAGAGGTCGAAGACCTGCTGGGCCTGCGGGCCGTAGCGCATGGCTTCGCGGCGCATGGCCTCGCCGAGTTCCTGGTCGGTGACCTGGACGTTATTGGCGCGGCCGATCTCGGCGAGCACCAGGCCGAGGCGCACGCGGCGCTCGGCGATCTTGCGATATTCGGCCTCAAGCTGCTCGTCGGTCTTGCCGGCGTCGTCTTCCGGCAGCGAGCCGCCTTCCTTGTCCTGCTGGATCTGCTGCCAGATCGAGGCGAACTCGGCGTCGACCATCTTCGGCGGCAGCGGGAAGTCGTGCTTCTCGTCGAGCTGGTCCAGCAGCGCGCGCTTCAGCTTGAAGCGGCTGGCGCCGGCGTACTGCTGCTCGAGGTTGGTGCGGATCAGCTCCTTGAGCTTGTCCAGGTTCTCGATGCCGAGGCGCTCGGCGAAGGCGTCGTCGACAGCGCCCTCGGCCGCGGACTTCACTTCCTTGACTTTGACCTCGAAGACGGCGTCCTTGCCGGCCAGGTTGGCGGCCTGATAGTCGGCCGGGAAGGTCACCTTGACCTCGACGTCGCTGTCGGGCTTGGCGCCCTTGAGCTGCTCTTCGAAGCCGGGGATGAACTGGCCGGAGCCGATCACCAGTTCCGCGCCCTCGGCCGAACCGCCCGCGAACGCCTCGCCGTCGATCTTGCCGACGAAGTCGATGACGACCATGTCGCCCTCGGCGGCCTTTACGGCCTTTCCGGTCTTGGTCTCGTAGGTCTTGTTCTGGGAGGCCAGCTCGGCCACCGCCTCGTCGACCTCGGCGTCGGCCGGGGTGTAGACGGGACGCTCGAGCGCCAGCGTCGCGGGGTCGACCGGCTCGAAGTCAGGCATCAGGTCGACGGAAATTTCGTAGACGAGGTCGGCCTTGCCGTCGATCACCGCCGCGATGTCGCCTTCCGGCTTCAGGTCGGGGTCGCCGGCCGGGCGCAGCTTGTTGTCCTCGATGACTTTCTGGGCGCCCTCGTTGACCGCCTGCTCGACGACTTCGCTCATCAGCGCCTTGCCGTGCAGGCGGCGGACATGACCCGGCGGCACCTTGCCAGGGCGGAAGCCCTTGATGTTGAGGGTCGGCGTGATCTCGGCGATCCGCGCGTCCAGCTTCTCGGCCAGGGCCTGGGCCGGGACGGTGACGCCGTAGACGCGGCTAAGGCCTTCGCCAGACTTTTCAACGATCTGCATCGACATTCCAGAAACTTCCGGAGACCGCGCCGAGCGCGCGCATCGTCCGCCTTCAGCAAGAAATGGTGAGCGCCGCCGAAGGGGCTCCGGCGGCG
>NZ_JBIIGK010000002.1:0-63614 GCF_044236515.1 Phenylobacterium sp.
CGCTCGACGGGGTGAAAACCATGTCGGCGTTCAGCCAGCTGCCGAACAGCCGCTGGACGGTGGTCGTCGGCGTGCCGCGCTCCGAATTCTCGGTCGCGGCGTCGCAGCCGGCCATGGTCGGAACGGCCCTGGCGCTGGTGCTGCTGTCGTTCGGCGTCCTCGCGGCGGTGCTTGAAGCGACCAAGATTGAGCGGCCGATCCGTCAGCTGGCGCTGGCGGCCCGGGCCTGGCGCGAAGGCGGCGGGTTCAAGGCCGAGGTTCGCGGCGCGCCGCTGGAGATCGCCGAACTGATCGGCGCCTTCGATGGCGCCCTCGACCTGCTGAAATCGCGGGAGGACGCCCTGGCCGAGGCTCAGGCGCGGCTCAGCCTGGCGCTTCGCGCCGCCAGCGCCGGCACGTGGGAATGGGACCTGCGGACCGGGGTCGCGAGCTGGTCGCCCGAATTCTTCGAGCTCGTGCGCATCGCGCCGCGGCCGCCGGGCGCCGATCTGACCGACCTGTGGAACAGCCTGATCCATCCCGACGATCGGGCAGAGGTCGCCGAGCGCGCGAAGGCCCTGGACAGTTCGCCGGAGCCGTTCACCGCCGACATCCGCGTGCTGCTCGGCCCCGAGAAGGAGCTACGCTGGCTGCGGACCCACGCGGCGCCAATCGCCGGCCCCGACGGCCGCGTCACGCGCGTGGTCGGGGTCAACCTCGACGTCACGGTCCTGAGGGGGCACGAGGCGGCGCTGGAACGCGCCAACGTCGTGCTTTCGCAAGAGGTCGACGCCCGGACCCGCGAACTCGACCAGATCTGGCGGCTGTCGCGAGACCCGTTCCTGGTCGCCGATTCCACCGGCCGCTGGCTACGGGTCAGCCCGGCGTGGACTGAGATCCTGGGCTGGACCGAGGAGGAGCTGGTCGGCCGCACGTCGGAGTGGATGGAGCATCCGCAGGACCGCCGCAAGACCCGCAAACAGGACGAGCGACTGGCCCGCGGGGAAGTCGTCACCGGCTTCGAGAACCGGTTCCGCGCCCGTGACGGGTCCTATCGCTGGTTCGCCTGGATGGCGGTGCCGTTCGAGGGCTTCAACTACTGCGTCGCCCGCGACGTCACGGCCGAGCGCGACGCCGCCGCCGAGCTCCAGCGCGCCCAGGAGGCGCTGCGCCAATCGCAGAAGATGGACGCCATCGGCCAGCTGACGGGCGGCGTGGCCCACGACTTCAACAACCTGCTGACCCCCATCGTCGGCAGTCTCGACATGCTCAAGCGCCGCGCCACCCTGGATGAGCGGGACGCGCGGCTGCTGGAGGGCGCAGCGCAGTCCGCCGAACGGGCCCGGGTGCTGGTCCAGCGGCTGCTCGCTTTCGCCCGCCGGCAGCCGCTGCAGCCGCGGCCGCTCGATGTCGCCGAGCTGGTGGCCAGCATGTCGGAACTGATCGGCAGCACGTTGGGCCCCCGGATCCGCATCGGCCTCGACGTCCAGCCCGACCTGCCGAAGGTGCGCGGCGACCAGAACCAGCTGGAGATGGCGCTGCTCAACCTGGCGGTAAACGCCCGCGACGCCATGCCGGACGGCGGTTCCCTGACCCTGTCGGCTCGCGAGGTCGACGTCGTCGAGGCCGCGCCCGACCTTGCGCCGGACCGCTACGTCTGCTTGTCGGTGACGGACACCGGGGCCGGGATGGACGATCAGACGCTGGCGCGCGCCATCGAGCCGTTCTTCTCCACCAAGGGCGTGGGAAAGGGCACCGGGCTTGGGCTCTCCATGGCGCACGGCCTCGTCGCCCAGCTCGGCGGCGCCCTGCGGATCTCCAGCCACGTCGGCGTCGGTACGACCGTTGAGATCTGGCTGCCGGAAGCCAAGCCGGAGGCAGCCGCGGCCGCGGCCGAACTCGAGGCCGTGTCGCCGCCTGACGGGGAAGGGGTGCTTCTGCTGGTCGACGACGATGCGGAAGTCCGACTGACGACGGCGGCGATGCTTGCCGACCTTGGCTATTCCGTGGTCGAGGCCAGCGGCGGCCGGGAGGCCTTGAGCCTGCTCGACGGCGGCCTGCGGCCCGACGTGGTGGTGACCGATCACCTGATGCCCGGGGTCACGGGCGCCGAGCTGATCCAGGCGATGCGCAACCGCGGGCTCGCCATGCCGGTGCTGATCGTCTCAGGCTATGCCGACGTGGAGCGCCTGCCGCCGGATCTGCCGCGCCTGGCCAAGCCCTTCCTGCAACGCGAGCTCGGGTTGAAGCTGCGGGCCATCACCGGCGCCGGGACGGCGCCGGTCCGTCACTCCGACGAAAGCTGACCCGCCGGCCCAGCTTGGCGTTCGGCGCGCGATGTGTTCAAGGTCGCGCATGAGCGCTCCGGCCGCCCGCTACGTCCTGTTTCAGTCTTCCGGCCAGGAACTGGCGATCTCCGCCGCCGGCGTGCGCGACGTTCTCCCGACCGCTCCGCTCGACCGCCCGCCGGGATCGCCTACGGCGCTGGCGGGCTTCATGAACGTCGGCGGCCGTCCGTTGGCGGTCATCAGCCTTTCGGCCCTGTTCGGCGGGGCGGAGGCGGGCGACAGCCTCTACCATCACGTCCTGCGGCTGGCGCTGGCCGACGGCGGGCCGGCCATTGGCCTGCTCGTCGAGCGTGTCACCGACGTCGACGCCACCGCGCACGGGGTCGCCCCCCTTGACGCCGCCCAGAGCGTGAACGGCGCGGTCATAGGCAACCTGACCGTCGACGACCGCCTCGTGCCCCTGCTGGACTGGGGCCGGCTGCTGCTGATGGAGGAGCGAGCCCGCATCGAGGATCTCGCCGCCGCGGTCGAAGCGCGCCTGCGCGACCTCGACCAGGCCCCGGCTTGACCCGCCAGCCGGGGCGCTCGCCGACGCGTCCGCCGCAGATCGCCCGCCCGGTGGGCGAGGCCTTCGACCGTCTCAAGCGGCAGGTCATCGCCCGCACCGGCCACTTCTACTACCAGGACAAGGACGATGTGCTCTGGGAGCGCGTCCGCAGGCGCGTCGCCGCCGTCGGGGCGAGCAGCCTCGAGGCCTACCTCGGCCGCCTGGACGACGCCCAGCAGGGGGCCGGCGAATGGGCGGCGCTCGAGAGCGAACTGACCATCGGGGAGACCTATTTCTTCCGCTATCGCGAACAGTTCCAGGCGCTGCGGACGACCATCCTGCCCGCCATCCTCAAGGCGGCCCGCGAGACTAGGCGCCTGCGGATCTGGAGCGCCGGCTGCGCCACGGGCGCCGAGCCGTACTCCCTCGCCATCCTGTTGCGCGAAATGCTCGGCGAGGCGTTCGACAGCTGGTCGATCTCCATCCTCGGCACCGACATAAACGAGGCGTTCCTGGCGGCGGCGCGTGACGCCCGCTTCAGCCACTGGGCCCTGCGCTCGCTCAGCGCCGAGCAATGCGATGCGTGGTTCCATCGCGAGGGGGAGCGTTGGGTGGTCCGGCCCGAGCATCGCAGCCGGGTCCGGTTCCAGCGCGGCAATCTCCTCGACCTTCTCGGGCCGGCGCCGCCGCTGGAACTGGTCGACTTCGACCTGATCCTCTGCCGCAACGTGCTGATCTATTTCCACCCGCAGCAGGTGGCGGAGGTGGCCGGCGCCCTGGTCCGACGACTGCGACCGCACGGCTGGTTGCTGGTCGGCCACGCCGAGCCCAACCCCGAGTTCGGCCGCTTCGCCGACGCCGTCAGCCTGCCGGGCACGGTCGCCTACCGCCCGCCCGGGACAGTGGAGCCCAACGCGCCGCGACCGGAGCCTTGGGCGCCGCTGCCGGAGCCCGCCGCCGAACTGATCATTCCGCCGCCGCTGGCGCTGAAGCCGTCCGTCCTTTCGCCGCCCCGCCCGCCCCCGGCGTCGCCTGCGCCAATCAGCGCCGAGAGCCCGCCTGCGGCGGATCTGGCGGACGAGGTCCGTCGGCGCGCCGATGTCGGCGACTTCGCGGGCGCCGAACTCGCCTGTCGCGCGGCTTTGCGCATCCGGCCCGATGATCCGACGCTGCACTTTTACGCCGGCCTCGTTGAACAGGCCCTCGGCCGGCCGGCGGCGGCGGAGGACGCGTTGCGGCGAGCGGTCTATCTCGACCGCGATTTCGTCCTGGCGCTCTACCACCTCGGCCTGGTGCGTCTGGCGCGCGGCCGCCGCGAAGAAGGCCGCAAAGCGATCGCCGCCGCCGCCCAGATTTCGGGAACCTTGGCCGCAGACATGCGTTTGCGCGAAGGGGCGGGATTAACCGCAGGCGACTTGCGGGAGTTGGCGCGCGTCCAGCTCGAGACGCACGCGGGGGCGACATAATGGCGAACACGGCGACGAAGGGCGGCCCGGCGCAGCGCGGCCAGGGCGTGATCGCGACCCTGTCGACGGCCCAGCGCCGCGCGGTGCTGACGGACCGGGCGTCCCGGCTGGCCCAACGGGGACTGGAGACCCAGAGCGCGCCACGCGAGCGGATGCTTGTCTGCGAGGTCGGTCCGAACCTTTATGGCCTGTCCCTGACCGAAGTGCGCCGCATCGCGCCGTTCCAACGCCGCGGCGCCGCGCCCGCCAGGTCGGCGGCGGCCATGGGCCTGGTAGCCGACGGCGGCGCCATCCGTCCCGTTCTCGACCTTGCGAGCCTCCTGGGCGCCGGCGCGCCGGCGGCCGCATCCGGCTGGCTGGTCCTGCTCGCCTCACCGCACCGGGCGGCGCTCCGGCTCGACACCTTGCCCGAAGCCGCCGAGGTCGAGCCCCTCGACACTGCCGATCCCGACCGCCTTCGTATCGTCGGCGGCGAACACCACGACAAGGTCCTGGTCCGACTGTCGCCGACCGACCTCCTCGCCAACCCCACGCATGGAGCCCAAGCCCCGTGAGCATCGCCAACCGCATTCTCCTGGGCTTTGCGGCCGCTATGGGCCTGATGGTCCTCGTCGGCCTCTTCGGCCTGCAACAGATCGCCGAGGTCCGGAACACGACGACGACCATTGTCACCCGCGACATCGCCGTCGTCCGCCAGATGGGCGTCGTGCGCCAGGTGGCGAACGAGATGCGCGCGGCCAGCGATACGGTGCTCACCGGCTATCTGACCAACGCCGGTACGCGCACTGACAGCGATGCCGCGGTCGCCGCGTGGCGGTCCAAGAGCGCCGAACTTGACGCGGCCTTCACCGCCGCGCGCCAGGCGGCGCGGGAGTACTCGGAAAGCTCGGTTTCGGCGGAACGGGCGGCCGGCTGGCGAAGAATCGAGGCCGAGCTCACGCGCACCACGGAGGCCTCGCGCCAGGGCCGCGCCGCCACCGAGACCCTGTTCACCGGCGTCCGCACCGGTGATCAGGCGATGGTCGCCCAGGCTCAGCAGCAGCTGGCGCAGCGCCGCCTGGAGTTCAACCGCGGGATCGAAACCGTCGACGCGGCCCTCGACGAGCTTATCCAGGCGGGCCGCATCCGCGCCGACGAGGTCTATACGACGGCCCGCAACATGACGATCGGCGGCCTGATCGTCGCCGTCATCGTCGCGGCCGGCGTCGCGTACGCCGTGCGCAACTCGATCGTCGGGCCGCTGAACGGTTTCATGGCCTTCGTGCAGCGGGTCGGCCGTGGCGACCTCGCCGGCCAGCCCGCCAGCACCGGCAAGGACGAGCTCGGGCAGCTGGGGGTGACCCTCAACGAGATGGTCGAGGGCCTGAAGTCCATCGCGCGCCAAAGCCGCGAGGCGACCGAAAATCTCAACGCCGCCACCGCCGAAATCCGCGCCTCGACCCAGGAGCAGGCGGCGGGCGTCGAGGAACAGCTGGCCGCCGTCCAGGAGACCGCCGCCACCGTCGACGAGATCACCCATTCCGGCGCCCAGATCAGCAAGCGCGCACAGGAGGTGATCGCCTCGGCCCAGGCGACGGCCCAGACCAGCACCGACGGCCTGCGCGCCGTCGACGAGACCACCCGGGCCATGGACGCCATCCGCGAACAGGCCGAGGCGGTGGCCGAGAACATCGTCGCCCTCAGCGAGAAGACCCAGGCGATCGGCGACATCATCGCCACCGTCAACGACATCTCAGAACGGTCCCACCTGCTGGCCCTGAACGCCGCCATCGAGGCGGCTGCGGCCGGCGAGAACGGCCGCAGCTTCTCGGTGGTCGCGTCGGAGATGAAGATGCTGGCCGACCAGGCAAAGGACGCCACCAGCCAGGTCCGTTCGATCCTCGGGGACATCCAGCGCGGCATCAACGCTTCGGTCATGCTGACGGAAGAAGCGGTCAAGCGGGTCGCCGCCGGCAAGGAGCGAACCGACACCACCCAGCGCACGATCACCGAGATCACCGGCCGGGTGCAGGAGAGCGTCCAGACCTTCCAGCAGATCGTCGCCTCGACCAATCAGCAGCAGCTCGGCATCGAGCAGGTGATGAGCGCCCTGCAGAACATCCGCCAAGCCAGCCAGCAGACCGCCGCCGGCACCCGCCAGCTGGATGACGCCGCCGGCAATCTGACGCGCCTGTCGCAGCAGCTGCTGTCGGTGGCCGACCGCTACCGCACCTGAAAGCCGGGCCTTGGTCGACATCCGTGCACAGCTGCTGGCCGCGTTCGAGGCCGAGCATCGGGAACATCTCGAAGCCATCCGCCGTGGCCTCGAGAGCCCTGAGACCACGGACCTGCGCGAGATGTTCCGGCGGGCCCACAGCCTGAAGGGCGCGGCGCGCGCCGTCGACCTGCCGCAGATCGAGGCCTTGGCTCACGGCCTGGAGGACCTGTTCGCCGCGGTGCAGGACGGCGCCACCGCCCTCGACCGGCCGACCCTCGATGCAATCCACCAGACCCTCGACCGGATTGAGGCCTTGGCCCACGCCGCGCCAGAACCGGCCGCGGCGCCTGTCCAGGCCGAAGCGGGAACCGAGCCTGCGGCGGAACGCAGCGTCGAGTTCGTCCGGGTGGACAACCAGGCTTTGCGCGACCTGTCTCATTCCGCCCACCAGCTGGCGCGCGACGTCCGGGCCGAACAGGCCACACCGGCGGAGCTGCGCCGCCTTCAGCGCGACGCCCGTCGGCTAGTGCAGCTGTGGGCCGAGCTCGGCGTCGGCATCGCCGGCCGGGCCGGAAGCCGGGCGCGAGAATTGGATCAGGGGTTGAAGGCGATCTCCCGCGACCTCGCGGCCCTGGCTCGCACCCAGGCCCGGGTGAGTTGGGGCCTGGAAGCCGGGGTCGAGGCCCTGCGCGAGCAGGTGGACGTTATCGCCCTGGCGTCGGCCGACAGCGTGCTGGGTGATCTCGGTCGCATGGTCCGCGAACTGGCGCGCGAGGCCGGGGTCGACGTCGACGTGCGGATCGACGGCCTGCAGGTGCGGGCCGAGCGGCGGGTGCTGCAGGCCCTGCGCGACCCGCTGATCCACCTCCTGCGCAACGCCGTCAGCCACGGGGCCGAAACCCCGGACGCTCGCCGCGCGGCGGGCAAGCCGGAACACCGTCTCGTCGGCCTCGAACTCAGCGCCCGCGGCGGGCGGTTGCAGGCGCGGGTCTACGACGATGGCCCGGGGCCGGACCTCACGCGGATCGAAGCGGCCGCCCGGCGCGCCGGCCTGCTGCCGCCGCCCGGTCCCGATGTGCTTCCGCCGTCGCCGGAGGAAATCCTCGCTCTGGCTTTCGAGCATGGTGTCTCGTCGGCGGGGGCGGTCGACCGGCTGTCCGGCCGAGGTATGGGCCTGTCGGTGGTGCAGCAAGCGGTTCGCAGCCTTGGCGGCAGCGCGCGGCTGGCGCCGCGGCGGCCCTACGGCGCCGAGGCGGTCATCTCTGCGCCGCTGTCCACGGCCCGTCAGACCGTGGTGCTGGTTGAGGTCGCCGGGGCGCTCTACGGCGTGCCGGGGTTCGGAGTCGTGCGCCTTCTGCGGCTCGACCCACAGCGACTGGAATCCATCGACGGCGCGCCGGTCGCCCGCATCGAGCTGGACGGGCGCGAACTGGTCGTCTCCGTGGTGGCTCTCGGCGCGATACTCGGCTCCCGGGCGACTGAGATCTCGACCGCGGAGGGGCGGATCAACGCCCTTCTCCTGACGCGGGACGACCGGCACGCCGCCTTCGCCGTCGACACCCTGATCGAGGTGCGGGAGATGGCCATCGAGGCCGTCGAGGCGGTCGGCGTCGACCCGTCGCTGGCGCTGGGCGCGGGCCTGCTGGAAGACGACACGCCGGTGGTGGCGCTGAATCCCGACGGCCTCCTCGACCGCTGGCTGCGTGATGAGCGCCGGCTGGCCGCCGCGGGCCTCGGGCTCGCCGCCCCGCCCGCTGACGCGCCGCGCTCCCGGACCGTCCTGGTGGTCGACGATTCCATCACCACCCGGACCCTCGAGAAGTCGATCCTCGAGGCGCAGGGCTATCGCGTCCTGCTGGCCGTGGACGGCGTCGACGCCCTGCAGATGCTCCGCGCCGGCGAGGCGGTCATCGATCTCGTCGTCGCCGACATCGAGATGCCGCGCATGGATGGCTTCGCACTCCTCCAGGCAATCAAGGCCGACGCCGGTCTCTCCGCCCTGCCGGTCATCCTGATGACCTCGCGTGACGCCGCCGCCGACGTCACCCGTGGGATGGAGCTCGGGGCCGAGGCCTACATCACCAAACAGAAGTTCGATCAGCGCGAACTCCTGGCCACCATCGGACGCATTTTGTGAAGAGTACCGAGCGCCGCGTGCGCGTCATGATCGTCGAGGACTCGCTGGTGGTGCGTCAGCTCCTGACGCACATCATCAGCCGCGACCCTCGTTTTACGGTCGCCGCCGCCGTGGCCTCGGCCGAGGAAGCGCTGGAGGAGATCGGCCGGGTGAAGCCGGACGTCATCTCCATGGATATCCGCCTGCCCGGCATCGACGGGCTGGAGGCGACCCGCCGGATCATGACCGAGCACCCGACGCCCATCGTGGTGATCGCCGACGCCGTCGAGGACGCCTCGCTGAGGATCTCGATGAACGCCTTGCGCGCCGGAGCGCTGAGCGTGGTCGAAAAGCCGGTCGGCGTCGCCTCCGCCGCCTATGAGCGGATCGCCGACACCATCACGACGCAGCTCTTCATCATGAGCGCGGTGCCGGTCATCCGGCGGCGCAACTTCGGGGCCGCGCCGACCGTCGCCCCACCGCCGCCGCCGAAGGCGGGAGCCGCCTTCCAGGGCGCGGCCTTCGTCGCCCTGGCTGCCTCGACGGGCGGTCCGCCGGCGTTGGCCAAGGTGCTGGAGGCGCTGCCCGCCGGTTTCGACGCGGCGGTGTTCGTGGTCCAGCACATGGGCGCCAGTTTCATGGACGGCTTCGCCGGCTGGCTCGATGGGCTGTCGCCGCTGCCGGTGTCCGTCGCGGAGGATGCGGCGATCGCAGAGGCCGGCCGCGTCTATGTCGCCGCCGGCGACCGACACCTTCGGATCGAGGCGGGCGGGCGCATGCGTCTGACCACCGGGGCGCCGATCGCCAGCCAGCGGCCATCCGCCAACGAGCTGTTCTCCTCCCTGGCCGAGGTCGCTGGCCCGCGGACGCTCGGCGTCCTGCTGACCGGGATGGGGGAGGACGGCGCCCAGGGCCTGCTCGACCTGCGCAAGGCCGGCGGCTACACCCTCGCCGAACATCAGAGCAGCGCCATCGTCTACGGCATGCCGGCGGCGGCGGTCCGCCTGCGGGCCGCGCGCGAGGTGCTGCCGCTCGACGGCATCGGAACCCGGATCGCCCAGCTGGTCGAGCGGCGGAAGCGGTCATGAGCGCGGCCGCCCGCATCCTGGTCGTCGAGGACTCCGAAACCCAGGCCGTCGCCCTGCGGGCGGTCCTCGAACAGGAGGGCTATGCGGTCGAGGTGTCGGCCACCGCCGAGGCGGCGCTCGATCGGCTCAACGGGGACCTGCCGGACCTGGTCGTCGCCGACTTCCACCTGCCCGGCATGGACGGGCGGGAGTTGTCCCGGCACATCCGCCTCAACGGCCGGACCCGCGCCCTGCCGGTGCTGATGCTGACCGGAGCCCGCGAAGTCGACGTCGAACGCCAGGGCCTGGAGAGCGGCGTCGACGCCTACCTGCCGAAGTCGGCCGAGACCGAGGTCATGCTGGCCCGGCTGCGCGCGCTGCTGCGGCGCCCACAGGCGCGCACCGTCACCGACAGCCGATCGTTCCGCCCGGTGCGGGTGCTGCTGGCCCACGACAGCCCGACGGCACGCCTGCGCCTGCGCCACCTGCTCGACCAGGAGGGCTACGAGGTCGACGAGGCGACGTCTTCCGAGGAGGCCCTCGCCGCCATCGGCGAGGAGATCGACTGTGTGGTCTTGCCGGCCGCCGGGGCGTCGCTCGACGGCCTGGCCCTGGCCCGCCAGCTGGACGGGATGCGGCAGCACCAGAAGCTGCCGTTCCAGATCACGATCATCGGTCCGGGCCCCGACGAGCCCGCCGCCCTGGCCGCCGCGTTCGAGGCCGGGGCCGACGAGGTGGCGCGCAGCGCCGACACCGACGATGTCCTGCGGGTGCGCCTGCGCGCCCTGCTGCGCCGCAAGACCCTGATCGACGAGAGCCGCAAGGCCAAGGCCGCGGAGGCCCGCGCCGCCGCTGCCGACGAGCTGACCCGCGCCAACGCCGAACTGCAGGCCGCCAACCGCCAGCTCAAGGAAGCGCAGGCGCAGCTCGTACAGTCCGCCAAGATGGCCTCGCTCGGCGAGCTCGTCGCCGGTATCGCCCATGAGATCAACAACCCCCTGGCCTTCATCCTGGGCCACCAGGACACGGTCGAGCGGCTGGTCGGCGCAGCCGGCGGCGAGGCGTCGCCCGAAGGGCTGTCAAAGGCGATCGATCGCCTGAAGTCGATGCGGCTCGGGCTGCAACGCATCCAGACCCTGGTGCTGAACCTGCGCAAGTTCTCGCGGCTCGACGAGGCCGAGAAGCAGCTGCTGAACGTGCCGGACGCCATCGAGACGGTGCTAGCCCTGTTGAAGCCGAAATTGCAGGAGATCGAGGTGCGTCGCCGTTTCGAAGCTGGCGCCGCCCTCCACGGCTCGCCGGCCCTGCTCAACCAGGTGGTGATGAACATCGTCTCGAACGCCGCCGACGCCCTGGGCGGGGAGGGCGTCATCGAGATCGCGACGCGCGAGGCGCCCGGTCGTTATGTCATTGAGATCGCCGATTCCGGTCCGGGCATCCCCACGGAACTGCGCGACCGGATCTTCGAGCCGTTCTTCACCACCAAGCCGGTGGGCTCGGGCACCGGCCTCGGACTCGCCATCGCCTATTCGGTGATCCGGGCGCACGATGGCGCGATCGAGGTGGACGACGGCCCGCTGGGCGGCGCCCGCTTCACCCTTGAGCTTCCCACCCACGGAGGCGCCGTATGAGTGTCCTTCCGACACTGATGCTGGTGGACGACGAGGCTGACATCCTCGTCGCCCTCCAGGACCTGTTCGAAGACCGCTACCGGGTGTTGGCCTTCAGCTCGCCGGCCGCCGCCCTGGCGCAGCTGGCCGCCGACCCGGACGTCTCGGTGATCGTCTCCGACCAGCGGATGCCGGGCATGACCGGCGACGTGTTCCTGGCCAAGGCCCGCCAGCTGACCGACGCGGGCGCCATCCTGCTGACCGGCTATGCCGACCTGTCGGCCGTCACGGCGGCGCTCAACGCTGGCGGCATCGTCGGCTATGTGCCCAAGCCCTGGGAGCCGGACGCCCTGAGGGCCATGGTCGCCGGGGCTTGCGAGCAACGGGAGCTGCGGCGCGCCCTCCGACAGGAACAGGCGCTGCTGCGCGGGCTGATGGACAATGTCCCCTACGCCGTCGCCTTCAAGGACCGCGAAGGTCGCTATCTCCAGCTCAATGCTCAGAAGGCCGCCGCGCTCGGGCTGGCCGCGTCGGCGTGCGCCGGCCGCACGGCCGAGCAGTTGGGCGGGCCGCCGCCGAGCGAGACTGAGCGCTCCGCCCTTACCGACGGACGGGCGGCTCAGGAGGTCGTCGAGACCCCGGCCGTCGTCGGCTCCACCTGGGTGCAGTTCGACTATGTGCCGCTGACGGCAAGCGGCGGCGAGGTCGAGGCGCTCGTGGTCATCGAGCGCGACATCACCGAGCAGCGCCTCGCCGAACAGCAGCTGCGCCAGGCGGACAAGCTGCGGGCGCTTGGCACCCTGGCCGGCGGCGTCGCGCATGACTTCAACAATTTGCTCACCGCCATCGTCGGCAGTCTGGAACTGGCGTCGAAGCGGCTCGGCAACGAGCAGGCGCTGCGTCGCTATCTCGACAACGCCACGCTTGCGGCCCAGCGCGGCGCGGCCCTGACCCAGCGGCTGCTGGGCTTCAGCCGCCGCACCGAGGCCCAGCCCGTGATCGTCGACACGGCCGAGGCCCTGATCGCGATCCGGGAACTTCTCGCCCGCACGCTGGGCGGCGGGGTCCAGGTCGAATGGCGCGTCGCCGACGGCCTCTGGGCGACCTGCGTCGAGGCCGACCAGCTCGAGGTCGCCGTTCTGAACCTCGCCATCAACGCCCGTGACGCCATGCCGGGCGGCGGCGCCGTGGTGATCGAGGCGCAGAACGCCAGCGTCGGGACGGACGACGCCACCAGCGAACTCGCCGCCGGCGATTACGTTCGCCTCACCGTCTCCGACAGCGGCGAGGGCATACCGCCGGAGGTGATGGACCGGATCCTCGAGCCGTTCTTCACCACCAAGCCGGTCGGCAAGGGCACGGGGCTTGGGCTGCCAATGGTCTACGGCTTCGCCCAGCGCTCCGGGGGTGGCCTGGTGATCCACAGCGAGCCGGGGCAGGGGACGCAGGTCGCGGTCTACCTGCCGCGCGCTCGCGAGGGGCTCAACCTGACGGCCAGCCGCCATGGCGAGCGGCCGGTTGAGGCGGGCCTGCGGACCCGCATCCTCGTCGTCGACGACGAGCCAGGCGTGCGCTCGGTCACCGCCGCGGCGTTGCGCGATCTTGGGCACACGGTGCACGAGACCACGGACGCCGCCGCCGGCCTGGAGTTCCTGAAGGCCCGCCGCGGCGACATCGATCTCGTGCTCGTCGACTTCGCCATGCCCGGCATGAACGGGGTCGAGTTCGTCCAGCAGGCGCGGGCCGCCCACGGGCCGCTGCCGGTGATCCTGCTGACCGGCTACTTCGATGTGGAGGAAGTCCCGGCCGACGTGTTGGTGATGCACAAGCCCTTCACCCAGCTAACCCTCGAAGCGGCGGTCGGGTCGGTGGTCAGGGCCGGGACGGAACTGGCCTGACGCCTTGCGCCGGCCGGGCTCGCCCCGTAGGCCTCGCCGCATCCCATAGACCGCGGAGCGCGCGAGAGACCGATGGAGCCGATCTTCGAGGCCTTCCCCACCGTTGCGGCCGCCACGGGCGCGCGCGGTTTCGCCTGGAGCAAGTTGATCGACGCGGGCGGTGATCTGGCGATCAACCTCGCCGTCGCGGCGCTCACCCTTGCCCTGACGATCTGGGCTTCGCGTTGGGCCAGCCGGCTGGCGCGCGCCGCCCTTGCCCGAATGCAGGCCCGGCGCGGCGATGCCGACGTCACGCTCGCGACCTTCGCCGCCTCGATGACCCGAAACGTCGTCCTGGTCGTCGGCCTCGTGGCGGTGCTTCAGCAGCTCGGCGTCAAGACGACCTCGATCATCGCCGTCCTCGGCGCCGCCTCGCTCGCTGTCGGCCTCGCCTTGCAAGGGGCGCTGTCCAACGTCGCCGCCGGGGTGATGATCCTGTTGCTGCGGCCGTACCGGGTCGGCGACGTGATCGAGAGCGCCGGCCGGACTGGGCGCGTCGAGGCGCTGGACCTCTTCGTCACCGAACTCGCCACTCCCGACAACCTCAAGGTGGTGATTCCGAACGGCAAGCTGTTCGGCGACGTCATCGTCAACCACACCTTCCATGACCGCCGCCGGGCCGACGTCCTCGTGCGCCTGCCGCTGGTCGCCGACGTCCAGCGCATCGAGGCTCGGCTCAGGCAACGCCTGGACGACGACCCGCGCGTCGACAGCACGCCGGCGCCGGTCGTCGAGCTGACGGGCGCGGGCGAGGTCTGGGTGGAACTGGCCGCCCGCCCCTGGGTGGCGCGCGAGGACCTCGCGGCGGTGAAAAGCGATGTCATCCTGTGCGCCCGCCTGTTGGAACAAGACCCAGAGGCCGAACTGCCCGCCTTACCGGCCAAGGTGGAGAAGGCCGCCGCCGTCCGTAAGCCCGCGCGAACCCGTCGGCGCGGCTGATCTCCCGCCGGCATAAGTTCCAGACCCCACATATCACCGGTCGGCGGAACAACCTTCAGCGCTTGGGGTTTCCTGCTCAGCCTAGCTTTGCGCTAGCTGCGGCTCCGCTCCCGCGAGCCGGCTCATAAAGCAATGAAGGGAGTGAACATGCGTCTGGTCGCCCGCCCCACGGGGCCCATCCTCACCGCCGCCGCGCTCGTGCTCGGCGGTCTCAGCCTCAGCGCCTGCGCCACCCGAGATTACGTCGACGAACAGATCGCCGCCGTGAACGGCCGCATCTCCGCGGTGGAGACGCGGGTGCAGGACGTCTCCCAGCGCGCCGACGCCGCGAACGCCGCCGCCCAGGCCGCAGCCGGCGACGCCCGCAACGCCAATCAACGGCTCGACCAGATGACCCCGCGGCTGGATTCGATCGAGCAGCAGCAGGCGGCGGCCGCCGCTTCCGGACGGCGCCCGCGCAACTGAGGCGGCGCCATGATAAGGCCGCGCTTCGCCAGCAGGACGTGGAGCTTGGACGATGCGGAGCGCGGCTGACGCCATGAGCCTAGGGTACGCCGCCAAGGCGGCCGCTGTTGCCGCGGCCGCCAGCCTTATGGCCCTGCCGACCGCGCCGCACGCCGCGCCGCGCACGCGGGCGGCCGAGCCGGTCGTTACCCCCTATTTGGCTCCGTCGCCGACGGCGGCGCGACTGGCCGCCTGGATCATTGAGACCGGCGACAACTCGGGCCTGCCCTTCGTGGTGGTCGACAAGTCGGCGGCGGTGGTCTCGGTCTATGGGACCGACGGCGCCGAGCTGGGCTCGACCCCCGCGCTCATCGGCCAGGCGATCGGCGACGACTCCGTGCCCGGCATCGGCGACCGGCCGATGTCGCAGATCCTGCCCGAAGAGCGGACCACGCCCGCCGGCCGCTTCGTCGCCGCCTATGGCCCCGCCTTCGGCGGCGCCCGAACCCTGTGGGTGGATTACGCGACGGCGATTTCCCTGCATCCGGTGGCCACCGGCAATCCCAAGGAGCGGCGAACCCAGAGGCTGAAGTCCCCCAGCCCGGACGACAACCGCATCACCTACGGCTGCATCAACGTCGCCGCCGCCTTCTACAAGGCGGTGGTCCATCCGACCTTCGCCGAGACCAAGGGCGTGGTCTACGTCCTGCCCGACACCCGCTCCCTGGCCGAGGTGTTCCCGAGCTTCGGCGTGCGGGTGCTGGCGGAGGCGGCAGGCGGCGAGGGCGGCCGGTGAGGCGGGGACCGGATGTCGTTCAGGAGCGGATGGTCGGACATCTGTTCTGCTCCGCCCTTGGGTCCGCGGGTGCTTATGCGCTCGTGCGGAGAGCAGACGACGGGGGCGTCAGCAGAGGTTGGTTAGCTGACCTTCGCCGATCTCCGCCACTCATTGCCAACCTGGTGCGTCCCTAGCGAGCGCGCCTCAAGCAGCATCTGCTGACGAGCTGTTGTAAATCGAACGACCGCGCTCCCGAAGGCAGTGAGAGGAACTACGTCGTCCGAACCTCTGATTTCGAGCCCATTCGGCTGGAAGCGAACGGGATTGCCGGACACGCTGTGCCACGTCTCAGCGCGGCCGGCTTGCCGGGCTGGAAGGGCGAGACGCTCCATGATCGCCTGCAACTGCGCGTCCACATCCTGGCAGAAGCCATCGAAGAAGATCGTCGCGCTGCAGCCATCGTGGTGACGGATGAAGTTGCTGGCCTGAGCGTTCCGGAAGATCCAATGGGCAATTGCGTGAGCCAAGGTCCGGGAACTCGGCATCATCGCGTAGGCGATCTCCTGTGCTTGTGGTCGCGGCTTCGACGTCCTCAGGCTCTGCACGTTCCGGCCAGGGCTCCGGAATACGTGTAGCGGCAGCACATGCCCGACGCTCGACGCCTTTAGCGAGGCCGCGAAATGTGCAGGCTTACTGGAGTCCACCAAAGGTCTTTCGCCGCCGATCTGGTGGGCCGCGCGATAGAGGTCGCGTGCGATGGCCCCGAACAGGGGATCAACGTGCAGCGGGCGCCAGGACGGCGTCTCCAGGTGGACGACGCCGCCGACCGCCGAGCGGAACGCGGCGTCAAACCGGCGGGCGTCGGCCACTTGAACCTTTCCGAACGCTCTCGCCAGAACCTCTGTCCAGAACTCACATCTCGAGAAGTTCACGCCGCAGCCGCAGAGCTCGTTTCGCAGAAACCCTCTGCTCCAAAGGTGGGCGACCTCTCCGAGACCCGTAACGTTCGCGGCCTGCTGCACCTTGCCTTCGAGAACGGTACTGCCGCTTCGCGCGCAGCCGATGATGGCCACGATGTCGGGCGCCAGGTTCGTTCGCTTCTCCTCCGCAAGCACGCTCAAGCCTCGTACTGTCCTTGTAGGCGCCGCACGCTTGTTTGGAGGCGGCGCGCGAGGCGCCAGCGTTCGAGTTCTTGAATCGCCGGCCTCCGCTGGTGAAGGCGGCGGTGTTCGGCATAGACTTCACCAAGCAGGGGCTCGGGCCGGAAGGCGTCGATGCTTTCCGCCACACGGGCGGGCTCGATCCTGCCACTGCGGATCCCAGCGTAGAGCTCCAGGATCGCGGCGGCCATTTCAAGCACCGGACTTGCTGAGCGCGGCACCAAGGCGCCGCTCAGGCCGTGCGAGATGACGGTCTCAAGCTGCGGCAGGTGCAAGGCCGCCACGGGCCTTCCGCACGACAAAGCTTCGAGCAGCGCTCGCGGCATGCCCTCGAACTCGGAGGTGAGTAGCCCGATGTGGACCGTCTGCCAGACGGCCGCGATCTCTGCCGGTCGCAGCACGCCGTGGTTTACGACCAAGCTGGAGACCCTCGCATACCCCGGGATAGATGTCAGATCGCCGTCACCAACGTAGTGAAGCTCGACGGGTGCAGGCGCGATGTCCGCCAGCCGTGCCACGATCTCGAACACGAGGTCCAAACGCTTGAACTTGTCGGCGCGCCCGACGTAGGCGAGACGGATCTTGTCCTCGGTCAGGTCGAAGGGGCTGGGGCGAAAGGTCGAAGGATCGGCCCAGGTCGTCAGCGTGGCCATCTTGCGGGCCGCCCAGGGGAAGACGCGCTTGTACATGGCCGTCATCTGCGGGTTCACCGAGAAGAAGCGTGCGGCGGTCGTGGCTGCGAACGCCTCCAAGATCCCGCGGAGCACGGTATGCCGTCCGAGGATCGAGCTCATGGGCTGATCCTTTGGGCCCCAGACGTGCACCATCTGGATGAAGGGACGCCCGAAGGACCAGACGATCGGCGAGAGCTCCACGCGTCTGACTTCGACTGAATAGCTCCCGCGGCGAAGGAGGGGCCGCAACTGCGTCCAGTGACCAACGAGGGCTCGGGCGAACTTGAAGGTTTCTGACGCAGCTATGCTGGCGGGATATTCATTGTAGGCCGTCGGGGCCCGGTAAAGCGGCAGGAAGTCGATCTGCCGGTTGCGGAAGACAACCTGGTTGATGGCGCCAGGATCGAGGTCGCCGATTTCGTCGGGCGCAATCAGCAACAGACGAATGTCGTTCGGGAGGTAGGTGATGAAATCTCGAACGTAGGTGCTCGTCCCGCCGATCTTGCCCCCACGAGGATCGTCGCTGTTGAACAGGCAGACGTTGAGTTTCGCGCCGTCGGACGACGTGGGCTGAGGCGCTGCGGCCCCTTCTTTCTCCGGCGTCAGCCACGGGCGGCGGCGACGCGGCGCGGGTTGACTCGCAGGGCGATTGGACATGCGGCCCTCACATCAAGCCGTCGAACTCGCGTGCGGAGGAGCGGATTTCACGGCTGTTTATGGCGTAGACGGCGTTCAGCACGCGGGTCCGCGCACGGCGGTAGCTGAGGGGGCGTTCGCCCTCGTTCACAAACCCGCGCCGTCCAAACCGAGCGTTCGGGTCGCCGAGCTTGATCTCTGGGAAATCGGTCGAGTCGCGGTGCAGCCGATCGTAGATGATCGTGCCTTGGTGAAGAGAAAAGGCGTTGAAACGGACACGGTCGATGAAAGGTCCATGTCTGCTCAGAAACTCGGACGTCAGATCGAGATCATGAGCCGTTTCGCCTGGATAGCCGCTGAACATTGTACAGCGGATGCTGAGCCCCGCGTCGTGCGCGGTCCGGATGAACTCCGCGTTCCGCTCCACAGTGCACCCCTTGTCGAACAGATCCAGCATCCGCTGGCTGCCGCTTTCGAGCCCGAAGCTTACCCGTCGCATCCCCGACTTGACGGCAGCCTGGAGGTCCCTCTGGCTCAACCCATTGTCGGCACGCTGGTCGACGTGCACCGTCCCGATCCACTGGGCTCCAGGCACGTTCCGCTGCACATTCTCGGCGATCCCGCGCATGAGGTTCGGATTTGAATTCAGCTTCAAGTCGAGGAACATGAAGTTCTGCGTCTGGTGGCGGCGAGACTGTTCGCGCATCTCGTACATCACGTCGTCGACGCTGCGGTTCCGGAAGGTCCGTCCCGATACAGAGCTGATGTCGCTGCAGAAGGTGCAGCGGTCCCACTGACAACCTCGACCTGCCATAAGCGGGATGATCCGGACCCTGTAGCGCTCCCATGGAAAGTCGGTGAAATCGGGAACCAGCCGTCGACTCAGGGGGCGCAGGGGCCTGGCGTCCGCCGTTCGTTGGCCGTCGGGCAGAGTGACTCCCTCAAACGCGGTCAGGTCGCCGCCCCGGCACAGCGTGCGGACGAGGTCGGGCAGAACCGTGTCAGCTTCCGCCCCGACGATCGCGGCGACACCTTCGATATCCCTCCAGGCCTCGGCCACCTGTGGAAGGTTGAAGACCGGACCGCCCAGCAGCACGGGCACTCGGGCCTGAGCCGAAAGCCGCGCCAGCGCCTGGACCGTGTTGAAATGCTGAAGGTAGGCGGAAAGCAGGAGGGCGTCCGGCTTGCCCTCGAGGGCGCGCTTGACCATCGCGAGCACTCTGGGGTGAGGCCGGTTCTGCCTCCCGTAGTAGGCCGCTCGAGCAGCATCTCTCGCGATCTTCATTGGGCCGGTCGCAAAGTGCAGCCGGCGCGCGAGATGATCCAAATACCTGTCGGGCCGCTCCCGTTCGACCGCCGGCACGTCATACGCGAGTGGCGAAAGCAGGTCGGCCTCGAACCCTGCGTTCCGCAAAGATGCGAGAAGAATGCCGATCGCCAGCGTAAGAAAAGTATAGAAGTTGTTCAGGTCGACAACGACGACTCGAAGCCCGATCGGGGTCGGTTCCAGCCCGATGCGCTCTGTTGTCGGAGTGGACACCGCGCCGAAGCTCCCGCCGCAGGCACTTTGCGGGTTGATACAGCGAGTATCACAGCTCGTTTTACTTGGTGGGCCGCTCACCTGAGGCTGGTTCCATTGTCCGGCAGAGGCTCGCCAGATCAATTCACCAGGCCGTTACGAGCGTAACCAATGACAATCTAGCTTCGCGAACACTCAAATGATCTCGATTGCAGGGCGGAGCGCGGCCTTTAGAGCACTTTCCAATCCACAGCGTAAATCCAAAGGGATTTTGGCCAAGTCTAATGTTCTGATCCGCTGTGGTGACCGGAGAGCGGGCCTTCCGAACGTCGCCTGTGGGTGGTTTGCGGACGTGTGGACGTCGCTCGTAAGCCGTCAGCCCCAAACGGCGGCGGACGTGGAGTCGACCCCCGCCGACTTGGCGCTGGACGCTGCGGATGGGGAAGCTGAGGGCCCGGTAGCAGCAGATTCAGCCGAAGGCGCGTTCGCCGGCTCTGTGATCAGGCGGGCGCGTCGACCGAAGGTGACGTAATCCCAGGCCCAGCTGAACGCCACAGAGATGCGATTGCGCAAGCCAATCAAAAAGTAGACGTGCGCCAAGCTCCAGAAAATCCACGCTCCGAACCCCTTCAGCTGCAGCCGCCCAAGGTTCACGACGGCAGCCTGCCTGCCGATGGTGGCGAGGTCGCCCTGATGCCTGTACCGGAACGGCGGCGGTGCGGCCTTGCCCGCCGCTCGCGCCTTGATGAGCGCGCCAACGTAGCGCCCCATCTGCTTGGCCGCTGGCGCGACCCCCGGGACTGGGGTCCCCAAGTCGCTCCGGATCGACGCGGTGTCACCAATGACGAAGACTTCAGGCAATCCTGGCGCCGAGAGGTCCGGCATCACCAGGACCCGGCCAGCCCTGTCGCGCTCCGCCTGCAGCCAGTCGGCGGCCGCCGATGCGGCCACGCCGGCCGCCCATATGGCCGCGCCGCAGGGGATGGCGCGGCCATTGAGAACGACAAAGCGCGGTCCGATCTCGGTGACCGGCGCTCCGAGGAAGACCTCAACGCCGCGCCGTTCCAGCGCGTGGCGCGTGTAGTCGCTCAGGGGCTCCGGAAAGGCGGCGAGCAGCCGCGAGCCAGCTTCGATCAACAGCACACGCGCTCGCCTCGGATCCACGTCACGGAAATCTGGCGGCAGCGCCTCTCGCGCCATGTCGGCGATCGCGCCGGCCAGTTCGACACCGGTGGGACCTCCGCCCACGACGACGAAGGTCGTCAGGCGCTCCCGCTCCTGCGGGTCTCCCGCAAGTTCCGCCAGCTCGAACGCCGTCAGAATGCGGCGCCGGATTTCTGTCGCGTCCTCGATGCGCTTCAAGCCCGGCGCGTGCGGCGCCCACTCCTCGTGGCCGAAGTAGGCGTGGGTCGCCCCGGTGGCGAGCACCAGCTGGTCATAGCGGAAGTCGCCACCGTTGGTGCGCACCACGCGCGCCGCAGTATCGACCGCCGTGACATGCGCCATCACAACGCGAAGGTTGAGCTGTCGCGACAGGATCGCGCGGATAGGCCAGGCAACGTCCGCTGGACTGAGGGTTGCTGTGGCGACCTGGTAGAGCAGCGGCTGAAAGCAGTGGTGGTTCTGCCGGTCGATCAACGTCACCTCGACGGGAGCACGCTCCAAGGCCCTTGCTGTCTCGAGCCCGCCAAAGCCGCCTCCGACGATCACCACACGCGGCGGTGTAGCCATGGCATTCTCCAGTCTCAGGAGGGCAACTGCCGCAGTTTACGCCAGTTCCGAGACCGACCTTAAGCGAAGGGCAGAAGCTGGCGACCCCCAGCTGCGACCGCCGGAGCGGGGTCGATCCCCTGAGAGCCAGCGCAATGACGAAGGTCCGCCGTGGGTCGAGTGCGAACTCTGCTGCCGAGCCCCGAAGCAGATCTTCGCGATCACGCCCCTTTTTGCGCGCCTGGCCGCCCCCATCCTGATTCATCTTCTCCCGCTCAGTCGCACCGCCGTCAGGGCGCGAGAAATCTCACCACCTCCCTCGATGCACCGCATCGCCCACTCCGCGAGATTTCGGACACATGTCCGGAATGTGTTGCGCGGCCAGGAAATCCCGGCGTAGCTTGAGCCTCAGCGAAAGTGATCTTGAGGGAGGGCGTTGTGGTCATGAGAGACTTCGATCGACGTTCGTTTACGCGACTGGCGACGTTGGGGCTGCTGGCGGCCGCAACCGGTGGGCTCGCCGGCTGTGAGCGCAAGGCCAAAGCCCCCGCCGACTCCGCGGACGCGGCAGGCGAGGGTTCGCGCCTCGGCCAGACCCTTCTGAAGCACTTCGCGCAAGGAGCCACGGGCGGGGCGGCCAAGCCGACCAGGGTGATCATCGTCGGAGCCGGGTCGGCGGGGCTGGCCGCGGCGCGGGTCCTTTCGGACTCGGGCGTCGAGGTGACCGTGCTCGAGGCGCGCGACCGCCTGGGCGGACGCACCTGGACCGCTAACGTGCATGGCGCCGTCATCGACATGAACGGGGGGATGATCCAGGACGCCGAGATCAATCCGCTGGTCGGCGTCTACCGCGACATGAATTGGGCGACCAAGCCCGCGCCGTCGCCCGTCGACATGCACGTCAACGTCTATGACGCCATGACGAAATCGAGCCTGAACGAGGTTCAGAAGCTCAACCTCGTGCGGCACCAACGCGGCCTTGCCGCCCCCAAGGCGTCGCCGACGAACGCCGCGGACGACTACCCCATCGAGCAGTGGACGCGGGAATACTTCGACAACAGCGGCCTGAAGGGCGCCGAGCGCCGGATGATCGAGGCGATGCTGCGCACTGGGTCATCCACAGACGGGCGCGACAAGTCGATGCGCTGGCGCAGCGAGCTTCCCAAACACGGCGGGGAAGACCTGCTGCCGGTCGGCGGCTTCGTCGGAATGATCAACGCTCTGGCCGACGGGCTGGACGTGAAGCTCGGCCATGCCGTCACGAAGGTCAGCTTCGAAGGGGACAAGGCCTCGGTGACCGCAAACGGCCAGACCTTCACCGGCAGTCACGTCCTACTCACCGCTCCCGCCGGAAGCCTGAAGGCCGGGGGCGTGCAGTTCGATCCGCCGCTACCTCCCGAGAAGCAGGCGGCCATCCGGGACACTGGCATGGCGCTGATGGAGAAATTCGCGATGGCGTTCGCGAAGCCGCTGCCGGACAACTTCACCACGCGCGTGTTCTACGATGGTCGTGATGGCCGGCGTCTCACCTTCCAGAACGTCTCCAAGAACGCCGGCCAGCCGCTCGCGCAGTGCTACGTCCACACCGACTACATCTCGCAATTCGTGCGCCACGTGCGCGACGAGCGGCAGAGAATCGTGCTCGCCGCCCTCCGGGAAATGCTCGGCGATCCGGGGCTGAGCCCGATCGAGACCC
Source organism: Phenylobacterium sp. (assembly GCF_044236515.1). GTDB lineage: Bacteria > Pseudomonadota > Alphaproteobacteria > Caulobacterales > Caulobacteraceae > Phenylobacterium. The sequence goes on from NZ_JBIIGK010000002.1 coordinate 22,764, forward strand.
TGCAGTCCGACTGGACCGACAGCCCCTATTCCCGCGGCGCCTACAGCTACATCAAGGTCCACAAGGGCCCCGAGGTGATCAACGCGCTCGCCGCGCCGCTCAACGGCGGGCGCCTGCTGTTCGCGGGCGAGGCCACGGACGTCAACCGCCATTCGTACGTCGATGGCGCTGTGGCGTCAGGCGTCCGTGAGGCGCGCCGCATCCTCAACACCTGAACCAAAGACCGACCGGGGCCAGCTCATGAAAATCCTCAAGACGGCGGCGCTTTACATCGTCCCGCTGATCTCGATCCTCATCTTCGGCTACTACGCCACCCTGGCAGGCGGCGGAGAGGCCTGGGCCACGAAGCACGGCATCCATGCCGAGATCGGGCAGAACTACCGGCTTGTGAACTCCGTCACGCTACTCGGCTGGGTCGCCACGCTGGCGCTGCTGGTGTTGCGGAAGCCCTTGACGGCCTGCCTCCCGGCGGCGTTTGCGACCGGCTACCTGGTCTGCGACATCGTCTTCTACATCCCCATGGCGCGGGTGGCCGGCGAGCCCTTCCCCTTCGACCAATTCGTCGTGGCTGCGATCCAGGCGGTCTGGGTGCTGCTGCTGTTCCGCAGCGCCTCGCGCGAGGCCGAGCTCCGCTGAAGGCGGAGTGACCCGACAAGTAGCACATCTGGAGAAACGGCATGTCCAATCCAGCCGAGAAGCGACCGTCCTCAGCGCGACCGTGGCTCGTCCTTCCGGGCCTTCTCGCCGGGGCGGCGGCGGCACTTTCCGTTGGCGGCGTGGACGCGGCGCTCGCCCAGACCCCCGCGCGCACCTCCGCGCCGGTGGCGGCGAGCCTGGGTCCGATCGTCGACACCAGCTCCGGCCGAATCCAAGGGCGGCCGGCCGATGCGGAAGGCGTCCTGTCGTTCCTCGGCGTCCGCTACGCCGAGCCGCCGATCGGGGCCTTGCGGTTCATGCCCCCGGTGCTCGCATTTGCGCGGCCGGGCGTGACGCCAGCCACGGAGTTCGGCGCAATCTCGGCGCAGATTGATGACGAAGGCGGCACGGTCGCCAGCAACGGCCAGAGCGAGGACAGCCTGTCGCTGAACATCTGGACCCCCGCCCTCACCGGCAAGCGGCCGGTGATGGTGTGGATCCATGGCGGCGGCAACTGGCAGGGATCCAGCAAAAGCGCCGACGGCGCCGACCTGGTGAAGACCGGCGACGTGGTCGTGGTGAGCATCAACTATCGCCTCGGCGTCTTCGGCTTCTTGGATGTCTCGTCCGTGGCCGGGCCGCAGTATCAGCCCAGCGTAAACAACGGCCTGCGCGACCAGCTGATGGCGCTCGAGTGGGTCAAGCGGAACATCGCCAGGTTCGGCGGCGATCCGGACAATGTCACCGTCTTCGGCAACTCGGCCGGAGGAACGAACATCAGCGCGCTCCTCGCCACCGAGGCGCCGGAGCGGTCGTTCCGCCGGGCGATCCTCCAGAGCGGCTTCGCCGGCAGCACCAAGAGCCGCAAGCACGCCGCCGACTTCGCCGCGAGTTTCTTCGCCAAGGGCGGGATCCGCACGCGCGAAGAGCTGATGGCCAAGAGCGCAGACGAGTTGATCGCCATTGAGAAAGCGACCCTTGCCGACCTGCGCGAGATCGAACGGGACGGATCGTTCCAGCCGACCGCCGATGGCGTGCTGGTGCCCGACTTCTCCCAACGCCGGCTCGAGGCGGGCAGCGCCCGCAGCATCGACCTGCTCCTCGGCTACACGAAGAACGAACTGCGGTTCTACCCCTTGCTCGACCCGGCGATGGGCAAGCTGAAGGCCGCCGAGATGCCGGTGCTGCGCGACCTGCCGAAAGCCAAGCAGGACGAGCTAGTCGCCCTCTATGGCAAGAGCCGTCCCGGCGACACGGAGACCGAGCTGGCGCTCGATATCGCCGGCGACCTCGTCTTCCGCATGCCCGCCGTGCGGATGGCCGAGGCTCAGCTCCGCTACAACCCTGACGTCTACCTTTATTCCTTCGACTGGGTGGCGGCCGACCCAAAGCTGGGTGCGCCCCACGCGATCGAACATTCCTTCGTCTGGGGCTTCAAACCCGGCGCCGGGGCGCGGGCGGCGGCGCCGAACGACACGGCCCGGCGGGCGCAGGCCGAGCGGCTCTCTGACCTGGTGCAGCAGTACTGGACGTCCTTCGCACGCAGCGGAACGCCGCAGGCGAAGAGCGGCGCCTGGCCTCGCTACACCGCCGAGCGCCGCGAGACGATGGTCTTCAACGCCGAAGCCCGGGTGGTCGCGGATCCGGCGGCGGAAGAGCGCAAGGCTTACGACGGCATGACGTTCGACCGGCAGAGGCCGGGAGAGCGCTGAGGTCCTTAGGGCGAAGGCAAGGCGAGGGCAGCGGTATGACGCGCGTCGAGGAAACACTCGGAGCCGGGGGCAAGAGCGGCCTCGCCTACAGCTACCTGGTGGCCTGGCTCCTGGCGGTCGTCTACACGCTCAACTTCCTGGATCGGCAGATCGTCGCCATTCTGGCGGAGCCGATCCGCAAGGACCTGAACCTCACCGACACCCAGCTCGGACTGCTCGGAGGCATCGCCTTCGCAGCCTTCTATACGACCTTCGGCCTCCCGGTCGCTTGGCTGGCCGACCGCGCCAAGCGGGTCTGGATCATCTCGGGCGCCTGCGCGCTGTGGAGCCTGTTCACCGCCCTCTGCGGCACGGCGACGAACTTTGTGCAACTCGCGCTGTTCCGAATGGGCGTCGGGATCGGCGAGGCCGGCGGCTCGCCGCCCTCCTACTCCCTGATCAGCGACTACTTCCCGCCGGAGAAGCGCGGCACGGCCCTGGCCATCTACTCGCTGGGCGTGCCGGCCGGCTCGATGCTGGGGGCGTTCGCCGCCGGCCGCATCGCCGAGGCGCATGGCTGGCGCACGGCCTTCTTCGCCATGGGCGTTCCGGGCATCATCCTCGGCGTCGTCCTGCTGCTGGTGATCCGCGAGCCGAAGCGCGGAGCGTACGACGTCCCCGGCGCCGCGAACGATGAACCGGCGCCGCCCCTGTTGCAAGCAATCAGCGGATTTTTCCGCCAGCGGACCTTGACCCTGACGGCGATCTCCAGCGGCCTCAGCGCCTTCGTGGGCTATGCGGGGCTGGCCTGGAACGCGCCGTACCTGATCCGAGCCAAGGGCATGACCCTGGTGGAGGTCGCCAACTACTACTCCATCGTGCTCGGGATCACGGGGATGGTCGGCACCATCGCCGCCGGATGGCTGGTCGACCGACTCGCGCCCCGTGATCGGCGGTGGTTCGCCTGGGTGCCGGCCATAGCCTTCACCATCACCTTGCCGTTCTGGTTCGGTATCGTCTGGGCGCCGACGTGGCCGATCGCCCTGGCGTTCATCGCCATACCCTGCCTGCTGAACAACATGTTCCTCGCTCCGGCTCTGGCGGTGGTCCAGAATGCGGCCAAACCCGCTCAACGCACTATCTCAGGCGCATTGCTGCTCTTCGTGATGAACCTGATCGGACTGGGCCTCGGGCCGGTCTACGTTGGCCGCATCTCGGATATGGCGAAGGCGGAATACGGCGCGCAGTCGCTTAGCGTCGGCTTCCTGGCCCTGATTCCGATGGTCGTCCTCACCATCGCCTGCCACCTGGCGACAGCCAGTTCCATCCGCAAAGACCAGCGGAAGGGCTGAACGCCCGCTAGAGGCTAAGCTTCGTCGCGTTCCAGAGCCGGCAGGCAGGCGTGCGGGACTTCCAAATTCGGACGCTTGTCAAAAAACGGTCAATCGACCAAAATGCTCCCAACATTAGAGGGGGGAGCCATGAAAATGGTCATCAACACACGAGCGGCTCGACTGCTTCTGTCGACGGCGATCGCCACGGCCTGGGGAACCACGGCGCTTGCGCAATCGGCGAACGACGCGTCCATTTCTGAGATTGTCGTGACCGCGAACCGCAGGGCCGAGACGGTCCTGGAGGCGCCGCTCAGCATCACGGCTGTCAGCGCCGAAGCGTTGCAGGAGAAGGCTGCGACCAGCTTCTTCGACTACGCCTCGGCAGTGCCGAACCTGTCGTTCGGCAACACCAGCTATGGCGTGAACTCACGCACCATCGCCCTGCGTGGCATCGCGGGCGGCGGCACGACGGGCCTCTACATCGACGAGACGCCGGTTCCGGAGTCGCTCGACCCGAAGATCTTCGACGTCGAGCGCATCGAAGTGCTGCGCGGACCGCAGGGAACCCTTTACGGCGCCAGGTCGATGGGCGGTACGGTGCGCCTGATCACGGTCCAGCCGAGCACGAGCGAAGTGTCAGGGCGCCTGCACGCCAGCGTCTCCGACACGGCCTATGCGCCCAAGCCGAACTTCCAGGTCGACGGCGCGTACAACATCCCGTTGTCGGACACCCTTGCCCTGCGTGTGTCGGGCATCCGTGAGTATACCGCCGGCTATTTCGAGCGCGCCTATCCCGATGCCAACGGCGGCCTCACGACAGTTGACGGCGTGGGCGCCCTGACGACGTCCGGCCTGTCGGTCGCGGCCCTTTTCAAGCCGAGCGACAGCCTCTCGATCACCCCGCGCCTGATCTACCAGAAGAACAGCTACAAGGGGTTCCCCTTCGGCGACGTGGCCGTTCCGGACCCTCTCGCGCCGGTGCCGCTGGTTCCAAGTTCGCTGACCAACCTGCGCGAGTTCGACATTCCGGAGTCGGCGAAGGACAAGTTCCTGCTGGCGTCCGCCGAAATCCGCCTGGAGCGCGCGTTCGGCACGTTCACCTCCGCGACGAGCTATTTCGACCGCACGGCCTCCAACGTCGAGGACAACTCGCTGGCGCTTTCGGGGGCGCTCGGTCTGCCGATCGCCCGCGCCGTGATCGCCAACGACGAAGACGGCAAGCAATTCACCCAGGAGTTCCGCTTCTCGTCGGACTTCGAGGGGCCCTTCCAACTCGTGGCGGGCCTCTACTACAACCATACCAAGGGCTTCGAGGTGTTTCCGCCGACCGTGGTGGCGGAACTCGCGGAGTTCGGCCTCGACACCAATGTCTATTCCGGCCAGTTCCGCGATAGCTCCAAGGAGTATGCGGCCTACGCCGAGGGCACGCTGAACGTCACGCAGCGCCTTTCGCTGACGGCCGGCGCCCGCTTGTTCGAGACGAAGACCGAGGCCCAGACGACGACCGACGGGCTGGCGGTCGGCGGCCTGCAGGTCGGACCTGTTCGGAAGCATAAGGAGAACGGTATCAATCCCAAGTTCTCCGCCAAGTACGAGCTCACCGATTCCGCCCAGGTCTATGCGACGGCCGCGAAGGGTTACCGGCCGGGCGGCAGCCAGGCTCCGTTGACCGCCCCGTCCTGCGCGGCCGACCTCGCGCGACTCGGGATCACGCCGGAGGACACCGCGACCTTCAAATCGGACTCCGTCTGGAGCTATGAGGTCGGAGCCAAGGGCCGTGCCTTCGACAACCGCGTCAGCGCCGCGGCTGCGGTGTTCCGGATCGACTGGAGTGATATCCCGCAGACGATCACCCTGCCTTGCGGTTTCCTGTTCCGCGACAATGCCGGCAAGGCCCGCAGCCAGGGGGTTGAACTCGAGTTCGACGCCCACCCGGTCGATGGGCTGAGCCTCGGCCTTGGCTTCGGCTATACGGATGCGAAGATCACCAAGACCCTCGAGGGCGGAAGCCTGCGCGCGGGTGATCGCATCCAGCAGGTGCCAAGGTACACGCTCACCGCGTCGGCCGGCTACGACTGGCCGGTGACGGAGCGGATCGAAGGGTTCGTGAACGCGGACTACAAGTATGTGTCGAACAGCATCTCGACCGTGAACTCCATCCGCGACCCGGCCACCGGCAGCCTCGCCCCGCGCTTCCGGCCGTCTTACGACATCGTCGGTGCGCGGGCCGGCGTGCGGTTCGACAACGTCGAGCTCGCGGTCTTCGGGAAGAACCTGACGAACGAGATCGCCAGCCTTTCCGACGTCGTCTCGCTGGGCGCGGAAGCGCCTGGGCGGGCGCGGGTTTCGATCAACCAGCCGCGAACGATCGGTGTCGAAGCGCGCCTGACCTTCTGACGGGCTGAAGGTCGCCGGGCGAGCAGGCCCGGCGACCGGTCACTTACCGGGGCCGGGGCTGGAGAAGGAAGGCTGGAGGTCCGGAGATCTCGGCAGGCGCTTCAGCCCACGCCGTGCGAAGACTTGCGAGCTCCGCCGGCGTCACCGTCGTGATGACATCGAACAGGCCCCGAAGCGCCATGGCCGCCAGATCCGGCATCTTCCCGGCGTAAGGCCGACCGTACCCGGCGAAGATCGCGGAGCCTTCCACGAAGCAGGCCACGAAGACGACGACCGTCTCGAGGTCCTCCTCATTCTGCAGGGTGGGGTTCAGGCGCTGCAACAGGCGTCGGGCCGGCGCCCGCGCCTTGTAGTAGAACTCGTGAAGTCGGGCCGAGAGCTCCGGGTCGTGGTTCGCCAGCGCCCACAGCTCCGGGAACAGGTGCGTGGTCTGAAACGACTGGATGTCCCGCAGGACGTTGAACAGACCGGCCTTGAACCTGGTCTCGTCGTCGAGATCCAGCACATCCAGGGTCCGCGCGGCGCGGTCTTCATAGGACGCCAGGACCGCATCCAGCAGCCCCTTCAAAAGGGAGTCCTTGCTCGGGAAATGATAATGCAACCGGCCTAGGCTGAAGCCGCTTTCCGCCGCCACCCGGCGGAGGGTCAGGGCTGGGTAGCCCTCTTGTGTCAGGACGCGCAACGTCGCGTTCAGAATCTGCTCCACGGTGCTGGCCGTACGCGCATAGGTCCCGGGGCGGGGCTTCACCTTCAGGGATTCCGTTTCGCCCATGCCTTCTCCGACCCGCTGCATCTCCCAGTCCTAGCGCGGTTTGCCGAGCGACGGCGCCGAAACTTGACGTTTGTCCTGAACTCGGGCGGCGTGATCGGAACCGTGAGGCCACGCCGACTCGTCCGGCGGCGAAGCTACGCGGCAGAAGGGATGAGAGATGATCGAAGCCGCGCCGCGCGTCGTCCCCCACCGTCAGCATGACTACATTCTTGGGGACTGGGAGGTCCGGCGAGCGGGCGATCGGGTAGCCACCGCGCGTTTCCAGCTGGCGGCGGACGGCCGCGCGATCCTCCATACGTGGACGCCGGCCACTGCGGGGGGGCACGCCGGCGTCGCAATTCTGAGCTACTGCGAGGGGGAGCAGAACTGGCAGTACTTCTGGGCTGGCAACAGTGGCGACCCCGTCCACTATCGGGGTGAACAGCAGCGGCCGGGCCACATCGCCTATCGGCGCAGGACGACGCGGAACGGCGAAGAGGGTCTGAGCCGCTTCGGCTTCGAACTGCTCGCAAACGGGCATATCCGAGAGCTGGGCGAGGCCTCCTGGGACGGCGGCGCCACCTGGGCGGTCGAGTACGATCTCCTCCTGACGAGACCTGGGGTCTAGGAGAAATCGCTGGCTTGCCAAAATCTGGTCGATCGTCCAATTTGCGTCTCAGCAGAGGGGAGGACGGCCATGCGGACTGAAGATATCGCCGATGACGCGGGCATTTTGAGCGCGGCCCGCAGAATGTCGGGCCGTCGAATGGTTTCGCTTTTGGCCCCGATGGCGAGCCTCTTCGTCGCCTGGTCCGCTCATGCGCAGAGCGGGACCGACCCTGCGTGCCAGACGCCTGAGTTCCGCCAGCACGACTACATCCTCGGGACATGGGACGTGCGTCGCGGGGAGGACAAGGTCGCCACCGCTCGGTTCGAACGCGCGGCGAACGGGTGCGCAATCCTGCACACCTGGATGCCGGTCAAGCCCGGCGGGAACACCGGCGTGGCCGTGCTCAGCTACTCGAAGGCTGAGAACAACTGGCAGTACTATTGGGCGGGAAACACCGGCTCGACGCTTCACTTCAAGGGCGCGGCTGAAAAGCCGGGGCACGTGCGATACCAGCGCGCCGCCGTGCGGGACGGCGTCGAGCGGCTCAGCCGCTTCGGCTTCGAACTCATGCCGAACGGGCAGGTCCGAGAGCTGAACGAGACCTCGACCGACGGCGGCGCGACCTGGACCACGACCGCCGATCTCTCACTGACCAAGGCGCCCTGAGGCCTAGCTCTGGGCCGACCGAGCCGTGACGATGTCCGTGGGTAGGTAAGGTGCGGCGAGCGCCAACCTTACTGGCCGTACGCGGTCCTGCCCTTTGAGTGGTTTGGCTCTACTGTTTCCTTGCTTGCAGCACCAGTGGGGGATGAAAACTCACGGCTTGGAGCTGGACCCGCTTCCGTAGGGGGCGACAGCCGGAACCGTCCGGAGGCGACACATCAGCGACCGTTCAACGGCTTCAGTAGGAGCGGGGGCAGGGATCCGCTGGCTCAGGCGCCTGGCCGATCTGCTGCGGCCGATAGCCTATCTCTACTGGCGGGTCGCCAAGGGAAAGGTCCTGGGGGTGCGCGCGATCGCTCAGAACGAAGACGGCCGAATATTGCTTGTGGAGCACACCTATCGTGGGGGCTGGTGGCTGCCGGGTGGCGGCGTGGAGCCTCGCGAAAGCGTCTTCGGCGCGGTGGAGCGGGAGTTGCGGGAGGAGGCCGGCGTGACGCTTGCGGAGCCGCCTCGGCTGCTGTCGCTGCATACCCACCGCGAGGCGCTCGCGGACGACCACATCGCGGTGTTCTTCGCGCACATCGGCAGCGTCCGGCCGGTGGCGAGCCGTGAGATCCGCCGGGTTGAGCTGTTCGCTGTCGAGAGCTTGCCTTGGGCGCAGATCGACCGCGGCTGTGCGCGCCGGTTGCGGGAGTTCCTGGAAGGAGAGGCCCCGACCCCGCAATGGTAGGGCCGCTCCAAGCACGCTCGCCGATATGAATCGGCTCTTTGGACTTAGGCGAATTCCCAGGACAGTGCGGAGGACGCTGTGACAAGCCCCAGCGTCGAGCTGCCCCAGGTATCCTCCATTCCGCCCTGAGCGTTCGACGCCGCCGCGCGTTCGCTAAGTGCGGGGTGGTCTTTGCGGGCCGGCCCCCGCGACGTCAGCTCGCCGGCCTCCACGAGCAGTCGCTGAAGGTCGACGGCCGCCTCGGAGCCGGGAGCAAACTCGGTGACCCCCATCCGCTCGATGGCGGCCTGCTGATAGGACAGACGGCTACGGATCTTCGTCGTCGCCACCGGCAGGCGGCCGAACTCCAGCGCCTGCAGAGCACGGCGAGTGACGCCCGCCTCGACACCGTTCCGGGCCGAGGGGCACTGGTTCAGGACGATCAGCCCGTCCCGATGATGTCTGCGGACGAGCTGGACCGTTTCCTCGATCGCCGCGAGGTCGAGCGCCGAGGGGCGGGAGACCACCAGGCACAGGTCGGAGATCTCGACCGCCTTGACGACGTCGTTCGCGGGCGACGGCGGGGTGTCGAGGATGAGCAGGTCGCACCGGTTGCGGTGACAAGCGTCACGCACCGCCTTCAGCTTGCGCGCGCTCGTTTCGACCAGGATCGAGCCCGCGTCGCGCCGGCCGCCGAGCACGACCGCGGCGGAGCGCAGCGGGTCGATATCGGCGACGACAGCCTTGAGGCCGGCCTGCTGGGCCGCGACGCCCAGGCTGACCGCCAGGGTGGTCTTGCCGGCGCCGCCCTTGCGGGACAAAACCGCGATGGTCTTCATTTTTCCGCCCCGTCCTCCCGCCTCACGCCAAATCCGTGGGGAGGACCCGAACCCTCATTCAGCGAGCGCCCGGCGGCGGGCGACACCGGGCAAGACGTCGCTGCGTCAGCTCGCCGCGTGGGCGGCGTTTGGGAGCCTTCGAGGCTCCTGGGTTACGCCATACGAGGCCGGCCGCGCGCAGTCGCGGGCGGAGCCGCCCATCCTGTGGATCGTTCGCCTTTGTGCATGGTGAGCGATGCCTACCTGTGGGACGCTCGGGCGTTGCGGGAGAGTCCCCATGTCCGACGCCACCTATGTCTCCTTCGTCCCCAAGGCCCACCGCGGCAGGCTGCGCGAAGCGCTACAGGGCGAAGACACCGGCGAGGTCACCTGGCGCGAGCGCAAGGTCTTCGCGGGCAGCGAGTTCTATTTCTCCGGGCCGCCGAGAACCGTACGCAAGACGCACGAGTTCGTCACCTACTGGCTGACGCGGCAATAGCCTGGCGTTCGTGTGGTCGGGGCCGGCAGGCGTCGCCTCGGACCGAGCCTCGGCACCGTCGGTGAAATGGTGCGGACGCAGAGGCCAGCGGCCATCTGATGCTGCCGATCGTCGCCTCGGCGAGTCGCGTTCTAAAAATGGCGGTGGCGCGACGTGCCGTGTCTACGGCGACGCCTGCCCAGCGAACTCCGATGGCGCTGAGAGGTCCCAGCCCTACGCGCCCAGCGTTGGCGGGAGCTCAATGGTTTCGACTCCATCCCAGTAAGGGAAGCGTTCAAACGGGCGAGCTGTACCGAGCTTTTTCACGTTGCTAGTGACGAACACCGGCGCCATCGCGGGGACGCTCGGCGATCCGCGCACCTACGGGGTGACTCTCAAGGCCAATTATTGACGCGCGACCGCAGGCCGGATCAGGACAACGCAGCCTGGTCCGGCTTGCGACGACCGACGTTGAGCATATGTCCCACAAACAGAACCGCGCGGGCGCATGCGAGACGTCGGCGCTCGTCTTGCTGCTGCTGCCCGCGATTTGCGCTCATCTGGAGGACAACTGCAGGCTCGGAGCTTAGAGCCGTTCCGGGTCGGAAGCGGACGTCGGCTTGTCGTCTAGCACGAGACCCTCAACCGCCCTGTGATCGTTGTAGCGAAGACGAGCGCCCGGCGGTCCTGGCCGCCCCTCAAGCCGCTAACCGGCCGGCCGAGACGCCTCGTTCTCGCACGGCAGGACGCCCACCCGCCGTGCGCCTCGCCAAACCTCCACAGACGGTGTCGCGGCGTCGCACATTGCGTGCGCTCGATCTCGCGCACCGGCCGTCAGCTGCTTCGATCCACTCGCCGGACACGATGCGTCCGGCCGGATTCAGCTTGTAAACGCGGTAGGTCGGCATGTGCGGACAGATAGAAGAGCGGCGGTCCGTCACAATGCGACCGTAGGAAGCTTGGCCGAGCGGCCGCGACGAAGGCGGTGAGCGCGGCCAGCCCCAGGCCGGCGGCGGCGTAGCACCAGGCGCAGTGCGCGCTGTCGCCGCCGCAGATTTCCCCCAGGGACGCCATGTGATCGCCCGCGAGGTCGAGCGACAGGCCGGCGCTGGCCAGCAGGGTGAGGCCAAGCAGCGCCGACATCGCCCGCTCAGCGCGATTGAGATGTGCCGACATGCGCGACCCCTTGCCGTTGTGGGGCCTTGTTGCGGCAATCGTGACCGGGGGTCGTTGACCGATATCAAGGCCCCGGGGCAGGCGGCGCGGCATGGAAGCGGACAGTCTTCAACCGCTGTCCGGACCCATGACCCAGGCGCTCGCAAATCAGGAGGAGATGTCGTTCGACGTCATCCTCCTCTACACGCTCACCGGGCTGCTTGCTCTGGGCTCGATCCTGGCGACGGCGCTGACGCCGGACCCGTCGTTCCGCTTCCACGGCTATGTGGCCATCGCCGCCTTCGTCACCGCCTTCCTGGTGATGTCGGTGGGCCTGGGATCGGGCCGCTTCCGCACCGACACCTCGCGCTACGCCGACGGGGTGATCCGGGCCGGGGTGATCGCCACCATGTTCTGGGCGGTCGCCGGCCTCGCCGCCGGGGTGTTCGTCGCCGCCCAGCTCGCCTGGCCGAACCAGCTCTATTTCCCTGAGGCCGGCTGGCTGAACTTCGGCCGGCTACGGCCGCTGCACACCAGCGCGGTGATCTTCGCGTTCGGCGGCAACGCCCTGATCGCCACGTCCTTCTACGTCGTCCAGCGCACCTGCAAGGCGCGGCTGGCGGGCGGGGCCTGGCCGTGGTTCGTGTTCTGGGGCTACCAGCTGTTCATCGTCCTGGCGGCCACCGGCTACATGGCCGGCATCACCCAGTCAAAGGAGTACGCCGAGCCCGAGTGGTACGTGGACCTGTGGCTGACGATCGTCTGGGTCGCCTATCTGCTGGTCTTCCTCGGCACGATCTGGAAGCGCCGCGAGCGCCACATCTACGTCGCCAACTGGTTCTACCTGGCGTTCATCGTCACCATCGCCCTGCTGCACGTCGTCAATAACCTGGCGATGCCCGTCGGGCCGCTGGAGGCCAAGAGCTACTCGGCCTTCGCCGGGGTGCAGGACGCCCTGACCCAATGGTGGTACGGGCACAACGCCGTCGGCTTCTTCCTCACCGCCGGCTTCCTGGCGATGATGTACTACTTCGTGCCCAAGCGCGCGGAGCGGCCGGTCTATTCCTACCGACTGTCCATCGTCCACTTCTGGTCGCTGATCTTCATCTACATCTGGGCCGGTCCGCACCACCTGCACTTCACGGCCCTGCCGCAGTGGGCCCAGACGCTGGGGATGACCTTCTCGATCATGCTGTGGATGCCGTCCTGGGGCGGCATGATCAACGGCCTGATGACCCTCTCGGGGGCCTGGGACAAGGTCCGCACCGACCCGGTGATCCGGATGATGGTGGTGGCCATCGCCTTCTACGGCATGGCGACCTTCGAAGGTCCGCTGATGAGTGTCCGGGCCGTGAACGCCCTCTCGCACTACACCGACTGGACCATCGGCCACGTCCATTCCGGCGCGCTCGGCTGGAACGGCTTCATCACCTTCGCCTGCATCTACTGCATGGTCCCGTGGCTCTGGAAGAAGGAGCGGCTGTACTCCAACGCGCTCGTCGAGTGGCACTTCTGGATCGCGACCACTGGGGTGCTGCTCTACATCTCCTCGATGTGGGTCTCCGGGATCATGGAAGGCCTGATGTGGCGCGAGTACACGCCGCAAGGCTACCTCGCGAACGCCTTCGTCGAGACCGTCGCGGCCAAGCACATCCCCAACATCATCCGCACTGTCGGCGGCCTCATGTTCCTCGGCGGCGCGCTGATCATGTCCTACAACCTGTGGCGTACGATCCGCATGCCCAGCGCCGTCAAGGCGCTCGGAACTCCGGTCGCGCCCGTCCCCGCCCTCGCGGCGGCTGAGTAAGGGCCGCGCCCATGTGGAAGAAGCACCAGACCCTCGAGAAGAACTCGATCTGGCTCGTGATCGGCATCATCCTGGTGGTGTCGATCGGCGGCCTCGTGGAGATCTCGCCGCTTTTCTATCTGGAGAGCACGATCGAGAAGGTGGACGGCGTCCGCCCCTACACCCCGCTCGAACAGACCGGCCGCGACATCTACGTCCGCGAAGGCTGCTACGTCTGCCACTCACAGATGGTCCGCCCGCTGCGCGACGAGGTCGAACGCTACGGCCACTACAGCCTGGCGGCCGAGAGCATGTACGACCACCCATTCCAGTGGGGCTCGAAGCGCACCGGGCCCGACCTCGCCCGGGTCGGCGGCAAGTACTCCGACGATTGGCACCGCGACCACCTGGTCGACCCACGCTCGGTGGTGCCGGAATCGAACATGCCGCCCTACCGCTTCCTGGCGGAAAGGGACCTCGACTACCGGGCCATCGAGGCGCGGCTGGTCGCCCTGAAGCGGGTCGGGGTCCCCTACACCAAGGTGCAGATTCAGAATGCGAAGCTCGACCTCGAGACCCAGGTCGACCCCTTCGCCGGCGAGCAGTCGGGTCTGAAGAAGCGCTACGGCGTGAAGATCGCGCAGCGTGACTTCGACGGAAATCCCGAGCGCCTGACCGAGCTCGACGCTCTGGTGGCGTACCTGCAGATGCTCGGCACGACGGTCGATTTCCGGTCCTACAAGGCGGAAGACGCGGAGAACCTGCGATGAGCGGCCTGACCTACGAGGCGGCCGCCCGCTTCGCCCAGCAGGGCGGCACGATCTACTTCGTGGCCGTCTTCCTGGCCGGCCTGATCTACGCGCTGTGGCCCAAGAACAAGGCGGCGTTCCAGCGCCTCGCCCACCTGCCGCTCGAGAACGACGAGACCGACCATGTCTGAGCGCGAAACCGACGACCACACTGGCGTCGAGACCACGGGCCACGAGTGGGACGGCATCAAGGAGCTCGACAACCCCCTCCCGCGCTGGTGGCTGTGGGTTTTCTGGGGCTCGGTGCTCTGGGCCGTGGTCTACTGGGTGCTGATGCCCGCCTGGCCGGGGAACAGCGGCTACACCAAGGGCCTGCGAGGGGAGTCCGACCGGGCCAACGTTTCGCGTGAGCTTGCAAGGCTCGAGGCCGTGCGTGGCCAGGCGGGCGCCAAGCTGAAGTCGGTCAGCCTGCAGCAGATCGAGCAAAGTCCCGAGCTCCAGGCCCTGGCGCTGCAGGTCGGCCAGTCGGTGTTCGGCGACAACTGCGCGACCTGCCACGGCGCGGGCGGGGCGGGGGCCAAGGGCTATCCCAACCTGCGCGACGACGTCTGGCTCTACGGCGGGTCGCTGGACGAGATCCATCGCACCATCCGGGTCGGCGTCCGCTCCGGCCACGCCCAGGCCCTCGGCGCCACGGTCATGCCGGCCTTCGGCCGTGACCAGATGCTGAACGCCGCCCAGATCCGCGACCTGACCGAATACGTTGTGGCCCTGTCGGGGCGGAAGGCTGATCTGGCCGCCGCCGGCCGCGCCGGCCTGCTGTTCGCCGAGCAATGCGCCGCCTGCCACGGGCCGGCGGGGCAGGGGATCGCGGCCATGGGCGCCCCGAACCTGACCGACGCCGACTGGCTCTACGGCGCCGACCGCGAGGCCATCGGCGCCCAGATCTGGAACGGCCGCAACGGCGTCATGCCGACCTGGGAAGCGCGGTTCAGCCCCGAGACGCTCAAGGCGCTCGCCGTCTACATCCACGCCAACGCCGGCGGCGGCGAGGAAGAGGTGGCCGCGATCGGAGGCGCGCCGACGCCATGACCGTGGTCATCGATTGCGTGTCGCAGAACCGGGCGGCCGAGACCACGGGTCCGGTGTCGCCCGCGGCCCGGCTGCGGAAGAAGGGTGGGGCCGGCGGCCTCTACGCACCGCGCACGCCGATCTATCCGAAGCTGGTCCGCGGGCGGTGGCGGGCGATCAAGTGGGCGCTGCTCGCGCTCATGCTGGGCATCTACTACGTGACGCCCTGGATCCGCTGGGAGCGGCCCGGCGCCCTGCCGGACCAGGCGGTGCTGGTCGATTTCGAAGGCGCCCGCTTCTACCTGTTCGACATCCAGCTCTGGCCGCAGGAGGTGCACTTCATCACCGGCCTGCTGGTGATCTCGGCCCTGGCGCTGTTCCTGGCGACGGCGCTGTTCGGCCGGCTGTGGTGCGGTTACGCCTGCCCTCAGACGGTGTGGACGGACCTCTTCATCTACGTCGAGCGGCTGTTCGAAGGCGACCGAAACGCCCGCATGCGCCTCGCCGCCGCGCCGCTGTCGTTCGACAAGGCCTGGCGCAGGGCGGGCAAGCACCTGACCTGGCTCGCCATCGGCTTCGCGACCGGCGGGGCGTGGATCTTCTACTTCCACGACGCCCCGACCTTGATCCAGCAGTACTGGGTCGGCCAGGCGCCGGCCACGGCCTACATCTTCTCCGTGCTGCTGACCGCCACGACCTATGTGTTCGCCGGCCACATGCGCGAGCAGGTCTGCATCTACATGTGCCCCTGGCCGCGCATCCAGGGCGCCATGCTCGACCACCATTCCCTGCAGGTCACCTACCGCTACGACCGCGGTGAGCCGCGCGGGGCGCACAAGAAGAGCGCTGGATGGGACGGGCGCGGCGACTGCATCGACTGCCAAGCCTGCGTCGTCGCTTGCCCGATGGGCATCGACATTCGCAACGGGCCGCAGCTCGAGTGCATCAACTGTGGCCTGTGCATCGACGCCTGCGACGAGATCATGACCCGCGTCGGCCGGCCGAAAGCCCTGATCGCCTACGACACCGACAGCGCCGTCACCGAGCGGGAGAAGGGCAACAGGCCGCGCTACAAGCTGCTGCGCCCGCGGACCGGCTACTATGCCGTCGCCCTCGTCCTGGTCAGCGCGCTGATGGCCTATGGCCTGGCGACCCGAACGAGCCTCGACCTCCATGCCCTGCGCGACCGCAACCCGACGTTCGTCCGGCTGCACGATGGGGCCGTGCGCAACGGCTATACGTTGAAGATCGCCAACCGCGGTTTCGAGCCGGCTGCGGTCGAGGTGCGCTTCAGCGGCGTTCCGGGCGTCCGGGTCCGCACGCCGGGCCGTCCGGCCGCTGGCGCGCTGCGCGTGATCCTGCCGCCCAACGAGGTGACGGCGGTCCGCGTCTTCGTCACCGCCCGCCCGGAGGCGCTCACCGCCGCCCGCCTGCCCGCCGCCTTCGAGGTGACGGGCCAGGGCCGCACGGTGCGCGCCAAGACCACCTTCCTCTCCGGAGCCGCGAACGAGCTATGAGCGCGACCACTCCCGCGGGCGTAAAGCCCGGCTTCCGCTTCACAGGCTGGCACATGCTGGCCGGGGTTGTGACCTTCTTCGCCGTCGTGATCGCCGTCGACGTGCTGTTCACGGTATTGGCCTTGCGCACCTTCCCCGGCCAGGTGTCTGTGACGCCCTACGAAGACGGGCTGCTCTACAACCAGCGCATCGCCCAACAGCGGGCCCAGGCTGCGCTCGGCTGGCGCGCCGCCGCGACCGCCAATGCGGGGGTCGTGACGCTCACCGTGCAGGACGCCGCGGGCAGCCCGATCCGAGGCCTAGACATCGCCGCGCGGCTGGAGCGCCCGGCCACCGAGGCGGGCCGCCTGACCCCGAAGTTCATCGAGACCGCGCCGGGCCGCTACGAGGCCGCGACCGGCCGGATCGCCGGGGCCTGGGACCTTACCGCCGAGGCGAGCGACACCGCGGGCCGCCGCTTCGTCGCCGAACGGAGGCTGACATGGCCCTGACCTATGAGGCCGCCGGCCGGCCGGACCTCTCCGCCTTCGTCCGCAAGGACGCCGCCGGGCAGGGCTCGGTCGACCTTCTGGTGCGCGGCGCACGCTGCGCCGCCTGCCTCGCCAAGATCGAGCGCGAGGTCCGCGCCGTGCCCGGCGTCGCCGAGGCGCGTTTGAACCTGACCTCCGGCAAGCTGACGGTCGGTTTCACGGGGTCCGCCGGCGATCCGGCGAGGGTGGTCGAGGCGCTGGACCGCCTCGGCTATCCCGCCACCCTCTACGACCCCGGCCAGGCCCAGGCGGCCCACGACCGCGAGGGCCGGGCGCTGATCCTCGCCATGGCGGTCGCCGCCTTCGGGGCGATGAACACGATGATGTTCTCTGTGCCGCTCTGGGCCGGGCTGTTCGGGCAGGAACTCGGCCCCGCCACGCGCACGGTTATGATGTGGCTCTCCGGCGCGGTCGGCGCCCCGTGCGCCTTCTACGCCGGGCTGCCATTCTTCCGCTCGGCGTGGCGGTCCTTGAAGGCTCGGCGCGCGAACATGGACGTGCCGATCTCCATCGGCGTGATCCTGACCCTGGCGATCAGCTTCTCAGAGACGGTGCTGAAGGGCCACGACGCCTATTTCGACGCCGCGGTCTCCCTGCTGTTCCTGCTGCTGATCGGCCGCTGGCTCGATCACCAGCTCCGTGCCCGCGCCCGCAGCGCCGCCGGCGATCTCCTGGCGCTCCAGGCCCCGGCCGCCAACCGGCTCGACGCCGCCGGGGCCGAGCGCTGCGTGCCGCTCAGCGAGCTGGCGCCGGGCGACGTCCTCGTCGTCCGTCCGGGCGAGCGGCTGCCGGTCGATGCGGTGATCCTCGACGGCGCGTCTGAGCTCGACACCGCCTTGCTGACCGGCGAGACGGCGCCCGCCGCGGCCGGACCCGGGGATCTCTGCCGGGCCGGGGCGATCAACCTGACCGGCCTGCTGCGGGTCCGCGTGGCCGCCCGCTCCGAGGATTCCGCCCTGGCCGCCATCGCCCGGCTGGTCGAGGCCGGCGCCCAGGCGCGTTCGCTCTACGTCCGCCTGGCCGACAAGGCGGCCGCCGTCTACGTGCCGGTGGTCCACACCGTCTCGGCCCTGACCTTCGTCGGCGGCTGGATGCTGGGCCTCGGCCCGCGCGAGGCGCTGATCCGAGCCGTGGCGGTGCTGATCGTCACCTGCCCCTGTGCGCTCGGGCTGGCGGTTCCCGCCGTGCAGATCACCGCCTCGGCGCGCCTTTTCCGGCGCGGCGTTCTGGTCAAGTCCGGCGCCGCCCTCGAACGGATGGCGGAGGTCGACCATGTCGTCTTCGACAAGACCGGCGTGCTGACCGAGGGGCGCCCGCAGTTGGTCGACGCGTCGCCCGCCCTCCTCGCCCTCGCCGCCCCATTGGCCCGCGCGTCGCGCCATCCGCTGGCCCGCGCCCTGGCCGCCGAGGCGGGGATCGGGCCGGTCGCCGATGACGCCTGCGAGCATGCCGGGCAGGGGGTGGAGGGCCTCATCGGCGGGCGCCGCGCGCGCCTCGGCCGCGCCGCCTTCGTCGGGGCGGGCGAGCACGCCGCCTCTGAGACCGAGCTGTGGTTCGGGTTCGAGGACGACATCAAGCTACGCGTTCGGTTCTCCGACGCCCTGCGCCGCGACGCGGCCGAGACCATCGGCGCCCTGCGCGCCCGCGGGCTGACCGTCGAGGTGCTGTCCGGCGACGCCCCCGCCGCCGTCGGCCGCGCCGCCGTCGAGGCGGGGATCGACGCTTGGCGCGGCGGCCTGACGCCCGAAGAGAAGGCGCAGGCGATCGACCGCCTCAAGGCTTCGGGCAGGAAGGTGTTGATGGTCGGCGACGGGCTCAACGACGCCGCCGCCCTGGCCCGCGCCCACGCCGCCATGGCTCCTGGCTCGGCGCTGGAAGCCAGCCAGAACGCCGCCGACCTCGTCTTCTCCGGCTGCGCCCTGAGCTCTGTGGTCGAGGCGCTTGACGTGGCCCGCTCGGCCCGCCGTCGGGCGCTGGAGAACTTCGGTTTCGCCGCGCTCTACAACCTCGCGGCCGCGCCGGCGGCGATGCTCGGCTTGATCAATCCGTTCATCGCAGCCCTGGCGATGTCGGGCTCGTCGCTGGTGGTGACGCTCAACGCCCTGCGGACGGGAGGCCGCTGATGGAGATCCTGTTGATCCTGGCGCCGTTCTCGGTCGGCCTTGGCCTGATGGCGGTGGGCGCCTTCTGGTGGACCCTGCGCGACGGCCAGTACGAGGATCCGGTCGGCGACGCCAACCGCATCCTGGTGGACGATCCCGAGGATCGGCCGGCGGTTTGATAGAGATCACGGCGCGGCGCGGTCCTCTGCGGCAGGACAGGTACATGAGCCTCGCCCCTTGCGACACCTCCGACCGCCAGCCCGACCGCGCCGCCCTCGTCGCCCGCTATGACGGCCGCGCGCCCCGCTACACCAGCTATCCGACGGCGGTGCAGTTCACGCCCGCGGTGGACGAGGCGGCGTATCGCGCCTGGCTCTCAGCGCTGCCGCCCGACGATCCGGTCTCGCTCTATCTGCACATCCCGTTCTGCAAGCGGCTGTGCTGGTACTGCGGCTGCAACACGCGGGCGGTGAACCGCCATGCGCCGGTCGGCGAATATGTCGAGATGTTGCTGGCGGAGCTCGACCTGCTGCAGGCGGCCCTGCCGGCGCGCATGCCCGCCGCCGCCGTGCACCTGGGCGGCGGCACGCCCAACATGCTGACGCCGCAGGAGGTCGCCGTCCTGGTCGGCGCCTTGCGCCGGGCGTTCAGCTTCACGCCGGACATCGAGATCGCCGCCGAGCTCGACCCCGCCGTCCTGACCAAGGCGTGGGTCGAGGCGGCCGCGCAGGCGGGTCTGACCCGCGCCAGTCTCGGCGTCCAGAATCTCGACCCTACGGTTCAGGCGGCGGTGAACCGGCGGGAGAGCTTCGAGGATATCGCCCGCTGCGTCGGCTGGCTGCGCGACTCCGGCGTCTCCGGGATCAATCTCGACCTGATGTACGGCCTGCCGCATCAGACGACGGCGGCGACGCTCGCCACCATCGACGCCGTGGCGCGCCTGCGGCCGGAGCGTATCGCGTTGTTCGGCTACGCCCACGTCCCTTGGATGAAGGCGCACCAGCAGCTGATCGACGAAGCCGCCTTGCCGGGTCCCGCAGAGCGGCTCGACCAGAGCGAGGCGGCCGCCGAACGGCTGGTGGCTCTCGGCTACGTCCGGATCGGCCTCGACCATTTCGCCGCGCCGCACGATCCGATGGCGGCGGCGCTGGCCGAGGGAACCCTGCGGCGCAACTTTCAGGGCTACACGACCGACGCCGCGCCGACCCTGCTGGGGCTCGGCGTCTCGTCCATCGGCTCGCTGCCGCAGGGCTTCGTACAGAATGCGGCGCAGGAATTGGCCTGGCGTGCGGCGGTGAAGTCCGGGCGCTTGCCGGTTGCGCGCGGCGTGGCGATGACCGCCGACGACCGCTTCCGCGGCGAGATCATCGAGCGGCTGATGTGCGACCTGACCGTCGACCTGGACGCGGTCTGCGCTCGGCATGGCCGTAAGCGCGCCGAGCTTTCGGAGGCGATTTCGCGCCTCGCCCCCTTCGTCGCCGACGGTCTGGTGAGGAACGTGGGCGGCCGGGTGACGGCCATCGGCGCGGGCCGTCTGGTCATCCGCTCGATCGCCGCGGCCTTCGACGCCTATTTCGCACCTGACGCCACGCGGCATTCCCGGGCGATCTGAGAGGCTCCGGCAAAGAAAAAGACGCCGGACGGCGACCCGTCCGGCGTCTGCGCGTCAGCTCCGGCCCGCGGGGGAGGACCGGCCGGGCAGGGGCGCGATCAGGCCGCCAGGGCCTCCAGCCGATCCCATTTCTTGACCTGGAACCGGCGGACGGCGGGGAACTCGACGACGGCTTCGTCCTGCAGCTGGGTCAGCATCCGCGAGACGGTCTCGATCGTCAGGCCCAGGTAATCGGCCATGTCCTGCCGACCCATCGGCATCTCGACCGGCTGCGGCCCGCCCCTCGCGCCCGCGCAGCCCTCGGCCATGCTCTTGAGGAACGCCGCGACCTTCTCGCGGGCGCTGCGCCGGCCGAGCAGCATGACGTGCGCCTGGGCCCGTTCCAGCTCGCGCCGGATGCCCTCGAGGATGGCGCGATCCATCGCCGCATCGCCGGCGAAGGCGCGGACCGCGCCGCGGCGCACCACCTGAACCTCGCAGTCGGTCAGCGCCTCGGCCGAGAACTGGTGATCGGGGCCGACCTCGAGCCCGAGCAGGTCGCCGGCATAGTAGAAATCGCCCACCTGGCGTCGGCCGTCGGCGGTCAGCCGCGTCGTGCGCACCACGCCGCGCACCAACCTATAGAGATGCTCGACCGGCGCGCCCTGGGCATAAACCTCTTCATCCCGGCCGAACAGGCGCGTAGTGGCGAGCGTGTCCATGGCCGCGATCAGCGCGGAGGGGGCGGTCTCGGAGGGGCGGGCCTGCAAGGTCATGTCGACGTCCTTCGTTATGGCGAAGGCGTACGCGGCCCCGGGATTCCGCGAAATTCGGAGATGTCCGTAAGGGCTGGCCCGTACGGGAGACTACGTAGCGTCGTCGTCCGCGAATTCGCCGCGCGGTTCTTCTAACCCGCCGACGCATCGCCCCAGCCGCCGCCGCCGGCGGTCTCGATGGTGAAGACGTCGCCGGGCTTCGCCGCCATGGTGTTGTGGCCGCCCAGACGGGTCTGCTCGCCGCCGCGTTCCATGATCACGCCGGCCAGCCGGCCGTCGCCGCCGCCGTCGGACCCAGCGGGCGCACGCTGCGTGCGGTCGCCGGTCGAGGAGAAGCTGACGCCGTCGCCGATCACCTCGAAGACCTTGCGGATGCCCATGCCGCCGCGGTGGACCCCGGCGCCGCCGGAGCCGGTGATCAGGCCGTAGGACCGGACGCGGAGATAGTCGGCCTCGACCTCCATGACTTCGACCGGGATGTTGCCGCTGTTCGACAGCGGCTGGGCGATGCCGTCGCAGCCGTCGCCGTGCTTGGAGGCCCCGAGGCCGCCGGCGATGATCTCCTGATAGACGTGGTAGCTGCCGACCTGCCGCCGCGCGAACGCCACCGACGTCGTCGAGTCATGCCCAGACGCCGGAACCAGATCGGGAACCGCCTCGGCCATCGCCTTTCGGCAAGCGCTGAAGGTGCGATAGCTGGTCGTCATACGGGTGCGCACCGGCGCCGGATAGACCGGGTCGCAGATCGAGCCTTTGCGGGTGACGATCTCGATCGGGCGATAGCTGCCGTCGTTGATGATCGTGCCGCTGCGCACCATCGATACGAAGAAGGTGTAGACGGCCGAATAGGTCGAGGCGATCGGCGAGTTGATCGGGCCCTTGACCTGATCGCTGCTTTCGCTGAGGTCCACGCTCGCGCGGTCGCCCTGGATGCTGATCTTCGCCCGGATCGGGATCTGCTGTCCTTCGGGCGTCAGGCTGTCGCAGAAGTCCTCGCCGAAATAAGTCCCGTCCAGGATCTTGAGGATCGTCGCCCGCATCAGGCGCTCGGCGTAGTCCTGCAGCTCCTGCATGCACCCGACGACCACATCGCGGCCATAGCGCCCGACCATCCCCCGCAGCAGCTCCTGTCCGCGGCGGCAGGCGAAGAACTGGGCGCGGTAGTCGCCGACCACGACGCCCGGAACCCGCACATTGGCTTCGATGATCCGCTCCAGGACGCCGCCGTTGAAGGCGTCGGCCTGCTTCACCTTGACCGGCGGGATGATGAATCCCTCCTGAAACAGCTCGGTCGCGTGGGCGTTCATCACCGCCGCGCCGCCGACGTCGACATGGTGGCAGATGCTGCCGGTAAACCCGCACAGCGCCCCGTCGGCGAACACCGGCATGATGATGATGATATCGTTGAGATGCTGCCCATAGAAATACGGGTGGTTCATCACATAGACGTCGTCTTCCTCGGTGTTCGCGAGGTCGAACCGCTCCTTCCAGCCGCGGACCGCCATCGCTAGCGAGTTCATGTGCATCGGGATCATGATCGACTGGGCGACAACTCGACCGTCTGGATCGAGAAGGCAGGTCGAGGTGTCCTTCGCCTCGCGTGCGATCGAGGAATTGGCCGAGAGCAGCATCACCGTGCCCATCTCGTTGGCGATCGAATGGAACATGTTGTTGGCCACCGACAGCATCACCGGATCAATGGTCATTGGCCTTGCTCCTGCATGGCGGCGCCGGCGGCGGACCGCGCCAGGATGAGGTCGCCCCTGGAGTCGACGGTCAATGACCAGCCGGGCGGTACGAAAACGGCGGACGTGGCCTCATAGACCAGGCAGGGGCCGGCCAGGGCCGAGCCCTCGGGCAGCCCCTCGCGGTCATAGGTCGTGAAGGTCTCGCCGCCGGGCGCCGGCGAACTCGTTCCCTTCGGCGGCGCCTGCGGGTTCGCAACGAAGGGGCGTTCGGCCCGGGGGCCGAGGTCGGCTACGCCATCGACCCGGTAGCTGACGATCTCAAGCTCCTGTTCCGGGAAGCTGTGACCGTAACGGTCGGCATGAGCCTGGTTGAACCCGTCGGCGACCGCGCGGGCGAGATCGTCGGAGCCCGAGATCGGCACGGTCAGCTCGAAGCCTTGGCCCACGTAACGCGCGTCCGCATGGCGCCATACGGCGACAGCCGAGGGGTCGACGCCGAAGCTCGCGTAATGCTGGCGGACATCGGCCTCGAGGCGGGCGAACTCGGCTTCGATGATCGCGCTGGAGATCGACGACAGGCGGGTCCCCGGCGCCGACTTGATGACGTCGAGCCGCATCTGGGCGGTGGTCAGGCCGTAGGCGGAAAAGACCCCGGGCAATCGCGGCACCACGACGTGGTCGGCGCCGATCTCCTCCGCCACCACGGCGGCGAACAGGGCGCCGCCCCCGCCGTAGGGCAGGACGGCGTATCCCCGCGGATCCTTGCCGCGCTGCACCGTCACCTGCCGCATCTGCTGGGCGATGTTGTTGACCGTCAGCCTGTAGACGTTGCGCGCCAGCTCGATCTCGCTCACGCCCAGGGCGTCGCACAACGGCCGCGCCGCCTGACTCGACAGGCCGGCGTGGATCTGCATCTCGCCGCCGATGAACCGGTCCGGATCGATGAAGCCCATCAATACGAGGGCGTCAGTCACCGTGAACTGGGTCCCCCCGCGGCCATAGCAGGCCGGCCCGGGCTTCGAGCCGGCGCTTTCCGGTCCGACCCGCAACATGCCGCCGTCGTCGATCCAGGCGATGCTGCCACCGCCGGCCCCGATGGTCGCGATGTCCATCATGCGGATGTTTATCGGGTGCCCGTCGATGCGGTATTCGGACAGGCCCTTGCTGACCATCTCCGGCACGGCGTCGCTGATCAGCGAGACGTCACACGAGGTGCCGCCGATATCCATGGTGATCAGGTTACGATGGCTCCCGGCCTTGGCCAGGTGGACCGCCCCCGTGACCCCCGCCGCCGGGCCGGAGAGGATCATCCGGACCGGTTGCTCTGCGGCGACCTCGGCCGGCAACACGCCGCCGTTCGACTGCATGATCATCAGCCGGCGCCTGTAGCCCAGCCCCGAAAGCTCGCGCGCCAGATTGTCGACGTAGCGGCGGACAAGCGGGCGCACATAGGCGTTGATCACCGTCGTGGAGGCCCGCTCGTATTCGCGGAACTCCGGCGAGATGTCCGACGATATGGTCACATCCAGGTCCGGATAGGCCTGGTTGATAAGCGCCCGCGCCCGTCGCTCGTGCGCCGGATTGCGGTACGAATGGAGGAACAGCACCGCAAGGGAGGCGACGCCGTCCTCCTCCCTCAGATGGCGCACCGTCTCGAGCAGTTCGTCCTCATCCAGCGCCTGCAAGGTCGAGCCGTCGGCGGCGAGGCGCTCGGTGACGCCGCGGATGAGCTCGCGCGGCACGAGCGACCGGGACCGCTGGTAGAACGCGTCATAGATGTCGGTCTTCTCCTGACGACCGATCAGCAGGACGTCTTCGAAGCCCTTGGTCGTGACGAGGCCGGTGCGGGCGCCCTTGCCTCGATCAGCGCGTTGGTGGCGACGGTCGAGCCATGCAGGATCTCGTCGACCTCGCCGAGGTTGCGACCGGATTTCTCCAGCAGGCGCTTGATCCCATCGATGGCGCCGATGCTGGGGTCCTCAGGCGTCGACGGCGCCTTGATCGCAAGCGGCGCCTGCCCGTCGCCCGCCAGGATGACATCCGTGAAGGTGCCGCCGATCTCTACTCCGATTTTCATTTGGGGCTCCGGCGGCGTTGGGAACTGATCATTCGGTTGAGCGGCCTAGTGGCGCGAGGTCTCGTTGCTGACGAACAATTCGAGGCCGACAAGGCGCTCGAGCGCCAGCACGCTGAGCAGGGTGACGCCGATGAACAGCGTCGACACCGCGGCGATGACCGGCGTGTTGCTTTCCTGGATGTGGCCGTGGATCCGCACCGGCGCCGTCGCGATGTCGGGACCGATCAGGAACATGGTGATGGTCACTTCGTCGAACGAGATGATGAAGGAAAACAGCAGCGCGGTGGTGATGGCAGGCCGCAGCATGGGGATGACGATCCGGCGCATCACCGTCCAGTTGTCGGCTCCAAGGATCAGCGCCGCCTCCTCGCAGCTCCAATCGAACCGGCGCAGCGCGGTGATGATCGGCCGGTAGGCGTAGGGGATCGCCAGGATCACGTGGGCCAGAAGCAGGCCCGGGAAGGTCCCGCGAAGGCTGAAGGCGGCGAGCAGGCTCAGCATCACCACCGCCAGGGCCGCGTGGGGGAACGCCAGCGGCAGCAGGACGGCAGCCTCGAACAGCCCGCGGCCCGGAAACGCTTTGCGGGCGCTGACCTGCGCCGCCAGGAACGCCACCACCACCGTGATGACCGCCGTCGCCGAAGCGAGCAGCACGCTGGTGAGGAGGGCGGAGATCCACTCGGAGCTGCCGAGGAACTCGCGATACCAGTGCAGGGAGAAGCCTTGGGGCGGAAAGCTCAGGTAGCCGGTCGGCGAGAACGATGAGGCGATGACGATCACGATTGGCGCCGGCAGGAACAGGAAGACCGCCGTGACGAGCGTGCGGTAGGCGCCTTTCGTCAGACTGACCACGCTCAACTCTCCTGGCTGGAACGCGTGTGGCGCGTGAGGCGACGCTCGAGCAGGTGCAGCGGCGCGACGACGACGACGGCGGCCAATGTCAGGATCATCGCCATGGCCGAGGCCTTCGGGATGTCGAATAGCTGGAACAGGTCCTGGTAGATCTGCGTGCCCAGCATCCGTTCGCGCAGCCCGCCGAGCAACAGCGGCGTGATGATCGCGCCGTTGCACATCAGATAGACGATGGTCGAGCCGGAGATGACGCCTGAGATGCTCAACGGGAAGGCCACCCGCCCGAAGACCTGGGCGGGTCGCGCGCCGAGGATCATCGCGGCCTCTTCCAGGTTGCGTCCCACCTGCATGAGCGAGGTGAGCACGGCGATGATCATGAACGGGCAGAAGACATGCACCATGCCGATGATCACCCCCGTGGTGTTGAACATCAGCTTGGCCGGCGCATCGAGCACGCCCAGCCACATCAGCCACTGGTTCATGAGGCCGGTGCTGCCGAGGATGACGATCCAGCCGTAGGTGCGCACCACGACGCTGACCATCCACGGCAGGATGACGAGCAGCAGGATGAAGGTCCTGGCCCCCTCGTAGCGGGCGATGAAATGGGCGACCGGATAGCCGATCAGCAGGCTGATCGCGGTCACTGCGGCCGAGACCCACAGGGTGCGCAACAGCACCGCGACGTAGTCCGCTCGGGAGAAGAACTCCGCGTAATTTGCCAACCCGAAGCCGTCCGCGCCGTGGAACGAGCCCAGCACGAGCTGAAGCAGGCCCCACATGAAGATCGCCAGCACGACGCCCATGGGCGCGAGGCCGAGATACAGCCAGCGCCCTAGCTGCATGACGCGCCCCGATCCTCGCCTGGCGGCTCAGACGCCATTGATGATCTTCTCGACGGCGCCGATGCGGGCCGGGGTGGTCCGCGCGACGACATTCCAGTCGGGATTGTAGAGGCGTTGCCGCAGGGCGCCGAGCGACATGCCGACCCTTTGCGCCTGCTCGGGCGTGAACCTGGCTTCGGAGTTCATCGGCATGTAGCCGGACTCTGCGAAGATCTTTTCCTGCACCGCGGCCTGCAGGCAGTAGTCGAACAGCGCCCGCACCTGTTCGCGGTTTTTCGCGGCTTTGGGCATCACCAGGATGTAGGGCAGCATCAGGCCGCCTTCCCTGGGAAGCTGGAAGGTGACGCCGGGCACGGTCGCCTTGCCCCAGAAGCGGGCGGAATAATAAGGCACCGCCGTCACCTCGCCGCGCGACAACAGCGAGCTCATCTGCGCCATGCCGGTGTAGGCGACGACCGAGTTGCTGGCCTGGGCGCGCAGCAGGGGCAGACCGGGCCGCCAATCGGCTTCGGTGCCGCCCGCCAGATGAGCAAATAGGGTCAGGTCGTACCTCGCCGCCCAGACCGTACGATTGATCGCTAGTCGGCCTTTCCACTTCGGGTCGCCGAGTTGGCTCCAGCTCTCGAAATCCCCGGGCTTCGCCAGGGCCGAATTGAAAGCGATGCCATAGTAGGAGAAGTAGATCGGCAGCCCGATCACCCGGCCGTCCCTGGCCCGGACGACGTACCTCTCATCGACCTGGCTCAGGCCTGGCAGCTCATCGTCGGAGAAGCTCTCCAACAAGCCGTCTTTCTGAAGGCTGATCGTGTCGAGGGCGGTGCAGATTCCGACGTTGTACTTCGGGTCGCTGGCCTGGGCGCGCAGCGCTGGTTCCGGATCCGCCCATTCCGCGACGCGGGCCGAAATCCCGGTGCTCGCCTGGAAGTCCGCCAGCACTCGGCGCCAGGCTTCGGCGTTGCCGCCGCCCCACGTGCCCATGACGACGGCGTCTTCGCCCCCGCCGGACCCGCCCAGGCGGCTGACCACGAGGCCGCCGATGGCCGCCGCCCCGCCAAGCGCCAGCAGGTAGCGGCGACGAAGCTTTCCCTTCTTCGCGATCGTCGGCCGGTCAGGGCTGGAATCGTGGCTTGCAGCGGGGCCCTGCTGAACCAGCATCGCACTGCCCGGTTTCCAGGACAGGTGGACCGCGTCCCCGACGCTGAACAGGTCGGTATGGCCGCGCTCGACCGTCTGCGTGACAGAGATCGGCTTGGCGCCCGCGGTCAGCCCGTAGCGGACCAACGATCCCGCATAGACCACCTCGGTGACGGTCGCCGGAGCCCAGACTCCGGCCGCGCCGCCCGTGCTGGCGATGCGCAGGTTTTCGGGGCGTATCGCCACCGCCGTCCGCTCCAGGGGCCGCAGGGCAGGATCGGGCAAGGGCAGGTTGACCCCGAGTTCCGGAAGCCAGGCCGTGACCTGGCCGTTGGCATGCGTGTCGATTTGGGCTTCGAAGATGTTCGCCTCGCCGACGAACTGGGCGACGAAGCTGGTTCGCGGGTGGTTGTAGATGTTGCTCGGCGTGTCGACCTGGACGATCTCGCCGTCCGAAAATACGGCGATGCGGTCCGACATCGTCAACGCCTCGTCCTGATCGTGCGTGACGAAGATGAACGTGGTGCCGAGCTTTCTCTGGATGTCCTTCAGCTCGATCTGAAGTTGGCGCCGCAGCTTGAAGTCCAGGGCGCTCAGCGGCTCCCTCCGCCACCTCGCGCCCGATCGTCGGGGGGGCGACGCCGCGCACTTCCAGGCCGAACGCGACATTCGCCGCGACCGACATGTGGGGGAACAGCGCCAGGTCCTGAAACACCATGCCGACGGGGCGGTGATAGGGCGCCACCCCCCGCATCGGTCGTCCCTGGATCGAGATCTCGCCCGCCGAGGGTGTTTCGAACCCGGCGATCATCCGCAGCAGGGTCGTCTTTCCGCAACCGCTCGGCCCCAGGAAGGTGAGGAACTCGCCCTGCATGACATCGAGGTCGACGCCCTTGAGGACGACCTGGTCGCCATAGACCTTGCGCGCCTGGCTAATTCTCAGGATCACCGTCGAGGGATCGGTTGCTGTCATCGCGGTAAGCGTGCGAACCGAGCCTTGATGCAGATCGTCGCCGGCCAACTGATCAGTTCTGCCCGTCGCTATGAGGGAAGGGGGAATCCGTCCGCAGGTACATGACTAAGTACTTGCGGTGAGATGTCGACTCCGAGGTGAGCGCCGGTCCCTTGGCCTTGACCTGGAGCAGGGTCTTCGCACGCGAGCGGCTCGTGCTGATGCGCTCTTATCGCCTGTAGAACTCGGTTTCGATCAGCAGGGCCACGTCGTCACCTACCCACTGCGAATACTCGGTCACCCCGAAATCCGACCGCTTGATCCTCCCTGAAGCGGAGAACCCCAGGCGCGTGCCCCCGCCCATCATGCCGGGGCCAGCGCCGTTGAACGTGACGTCCAGGCTGACGGGTTTGGTCACGCCATGGAAGGTGAGATCGCCGACGAGCTTGGCGGACAGCCCCTCCACCTCTTCAAAGCCGCGAGAGACGAAGAGGATCTTCGGGTGCTTGTCGGCGTCGAGCATCTGGGCGACCTGCCGGTTGAACGAGGCCGAGCCGGTGTCGACGGAGGCGGCGTCGATCTCGACCCTCACGACCGTCGCCCGCCAGTTGGCCGGATCGTAGTCGAACCCGCCGGATATCTGGTTGAACCGCATCGTGTAGCGGGAGAAGCCCATGTGCGAGACCTTCATGACCAGGCTCGCGTGCTGCGCGTCGAGAATATAGCGCCCGGCCGGCGTCTGAGCCGGATCTGCGCTGACCGGGGCGGCCAGGGCGCCGGCCGTCGCCAGCGCCCAGCAGGCGGCCGCAATGATGGGCGTCCTCATGCGGCTCGTTCCTTTTCAAGCGCCGATGGAATGGCGGGCTGCCCGGCGGATTTCCCTTCGGCGGGCGCGGCGCTCTCCCGTCGGCGACCGATCATCATGAAAAGCCCGCCCTCGTGCCCGAGCTGCGCCATCCAGCCGAGCTGCGCCAGCCAGCTCTCCAGGGGCCAGTGGTCCGGCGCGGGGTCGAACAGGCCGCTCCCCCCGTCGTCGTCGAAAAGGGCGCTGGGAAAGGCGCGCACATAGTCGACGCCGTTGTCGGCGAACCACCTCACGACCTCGCCGTGCGTGTGGCGGCTCTCCTGCGGATGCAGGTACTGGTCGCGCAGCCAGGCGCGGCGGCGGGCGGGCTCGTGGCGCCGGTCGTGCAGCACGGGGTCGAAGGGAATCCAGCGGAAGCCGGTGGCCCGGCCAACCGCCCGTCGCAGCCGCAGCGGCAGGCGGGCCACGGCGTTGTAGAGGCCCAGCACGATCATTCCGCCCGGCCGCGCCAAAGGCGCAACCCTCTCGAAAGCCAGGCGGGGGTCGGGGGTGTGGTGCAGGACGCCGGAGCAATAGACGACGTCGAATGCGCCGCTGCGCAACCCGGGCCGGTGGAGGTCGGTCTCGACGAACCGCACGCCTTCCAGTCCGAAGCGCCGGGCCGCGGCGGCGCCCAGCCGCAGGGAATCTAGGCTCAGGTCCGCGGCTACGACCTGGCGGTCGGCACGCGCGAGGTAGAGGCTCATCTGCCCGGTGCCGCAGCCGACCTCCACGATGCGGGCGTCGCCAGGGATCGCCAGGTCGAGCAGCCGGGCGAAGCGGCTGCGGTCGGCGCGGGCCCGCAGCCAGGTCAGGCTGTCCTGCGGCGGATAGCCTGGGAACGGGGCCTCGGCATAGAAGGCGCGGACCGCGTCGGTCCGGGCGTCGCCTGCCTGCCGAAGCCGCGCCACGCCGTCCGTCTCCGCGTAGAGCGCCCTGCAGCCCTCGCAGCGCCAGCGCCCGTCCAGTCGTCCCGCACAGACGGGGCAGGCCAGAAGCTCGTGGGCGAGCGGGACCATCTCAGAAAATGGCGTAGACGAAGGGGGCCAGCGCCTCGACCGACACCGCCGCCACGAGGATCACCCCGGTCGCGCACAGGAACACCGCCAGCGGGATCATCACCCGTTTCTCGACGCCGCCCTGCCACAGGCCGCGGACCAAGTCAGATGTGGAGCCCGCCATGCTCCCGATGACGATCATCTGCCGCTGGAATCGGCTGCGCTTTGGAAGCATCGGAGGCTCTCCTGCGGTTGGCGCGGGCCAGGGCTGGCTTCATGACCCGGGCCCGGCCGGCGACCAGCACGTCGATCCCTGAGCGGCGGAAGGTGGAGTAGCCCTCCGCCACCCGGTTCACGATCGGCTCGCCGGCCAGGTTGAACGAGGTGTTGAGCAGCACCGGCAGCCCCGTCCGGGCGCCGTAAGCCATGATCAGCGCGTGCAGGCGAGGCTCCATCTCACGCTGCAGGACCTGCACCCGCGCCGTGCCGTCCACGTGCGTGACCGCCGCTAGCCGCCCGCGATGCTCCGGCCGGACCGGAAACACCCCCGACATGAAACGGCTGAGCCGCGCGCCGCCGGCCGGCAGGTCGAAGTAGCGGTCCGCGTACTCGGCCGGGACCACCGGGGCGAACGGACGGAACTCCTCGCGGTGCTTGATGTCCCGGTTCAGCCGGTCGCGCATCGCCGCCGACTGCGGCGCCGCCAGGATGCTGCGGTGCCCAAGCGCCCGCGGCCCGAACTCCAACGCCCCGTCCATCCAGCCGACGACCAGACCGGCCGCCAGGTCATCGGCCACCTGTTCGATCAGCTCACCGTCTGCGTGCATCACGTACGGCAGCTTGTCCTCCCGGGCGATCCGCACGAGGTCCGCGTCGTCGACGCTCGGGCCCCAGAACGGATGGTCTGGGACCGCCTGATCAGGCCGCCCGAAATGCAGCCGGTCGGCGGCCAGTGCGGCCCCCAGGCCGCATCCGGCGTCGCCAGGGGCGGAGGGCACGAAGACGCGCTCGAAGCCTGCTTCCCGCAGCAGGCGGGCGTTGGCGACGCCGTTCAGCGCCACGCCGCCGCCCAGGCACAGGTCCGGCAATCCGCTGCTCCGGCGCAGGTCGCGCGCCATGTCGAGCAGGATCTCCTCCAGCACCGCCTGCACGCTGGTCGCGATATCGGCGAAACGGCGCCCCTCCGCGCTGGTCAGGTCGATGGCGGCGTGGGGATCGCGCGCCGGCCCGAACAGATCGAGGAACTCGTGCGAGTAGCTGCGAGCCACCGTTGTGTGGAACTCGAAGTACGACAGGTCGAGGGCGAAGGCGCCGTCCGGCGTTCGGCGGACCACCCGGCGGACTTCGTCGACGAAGGTCGGCTTGCCGTAGGCGGCTAGCCCCATGACCTTGTACTCGCCCTCGTTGATTTGGAAGCCGAGGTAGGCCGTGAAGGCGGAGTAAAGGAGCCCCAGGGAGTGCGGGAAGTGCACCTCCCGCTCCAGTGAAATGGTCGCTGGCCCGCCGCGCCTCCGCCGACCTGCGCCCGTCGTCAGGGTCGCCCACTCTCCGACGCCATCGGCGGTGAGGATGGCTGCGGCGTCCGTCGGAGCGGTCAGGAATGCAGCGGCGGCGTGCGACTGGTGGTGGCCGGTGAACAGCACCTTGTCGCGGGGCACACCGAGGTGGCCGCAGATTGTCCCGCGCACCCAGGCCTTGTCGCCCAGCATGTTCTTCATGGCGTGTGCGAACGCGGAGCGACCCCGCGGGAAAGCCCGCAGCGCCATAGCAAGCACGCGGTCAAACTTCAGCATCGGCCGCTCGTAGAAGACGACGGCGTCAAGGTCGGCCGGTTGCAGGCCGCCGCGTTCCAGGCACCAGCCGATGGCGCTGAGCGGGAAGGCCGCGTCGTTCTTGCGGCGGGAAAGCCGCTCCTCCTGGACCGCTGCGACGGGCATGCCGTCCACCACGAGGGCGGCGGCGGAGTCGTGATAGTGCGCGGAGACGCCGAGGATGTTCATCTCAGTACTCCCGATCCAATGTGCCGTCGGGAACTGCCGCAGCCGCTGTCCAGCCGGGCGCCTCGCGTTTGGCGGCGTGCTTCGCCGCGAGCGCGAACGGGGGCAGCAGGAGGTAGTAGATCAGGCTGAGGACCACGCCGCCGATGAGCGCGGCGAGGCCGCCCGCCAGCCGAAGGTAGAGCTTCCAGAGCCGCCGAAGACGGGCGCGCCAGAGCACCCGGCGGTGGTCCGTTGGGGCCAGGCGGACCAGCTGCTGGTGGGTGTAGGTCATGTGAAACGCCTCATCGCGCACCACCTTTTGGAACACCGCCTGCGTCGCGGGGTCGCTTGCCAGCACAGATGAGTAGTCGTCGAACTGGCGGGCCGCGTCGCGCTCCGACAGGTGCAAGAAGGCGAGCAGCGCCGCTTCAGGCTCCTCGTCGACCCGGACGTCGTCGAGGCCGCGCTCGCCCGGCGCCATCCACTCTGCGCTTCTCTTGCCGGCGGCACGCGGTCGACTTCGTACGATTTCCAGGCCGCGCTGGCGGAACAGATCCGCATGGCGCTGCTCATCCAGCGCGTGACGCAGAAACAGGAGCCGCAGTCTGGCGTCGCTGGTCAGTTCCGCCGCGCGGACGAGATCTCGTCCGCCATCGGCCTCGACCTCGGCAAAACGCAAAAGCAGACGCGCCCGGCGGTCGGGATGACGCCAGGCGAAATGATGCAAGGGCCTCAAGAAGGCAGGCATTGCTTCCCTCTCTGAACTGGCCGAGCTAACCTTCGTAGGCCAGAGAGAAACTCGGCCCATGTCTCAGATGCCGGCGCGGCGGCGACGCAGAGTTTTGCTGGACCTACTTCTGGCATCTGCTTCTGGCGCTCTGCTGTTCTGGGCGCTCTCCGCCGACGAGGCGTGGCTGGATCGACATTTCCTGCCGGACTTTCGGATCCCTCGGTCTCACACGGTCATTGGGCTGCACACACTCCGGACGCTCGCGGTCTTGGCTGCCGTGCTGCTGGTGGTTCAGGTGCGGCCCTGGCTTCAGCGGCGGGCGGATCGGCACGGGTTGATCCGCCTGTTGGCTCTGGCGGCGCCGAGCCTTTTTGCGGCCGCCCTTGCAATCCCGGCGGCGGAACTGATCCTGCGTATGACTGAGAAGCCTCGGCTGGAGCACAAGGTCGCGGCGCATGAGCCACGCCGGGTGCCGGACGCCCAGCTCGGGTTCCGCTTCGCCGCCGGCCGCGTGAGCTACGGCGACGCAGGCGGGCGCTCCATCCGCTACGTCTTCGACCCTTCCGGATATCGGGTGGCCGAGGCTGGCGAGCGGGTTGATCCGGCTCGACCGACCATCCTGCTGGTAGGTGAGTCCATCATGTGCGGCTACGGCCTGAAGTGGGATGAGACGATCGCCGCGCAAGTGGAGCAGGAAACCGGCGTTCAGGTCGCGGACCTGGCGGTGGAAGGTTACTCCATCGACCAGGCCTTCATGCGCTTCCGTCAGGAATGGGGTCGGTTTCGGCAGCCGGTCGCCGTCGTGACCCTCTTTCTGCCGTCGGCGATGTACCGCACGCTCGAGGAAACGCGGCCGAGGTTTGCGCCCGGCCTGACCTGGCAGCCGCCGGAAGAGCGGTGGTGGCTGGAGCGGGTGATCCGCCGCCGCGCCTCGTATCGCAAGACGGGGGAGGTCGAGGCCGCCGTCCTTGTGGCCCGGCAGGTCCTTACGGCGACGGCGCGAGAGGCCCGGGCGCGAGGCGCCGAGCCGCTCGTCGTTGTCCCTGTTCTGACGCCGGAACCCGTCGTCGAGCGGCGCCTTCGACAGCGGGTGCTGGGCGACGCGGATGTCCCTTACGTCCTCGTGCCCATCCCGCGGGCCTGGCGCCTGCCTGACGACCGTCATCCGGATCCGAGGGGCGCACGCGAGATCGCTGCGGCGATCGTCGGCCGCCTTGAGGCTGCGCCTAACCGAAGTTGAGGCCATTGATGTCCTCAAGGCTAACCCCGGTCAGTACGATCGCGAGGTCCAAGCCCGGTTGGCCGTCGGCGTCGGCATAGACGACCACGTCAGCGCCGACCTCAACGGCCACGATCCTGAGGCCCGGATTCATGACGGCGGCCTCTTGGGCGGCGGCCAGGCCGGTCGCGAAGGTGTAGGGGGTTCCCGCGCCGCCGCCGTAATACGGATCAGGGTTGCCCGGCGCCGGGGCCAACTCCGTGTAATCACCGGCTTGCGGCAACCCGATCCGGTCTGACGCCTGCCAATCGGCAATGACGTCGGCGCCGTTGGCCGTGAGGGACGAAGCCCCGGCCTCGAAAATGAACACATCAGCGCCGCCCCCGCCCATCAGCAGGTCTCGGCCGCCTTCGCCGATGAGGGTGTCGGCGCCGCCGCTCCCTTGCAGGCTGTCATCGCCGAGGTTGCCGTTCAGGTAGCCGGCGCCTGGCCCACCCGTGATGCGATCCGATCCCTGACCGCCGTAGATGGTGTCCGAACCGACACCGGTGATCGTGTCGTCGCCGCGGTTGCCCTGGGCCCAGTTGGCTTCCGTTGGTCCGAGGCCGGTGACGATCGTATCGTCGCCCTGGCCCCCGTAGATGACGTCGGAACCGCCGCCGCCTTGCAGAAGGTCGGCGCCCTGATTGCCCTGCAGGAGGTCGCCGCCGTCCCCTCCATCGAGGGTGTCTGCGCCTTGCCCGCCATAGAGGGCATCGACCGCCGCACCGCCTTGGAGGTTCTCGTCGATCGCGGCGCCGATCTGCAGGCGACCGCCGCCGGCCGCGCTCAGATCGCCGTCGCCCGAGATGCCCGGCGCGAAGCCGACGGTCCGGTCGCCAGACGTTACCGCGATCTGGTCGGCCAGGAAGCTGACGCTGATCTGACTGGCAATGGCGTCCTCGAAATCGAGGCTGTCTGCGGCGGCGATGTAACCGCTCGCCTGATCCGCGGTGATCGTACGGAAAAAGAATGCCGCCATGGGGTATCTCCCCGCTGCCCGGCCCGCACCATTGCGCGCGCCGTTCGTCGGTGAGTGCCTGGCGCTGACCGGAAGGTTCAGCCCCCGCTGCGGGATTTCAGAAGAAGTAGGTTGCGCCGACCACCAAGACGCCGCCCCCAGGGGCCGCGCCTTCCGCGGGCGTTAGGCGGCTCCATGTCAGGCCGACGTCGAAGTCGCCGACGCGCTGAGTGACGCCGAGAGCGAGGTCGTACCGGGTCCGCTGCAGAAACGGGCCCCTTCGGCCCCCAACGGGCGTGAGCGCCCCGGCTCGAGCGAAAAGGCGGAGGGTTTCGGTGGGCCGTAAGGTAGCGCCGGCGTCGATATAGAGCGTGGAAACACCGGACTCGTAATAGTCGGGCGCATAGTGAACTCGCACTGTGACATGCTCGGTGAGGACACCGGCGTAAAGCTCGGCGTAATCGAAGGCCCGCCGCCCCGCTCGATAGCTCACGGTGCGCGTCTGGCTGACGCCGAGGTCAAGGGCTGTTCCCCGCCAAAGCGGCGTTGCATAGCCCGCGTATAGGAACTGGTCGGTCACATCGACGCCGTCGTGCGCCCTGTCATACGCGGTCAGCGCGCCGCCAGCATAGAAACCGCTGGGGTCGTCATAAACGAGCGAGACCGTGACGGCGGGGCGCTGCTCGGTGAGCGACCGGCCGCGATAGACGTAGTCTGACTGCAAGCTGATGCTGGCGCCTACCTGTGCGCAAGCTGGCTCCGCAAGGCCTAGGACGGCGAGGGTCATCGCCAGCGCTCCGCCGCACCGCGCCATCAGGGCGCCGCTGACCGCGCGGTTTCGGCCGCGGCGCACGGGCAGGCGCACGTCGCGCCGGCGCGGACCACACTGGCGCAAGCGTCGATCGCCGCGCCGGGCCGGTCCGCCACCAGCGTCAGGGGTCCGGTCCCGCGGCGCTCGCGCATCAGGGCGAACAGGCCACTGACGTGCGCGGCCGCATAAGAGCCACCTGCGACCAACCCCCAGCCGCCGCCCGGCTGGGTCGTTGGCACGTCACGCCCCGGCGCGAGATAGACGGTCTTGCGGCCCGCGACCGGCTCGTCCGACACGGCCACCACGCCAGGGTGCGACGCCGGGAAGCCGCCCCCCGGGAGACGGCTGTCGAAGGCCGCGACGACCGTCGCACCTCGGCCGATCGCGACGTCCAGGAGGCGTCCAAGCAGTTGGGTGGGCGGGCCGCTTAGGCTCAGGTTAACGACCTCCGCCTTGTGGCCCATGGCGGAGACCAATGCGCGAGCGAGACTGAGGGTGTCGCAGGCCGCAGCCGCCCCGCGCGCCGCCGAGTCCGTTTGCCGGCAGGCGCGCAAAGCCAGCAGGCGCGCGCCGGGTGCGACGCCGGCGATCCCCTGTCCGTTGTTTTCCCGGGCCGCGATGATGCCCGCGACGGCGGTGCCGTGCGCCTCTCCGTTCGGGGGCCGACCGGGAAGCAGGTTTTGCACCAGCGCGACCTGACCGACGAGGTCGGGGTGCCGGGCGTCCACCATACTGTCGATCACTGCGACCTTCACATCGCGGCCGGTGGCGGTGCGGTGCAGATCGGCCAGGCGCCAAGCCTGGGCTGCGGGTTGGGCGCGGAACAGCGGATCCCCGTCCCGGGAGGCTTGCGCCTGGAGTCGATACTCGGCCATCGGCTCCGCCCAGGCCACCGACCCTAGCCCGGAGATGCGCTGCGCCGCCTCCGCAGCCGATCGGCCGGGCGGCACGCTCATGACGAAGCAGTCAACGCCGATGACCGGCATGACCCAGGCGTCGACCAGGGCGAGGCCTTCATCGTGAGCGATCCTGGTGGCGATGCGTCGACGCGCGCTGCGGCCAAGCCCGTCGCCGTAAGCGCCGGCATAGTCGAGCCGTCCCCGGAAATGCGGCGGCGGCAGGGGCAGGAGCACCAGAACCTGCTGGGTCTCTGCCGACGGCCGTGGCGCGGACGGTTGCGAGGTTGCGGCCCCGACCTCCACCATGGCGCCCATGCCACACGCTAGAACCAGCGTCAGGATCAGCCGCAGCAGGCCCCGGGGTCTCATTTGGCGCCTTCCCGGCTGGGGACGTCCCGCTGCAGCGGCTCGGCCATTACCACCTCCGGCCGGCCCCGGAGCTTCGCCAAGGCCGCGTCGCTTCCGTCCTTGCCTGCGTCGAGCAGGTAGGCGTCGGCTGCGGTCGGGCCGCCGACCAGCCGCACATCGGCGGCGTTGAGGATCGCGCGCAGTCGCCGTTCGGGCGTTTCCGGGTGGAACACGATGATGATCTCAGCGCTCGGCAGGCGGGCCGGCGCGCTCAGGGTTTCGTACGGCGCGGGCGAGCGAAGGCCGACGAACATCACACCGGTGGCGGCGACTGCGGCTTGCCCCGCCAGAGCCCAGCGAACCCAGCCCGGCGCCTGGAGGCCCGCCTCCAGCAGCCGACGCACCGTTCCGACGTTGGGCTTCGCCATGCGGGCGCGCAGGCGGAGCCAGCCGGCGTCGGCGTCGTAGGGCATGGTCGCGACCGCCGCGTGGAGCCGACGGTCGGTCTGCAGTTCCGCCCGGCAGTCGGCGCAGGTCGCCAAATGAGCCTCGAGCCGGGCACGCTCCAGCTCCGTCAATCGCCCGGTGGCATACCAGGGCAGCAGAAGGCGCAGCTCCTGATGATCTGGCGGGCGCAGGGGTATGACGCGCGCCATCGTCGGGCTCACAGCCAGTCGACCAAGCGGCCGGCCAGCTTGGTCTTGAGGTGGCGGCGGGCGTAGAACATGCGGGTTTTCACCGTATCCACGGGACAGTTCATGACCTCGGCAATCTCGCGGTAGGCCATCTCATGGAAGTATGCGAGGTCGACCACCGCTCGGTGTTCGGGTGAGAGCTGCCGGATGGCTTGCAGCAGCACTATCTGGCTCTGGCGTTGGCCCACCGCCTGTTCCGGGCTGGCCTCTAAACTTGGCCTTTCGTCGACCCCCGAAGGCGCCACCGGCTCGTCCTCCCGCCGCGCCGCCTTCAGGGCTTTCCGGTAGGCGATGCCGAAGATCCAGGTCGAGAGCCGGCTCGATCCGCCGAAACCCTCGGGTCGGCTCCAGACCACCAGCATGGTGTCGTCCAGCACCTCTTCCACCAGGGCCGGCCGGTGCAACATGTTGGACAGAAACCGCGTGAGGCGAGGGTGGTAGGTCCGGTACAGCGCCTCAAAGGCGCGCAGATCGCCCTGCGCGACGCCGTTCAGCCATCGCGCCTCGTCGTCCTTGCTCGGATGCGCCGTGCTCCGGATCATTCCGGGTGCGGCGTCTAGCGCGCGCAGTGTGGCCTCCCTGGCTTTGCAGGGTCTGTCCTAGTGTAGCGCCGGGTGGTTCAATCACGACCCATCTTTCGATAGGGCGTGAACCGGAACCGCCTGCGCCGGCACTCACCTGCGATGGCGAATCCGGGCGACGAGCGGCTCCTGCATGAGGCTCAGGCGCGCTACAGCGTCGCGGCCATCGTGTTGCACTGGGCGATCGCGGCCTTGGTGCTGGCCCAGCTCATGCTCGCCAGCCGTATGGGAGGACGCACGCCGGAGGCGTTCGCCCTCATGCAGCTGCACAAGTCGATCGGGCTGACGATTCTGCTGCTCACGATTGTCAGGCTTGGTTGGCGGCTCACCCACCGCCCGCCGCCCATGCCGCCTCTGACCCGGTGGGAAAGGATCCTCGCCCGCGCCGTCCACGTCGCATTCTATATCCTGACGATCGCCCTCCCTCTAACAGGTTGGCTGATGGTGTCTTCGAGCAGGCTGGCGGTGCCGACGCGGCTTTTCGGCGTCGTTCCGTGGCCCCACGCCCCGGGCGTCGCTACTCTGCCGCCAGCGCAGAAGGCCATGGCTTTTGGCGCTTCTCAGACAGGTCACGCCGCCTTGGCTTGGATCGCGATGGCGCTCGTCGCGGTGCACGTCGCCGGCGCTCTAAAGCATCAGCTCCTGGCCCCCGGAGCGCCCGTTCTGACGCGCATGGCGCCCGGGGCCAAAGCCGGGAGGTGGCTGGAGCCGAGACTGGGAGCCGTCCTGTTGGGCGCTCTGATGCTCGCCACCGCAGCCGGCCTGGCAAGTCCGCCCTTCTCGGCGCACGCCCCCGCATCCCCTGGGGTCGCCCAGTATGCTGTCCGCGGGGCGGCGGCCACGGCGGACGTGGTGGCGTTCGGGAACGCGCCCACACCGCCCCTGGCCCGCCGGGCGCCGCCGTCCACCGAACCACTCCCATGGACGGTGTCCGACGGCGCGCGCCTGTCGTTCGCCACCGCCTGGAGCGGCGAGCCGATCACCGGGCGGTTCACGCGTTGGCGAGCCCAGATCCACTTCAGTCCGGCGGCCCTCGACCGCTCCAAGGTCGTGGTTTCTGTGGACCTTCGCTCCGTCGACACTGGCAATGTGCAACGTGACGAGGCACTGCGTGGGCCGGACTGGTTCGATGTCGCGGCCAGGCGCAGCGCGACCTTTGCGGCTACGCGGTTTGAGAGCCTTGGCGAGGGTCGCTACGTCGCTCACGGCGTCCTGACTTTGCGCGGTGCAGAACGGCGGTTGAGCGTGCCGTTCCACCTGCGCATCGACGGGCTGGTGGCCAAAGCCTCCGGCGAGGCAGATGTCGATCGCACGGCTTTCACGGTGGGCCAGGGCGAGTTCGCCGCGACCGATCAGGTGCCTGGGGCGGTGAAGGTCACCTTTCGCCTGACGGCCCGCGCGCCGCCGGCTTGAAGGCGCTGCAAGCACCTGGGGCCGCCCCGGCGTACTCAGCGCACCTCCGCTGCAAGTTTTGCGACTGCCGGGCTCGCTTTTCGCGGTCCATTCTCCCTGCTGGGAGGGGGCGCGTGCACAGCGGCTTCCAAGAAGAGACAGCGGAGGCCGCAAGATGACGGGCCCGAACACGGCCGCCCTTATAGGCGCGTTGCTCGCGGCTGGCCTGGTCGCCGCCGCCACCGAGGGGCGCGCCCAGCCTGCGCGGCCGGAGCCGACGGCGCAGGCAATCGCCCGTCACAAGGCGGCCAACGCCGCGGCCGCCGCTCGCCTGCAGCGCGCCATCGAGGACATCCACCGGCGTGACGCGACCATCCCCGGGGTGATGGCGGCGGTCAGCGCGCCGCGGCTCGACGTCGAGTGGGAGGGGGCGACCGGCTCGCTGG